>CAZKLA010000016.1:23602-24745 GCA_964553455.1 uncultured Aquiluna sp. | reverse complement strand
CCGATGTTGCCATCGATCCACTCCATGGTCGCGCCCTCGTGAGCGATGGCACGCTTGGTAACCAGGTTGTAGACGTTGTTGGACCAGTTCTGAATCGTGGTGTAGCGAACGCGAGCGTTCTTCTTCACGATGATCTCAACGACAGCGGAGTGCAGCGAGTCAGACTGGTAAATCGGAGCGGTGCAGCCCTCGATGTAGTGAACGTAGGAGTCTTCATCCGCGATGATCAGGGTTCTTTCGAACTGACCCATGTTCTCAGTGTTGATGCGGAAGTAGGCCTGCAGCGGAATCTCAACCTTTACGCCCTTTGGAACGTAGACAAATGAGCCTCCGGACCAAACCGCGGTGTTTAGCGCAGCAAACTTGTTGTCTCCGGTTGGAATAACCGTTCCGAAGTACTCCTGGAAGATCTCAGGGTGCTCTTTCAAAGCGGTGTCGGTGTCAAGGAAGATAACTCCCTGTGCCTCAAGGTCCTCACGAATCTGGTGGTAAACCACTTCGGACTCATACTGAGCCGCAACTCCAGCAACTAGGCGCTGACGCTCGGCCTCTGGGATGCCTAGGCGCTCGTAGGTCTGGCGAATGTCTTCCGGAAGGTCTTCCCAGCTCTCAGCCTGACGCTCAGTTGAGCGCACAAAATACTTGATGTTGTCAAAGTCAATGCCACTTAGGTCTGATCCCCAGGTTGGCATCGGCTTCTGCAAGAAGTATTGGTAGCCCTTCAGGCGACGCTCCAGCATCCAATCCGGCTCGCTTTTCTTGCCAGAAATGTCCTTGACTACGTCTTCGTTGATGCCACGCTTGGCTGCTGCGCCCGCTTTATCGCTGTCAGACCAGCCAAATTCGTAATTTCCCAGCTCGTCAAGCTCTGGCCGGTCAATGATTTTCTCGGACATTTTCCTCCTGGTTTCAACAAGTTCAACCCACCTTGGCAATTGGTATTCCCGTATCCAAAGTTGGTGGGAGAATTGCTATGGCGCCTCAAGAGACTAGCATTCGCTGTCGATTTGGAGCGATTAGGTAAACCTAACTCGGAGTGAGATTGCAGCTATTGAAAAACCTTTGGTTCAACGTCTTGGTGTCTAGGGCAAGGCTGCGACTTTACGTCTGGCTCTCGCTGGTCACCCAGGTGCTGATTGTTGT
>CAZKLA010000016.1:22377-23502 GCA_964553455.1 uncultured Aquiluna sp. | reverse complement strand
GAGCACTTCCAAAGCCCTCGGGAGAGATTGCCCCGCTAAACCGGCTGCTAGCTTGGCCAAGCGTCCTAGTGAGCTTTGTGACAATTGCTATTGGCGTCGTGGTGACAGGTGCCGGTCCGCATGCTGGAGACATAAACACACCGCGCAATGGCCTGGACCTCGAGATTTGGCAGCACTACCACTCCTACCCTGGCTACCTAATGTTTGGTCTTCTGCTTATCCAGCTGATCGCCCAGTGGCGACTGAGTAGAAAGCCGTGGGGAGACCTAGCGACCAGGATTCTGCTGCTAACCGTGCTAGTTACTTTCTGGCAGGCTGCGGTGGGAATTTATCAGGCCCGCACCGGTGTTCCAGCTCTTCTAGTTGGAATACACATGTTTGGAGCGGCGAGCCTCAGCGCCCTGGTCACCTTCCAGGTGCTCTCGGCCCGCAAAATTAATCGATGACGATACTTTTCTGGTTTCGCAGGGACCTTCGGGTTCAAGACAATGAAGCGCTGACCGCGGCGGTCGGCCGTGCCAAAGCTGACGGCGACACCGTGTTGGCCAGCTACGTGTTTGCGGAGGATTTCGACCAGCTCTCCCCCATACGTCGCAACTCACTAATCACCTCAGTACGCAGCCTGAGCGACTCGCTACCCAAGGGCTTGAGTGTTGCCGCTGGAAATCCAGCCAAGGCACTGCTGGGCTTATGTCTAGAGCGCGGGGTGAAGCTGATCTTTGCCACCAGAAGCTTTGATACCAGGGGCATGCTGGAGCAATCCGCGGTTGCCGAAGCGCTCTATTCCGCAGGCATCTCGCTACAGCTAGTTGGTTCCAATTACGCAGTGGAGCCGGGGACAGTCAGAAAGGACGATGGCTCACCGCTTCGTGTATACACACCGTTCTACAAGCGCTGGGTTCAATTCATCGGTCAAAAGCCGTTCCAGGTGGATCTGGACGGCGTTGACTGGGTTCAGGGGTCTGGTGTTCTGCCCTCAATGTCCCCAGACTGCAAAATGCCTATAAAGGCTTCGGAAGGCTTCGCTTTGGAAACTTGGCGCAAGTTCCAAAAGCGAGCTCTTATGGATTACAGCGAGAATCGCAATCGCACAGACTTATCCGGAACTTCTCACCTAAGCCATGC
>CAZKLA010000016.1:15479-22277 GCA_964553455.1 uncultured Aquiluna sp. | reverse complement strand
GATCTCCACATCGAGTGGCAGGTCGGCGCTCGCTGGTTTGAGATGTGGCTCACCGACTTTGATCCAGCTTCTAACTCCCACGGTTGGCAGTGGACGGCGGGTTGCGGAACTGACGCCTCCCCCTACTATCGGGTATTCAACCCGACGCTGCAGGGCTACAAATTTGACCCCAACGGTGATTACGTTCGCAAATACATTCCTGAGCTCAGGCATATTGCTGGCCCAGAGGTTCATGAGCCCTGGAAGCTCATCGATGGACTGGCAAATGGCTATCCTGCGCCAATTCTGGATCACTCCGTGGAGCGCGACGAATCGCTGGCTCGATTGGAAGAAATTAAAGGCTGATGTAAAGCAGCGGATCGATTGCCACCGCTAGGAAAAGCAGCGTCAGGTGGGTGATCGACATGTGGAAAAGCTTCATCGGATTCTTTGGAATGCCGGTCTTTGCCTCGTTGTATAGCCTGTGTGACTCGTAGCTAAACCACAGTCCACTGATTACCGCGACAACCGTGTAGATCCAGCCCATAGGAGCAACTGGAATAAGCAACAAGCTGGAAGCAAAGTATGCCCAAGCGTAAAGAATGATTTGGCGACCAACCACCTCGTTTTTGGCTACCACCGGAAGCATCGGAACTCCGGCATCGCGGTAGTCCTCCAGATACTTCATCGATAGTGGCCAGTAGTGCGGTGGGGTCCAAAGGAACACGATCAAGAACAGCACCCAGGCGGCTGGCTCAACCTGGTTGGTAACCGCTGCCCAGCCGATTAGCGCCGGCATAGCACCGGCAGCTCCGCCCCAAACAATGTTCTGCGGTGTGCGGCGCTTTAGGCCCAGGGTGTAGATGAAGACGTAGAACAAGATCGCTGCCAGCGACAAAAGAGCGCTGAGCCAGTTGATTAGAAGTCCAAACCACAGGACGCTAAGAATTCCAATCGTCCAAGCGAAAACCAAGGCTTCTTTTTGAGTCAGCTCACCGGTGACCAAAGGACGGTTTTTGGTTCTGCCCATCACCTTGTCGATATCGGCATCGATGTAGCAATTGAAAGCGTTAGCGCTACCAGCTGACAGGGCACCTCCGAACAAAGTTGCCAAGATTAACCAAATCGACGGCATGCCACGCTCGGCCAAAATCATGGTGGGCACGGTGGCAATTAGCAGCAGCTCAATAACCCTTGGCTTTGTAAGCGCAAAGTAGGCCTTCAGCTTCGCTACAAAGCGCGATTTAGCAGGAGATTTGGCGTCGGGAGTCATTTCGGGAATTAGTCTAATCGGGAGGGGCCAAAACCCCAATTCGTTGTAGAGTTGAGGCATTCGCGTAGGCACCGCCGCCACGTCAATCCCCTTATTGAAAATCTGAAGAATTGGGCTAACCACATGTTGGAATGGAACAAGATTGATGACCTGGCGGTAAAGACCGCCAAAGTATTGGCTGCCGATGCAGTTGAAAAGGTTGGCAATGGCCACCCGGGCACCGCAATCTCACTCGCACCGGCCGCTTACCTGCTGTTTCAGAAGGTAATGCGCCACGATCCAAAAGACGACCGTTGGATTGGTCGAGACCGCTTTATCCTCTCTGCTGGCCACTCCTCGCTAACCATCTACAACCAGCTTTACCTCGGTGGTTTTGGGTTGGAGCTAGAGGACATCAAGGCGCTTCGAACCTGGGGCTCGAAGACTCCAGGACACCCAGAATTTGGCCACACCGCAGGAGTCGAAATCACCACTGGCCCACTTGGTCAGGGTTTGGCATCTGCGACTGGCTTTGCCATGTCGGCACGCTTCGAGCGCGAACTGTTTGACCCAACCGCCAAGGTCGGCGAGTCGGTCTTTGACCACTTTGTCTATGTAATCGCCGGAGATGGCGATGTGCAAGAGGGTGTTTCCGCAGAATCAGCGTCTATTGCTGGGCACCAGGGCCTTGGCAACCTGATCGTGATTTACGACGCAAACCAGATTTCTATCGAGGATGACACCGACATTTCCTTCACCGAGGACGTAGCGGCTCGCTACCGTGCCTACGGTTGGCAAACCCTTGAGGTGGACTGGCGCAAGAACGGCAACTACCACGAGGATGTTGCGGCGTTATACGAGGCAATCCAGCAGGCGAAGGCGAACACTGACCAGCCAACCCTCATTACGCTTCGAACCATCATCGGTTGGCCCTCGCCGAGCAAGCAAAACACCGGCAAGATCCACGGTTCCAAGCTTGGAGCTGAGGAGCTGGCAGGACTCAAGCAAGAACTCGGTTTCGACCCAGAGCAGAGCTTTGAGGTTTCTGAAGAGGTAATCAATCACACCCGCTCGCTTTTCACCCGCTCGGCAGTAGCCAGAAGTGACTGGGAGCAAAAGTTTGCGAATTGGAAGTCTCAAAACTCCGAAAAAGCTGAGCTACTGGATCGCCTCATCGCCGGCAAGCTTCCAGCTGGTCTGGAGGCTGCACTTCCGGTCTTCGAGGCTGGTACCGAGATCGCGACCCGTGCCGCCAGCGGCAAGGTCATCAATGCCATCGCAAAGGTCATGCCTGAACTCTGGGGTGGATCAGCGGACCTGGCGGAGTCCAACAACACCACCATCGAAGGCGGCGGCTCGTTCGTGCCAGAGAAGTGGCAGGTTGCGCACTGGACCCCAACCAAGGCTGGACGCATCTTGCACTTTGGTGTGCGTGAGCATGCCATGGGTGCGATCCTGAACGGCATTTCGCTCTCGGGCCACACTCGCGTCTTCGGCGGCACTTTCTTGGTGTTCTCCGACTACATGCGCCCGGCTGTTCGTCTGGCTGCCCTGATGGGAGTTCCGGCAACTTATGTATGGACTCACGACTCGGTGGCGCTGGGAGAAGACGGCCCAACTCACCAGCCGATTGAGCACCTAACCGCTTTGCGCGCAATCCCTAACCTGGCGGTGGTTCGCCCGGCGGACGCCAACGAGACCTCTTATGCCTGGCTTGAGATCCTCAAGCGCAAGAATGCTCCAGCCGGAATCATCCTCACCCGTCAGAACCTTCCGGTGCTGGCACGTGACGAGAGCTCAGCTGCGCAGAATGTTGCCAAGGGCGCCTATGTGCTTCAAGAGGCTTCTAGTGGCAAGCCAGAGGTGATCCTTATCGCTACCGGTAGCGAAGTTCAGTTTGCTGTTGAGGCAAGAGCTGAACTGGAGAGCCAAGGTATCGCCACCCGAGTGGTTTCTGCGCCTTGCCTGGAGTGGTTCGAAGAGCAGACTGCTGACTACCGCGAGAGCGTTTTGCCTAAGGATGTGAAGGCTCGAGTCTCTGTTGAGGCCGGTCTAACCATGGGCTGGAGAAAGTACGTCGGAGACCAGGGCGTCAGCGTTGGTATTGACCACTATGGAGCGTCTGCGGATTACGCAACGCTCTACCGCGAATTTGGAATCACCACCGAAGCAGTTGTTGCTGCCGCCAAGAATGCCCGCTAGGAGCGAAGATGACTAACCCACTTGCCACCGCAACCGCCAACGGTGTTTCCGTTTGGCTGGATGACCTATCCCGCGAGCGCATCGAGTCTGGAAACCTAAAGCACCTAATTGAGAACTACAGCGTGCGCGGAGTTACCACCAATCCGAGCATCTTTGCTGCTGCGCTGAAGGACCCGTTCTATTCGAAAGCGCTGGCAGCTGAAGCTGCCAAAGGCAGCGACGCATCCCAAGCGATTGTGAGCATCACCTCTACCGATGTCGCAGCTGCTTGCGATCTTTTCCGTGGTATTTACGACAGCTCCGACGGAGTTGACGGTCGAGTTTCCATCGAAGTTGAGCCAGGACTTGCCTTTGACACCGAGGGGACAATCACTCAGGCGCTGGACCTCTACAAGCTGGTGGACCGCGAGAACGTCATGATCAAAATTCCTGCCACCAAGCAAGGCTTGCCCGCCATTACCGCAGTTACCGCAGCTGGCATCAGCGTGAACGTAACGCTGATCTTCTCGGTTGAGCGCTACCACGAGGTTATGGACGCTTACTTCGAGGGTCTTCGACAGGCCAAGGCTGCCGGCAAGGACTTGAGCAAAATTCACTCGGTTGCCTCATTCTTCGTCTCTCGCGTTGACACCGAGGTTGACAAGCGCTTGGTGGCGCTTGGAAAGCCGGAGCTAAAGAGCAAAGCCGCCTTGGCCAATGCTCGTTTGGCCTACGCCGCCTTCCTGGAGCGCACCGCGACTGAGGAGTGGAAGTCACTCGAAGCTGCTGGTGCTCGTTACCAGCGACCGCTAATGGCTTCTACCGGCGTAAAGGACCCAGCCCTGCCTGACACCCTCTACGTAACCGAGTTGATCGCTAAGAACCTGGTCAACACCATGCCGGAGAAGACCATGATGGCAACTGCCGACCACGGTGTTGTCCCAACTGACTCCATCACCGAAAACATCCCAGCGGCTCGCGCCTTCATGGCCGAGCTTGCCGAGGCCGGCGTTGACATCGTTGAGGTCACCAACCTGCTTGAAGAAGAAGGCGTGGACAAGTTCATTGTTTCCTGGAACGAACTGGTCGAGTCGGTGGCAAACGCCTTGGAGGCTGCCAAGTGAAGTTAGCGCTATCGAACTCAAACCAGGCTGCGCTACAGGGCGTCGTTGCGGAATTAGTTTCAGCGCAAATCGCTTCCCGCATCGCAACCAAGGACGACTCGCTATGGGGTTCTGAAGCTCAACCAGAGGCATCGATTCGCTTGGGTTGGATCACGAGCGCTCGGGACTCACAGCCGCTTTTGCCGGAGATCTTTGCACTGCGCGACGAGTTTGCGTCCCAGGGGGTGACTCGCTTTGTGCTGTGTGGCATGGGTGGATCTTCACTTGCGCCAGAGGTAATCACCAAGAACGCGAAGGTTGACTTGGTCGTGCTTGATTCAACCGCTCCTGATCAAGTTGCCTCGGCCTTGATTCACCTTGATAAGACTGCGGTTGTGGTCTCCTCAAAGTCAGGATCGACTGTTGAGACAGACTCTCAGAAGCGTGCCTTTGAGAGCGCGTTTCGGGCAGCGGGTATTGACCCGACCGAACGCATCGTGATTGTTACCGACCCAGGTTCACCGCTTGATGTGGCAAGTCGTGAGGCTGGTTACCGAGTATTCAACGCCGACCCGAATGTCGGAGGTCGCTACAGCGCACTGACTGCGTTCGGCTTGGTGCCATCGGGGCTGGCCGGAGCAGATATCGCTTCGCTGCTGGCATCCGCTGTTGCCGCATCTGGCGCCCTCGGTTCTGACTCGATTGAGAACCCAGCGCTCTTGCTCGGTGCGCTTTTGGCTCGTTCGGTGAATGGAGCTGGCTACAAGGACAAGTTCCTAATTGAGTGCGATGGTCTATCAGGCTTTGGCGATTGGGTTGAGCAGTTGGTTGCTGAATCCACGGGCAAGGAAGACAAGGGAACTCTGCCGGTTGTAATCGACGGCAAGGCTCCAGAGCTTTCCGCACTGCCTGCAGACACCTTGCTGATCAGGTTTGGATCTGAAGTTTCGGGCAACACAGACGCCGCGTTCCACGGCAGCCTCGGTGAGCTTTTCTTGCTCTGGGAGTACGCCACCGTGATTGCCGGCTATCTGCAGGGCATTAATCCTTTCGACCAGCCAAATGTTGAAAGCGCTAAGGTTGCTGCCCGTGCGCTGCTGGACTCCCCCGCATCAAATGCTGAAGTTGACTTTGTTGACCGCGGCGTTGCTGTGAAGAGTTACGGGTTTGATCTCCAAGGAAGCACGCTGGATTCCGCCGTGGAGCAGCTTCTTTCACTGGTTGATAACTCCAGCTACATCTCGGTACACGCCTACCTAAACCGTTTGGCTTACCCGCAGCTAGAGACCCTGCGAGACGCCTTGGCAAAACGCACTGGTCGCCCGGTTACCTTTGGCTGGGGACCGCGCTTTCTACACTCCACCGGTCAGTATCACAAGGGCGGACCAAAGCAGGGAGTGTTCCTGCAACTCACAGGTGTATTTGAAACCGATCTTGCCATTGAGGGGCGCCCATTTAGCTTTGGTGGCTTGATTCAGGCGCAGGCTGCCGGTGACGCAAATGTCCTAAAAGACAATGGCCTACCAGTGTTGACACTGAGCCTTGGTAACGTACTTGCGGACCTAGAAAAGCTAAAGCAGGTAATCGCTTCGTGACCAATAACCCGCTCCGCGATCCCTTTGATCGCAGAATGCACAAGATCGCTGGCCCCAGCGGATTGATCATGTTTGGCGTCACCGGTGACCTCTCGCGCAAGAAGTTATTGCCGGCCATCTATGACCTCGCGAACCGCGGACTGCTGCCGCCGGCGTTCTCGCTGGTTGGATTTGCCAGGCGTGACTGGAGCGAAGACGATTTCGAGAAGATTGTTTACGATGCCGTTAAGGCACACGCCAGAACCACATGGTCTGAGGATGTCTGGCAGCAGCTGAGCAAGGGCATTCGCTTTGTCTCTGGCCGTCACGACGACCCAGAGGCGTTCAAGAAGCTTCGTGAGACCGTCGATGAACTTGATCGTGAACGTGGTACAGCTGGTAACCACGCCTTCTATCTCTCCATCCCACCGCGCGATTTCCCGCTGGTGGTAAACCAGCTTGAGGAAGCAGGCCTGACTCAGGCCGCTCCTGGACAGTTCCGTCGCGTGGTTATCGAAAAGCCATTTGGCTCAAACCTAGAAACCGCCAAGGAACTCAACAGCGTCGTCGAGCGTGTTTTCCCAGAGGATTCGGTCTTCCGAATCGACCACTACCTGGGCAAGGAAACCGTTCAGAACATTCTGGCTTTGCGATTCGCCAACCAGATGTTCGAGCCGCTGTGGAACGCAAAATACATCGACCACGTTCA
>CAZKLA010000016.1:7535-15379 GCA_964553455.1 uncultured Aquiluna sp. | reverse complement strand
GGTTGGCAGGGTGGCACTGAAGTGCTTGGGTTCCTTGGTGAAGAAGGAATCAATCCAGCCTCGGTAACTGAGACCTATGCCGCCATGAGGCTGGATATCAACAACCCTCGCTGGCAGGGAACGCCGTTCTATTTGCGCGCTGGCAAGCGTCTTGGTCGTCGCGTAACCGAGATTGCCATTGTTTTCAAACGTGCCGCTCAACAGCTCTTTGCCCAAAACCAGACCTCGCTACTTGGCGAGAACGCCCTGGTAATTCGAGTTCAGCCCGATGAGGGCGTAACCATGAGATTTGGCTCCAAGGTTCCAGGGCCTGCTATGCAGGTCAGAGATGTGACCATGGACTTTGGTTACGGCCACGCCTTCACCGAGGACTCCCCTGAGGCATACGAGCGTTTGATTCTGGATGTTCTTTTGGGAGAGCCACCACTATTCCCTCGTCAGCGAGAGGTCGAACTGAGTTGGGAAATTCTTGACCCAATCGTTTCGCACTGGGAGTCCTCTGGGCAGCCTGAGCAGTATGCCCCCGGCAGCTGGGGACCAAGCTCCGCTAATGCGATGCTGGAGCGCGATGGCAGAAGCTGGAGGCGTCCATGATCGTCGATATGCCAAACACCACCTCTAGCCAGATTGGCAAGAAGCTCCAAGAGCTCAGAGAGTCTGGTGGTGTAGTTGCACTTGGTCGCGTGCTGACGCTTTTGATCGAGACTGACTTCCCACACATCGAAGAGGCCGTGAAGGCTGCCAACAGCGCCAGTCGGCTACACCCCTCGCGCATCATTGTGCTGGCAGATGACGATCAACCTCTCGGTGGCAAATCGTTCTTGGACGCCGAGATTCGGGTTGGCGGTGACGCTGGAGCATCCGAGGTGGTTATTCTCAAGGCCCACGGTGCAGCCGCTAGCAACCCTGAATCATTGGTAATGGGTCTGTTACTGCCTGATGCCCCGGTTGTTGCCTGGTGGCCGTCTGCTTGCTCCTCGAACCCATCTGAAACTGCCATTGGCAAAATTGCCACCAGACGAATAGTGGACTCGGCCGAGCAGCCTGATGCGCCAGCTTTCCTAGCGGATTTTGCCAAGCACTATCGCCCAGGCGATGGCGATATGGCGTGGACCAGAATTACGCTCTGGCGTGCGCAGCTCGCTGCGCTCTTCGACCAGCACCTCCAGCGCAAAGTTACCGCGATTGAGGTAATCGGTTCAGACCTATCCCCCAGTGCTGAGCTATTGGCCAAGTGGCTGGATCTGCGCTTGGGTGTTCCGGTCAAGATCGAGCACAAGCTAAACGGTAAAACCGTTGAGGGTATTGCCGGCGTGGTGATTCACTTCGCCGATGGTGAGCTTGAGATTATCCGCCAGGACGAGGTTGCCCAGATCCAGCAGACCGGCGCACCACACTCCTCAGTGTTATTGCCACGACGCTCCAACCAAGACTGCCTGGTTGAAGACATGAGGTTCCTAGGTGAGGATGAAGTTTTCGGTGATGTGCTAACCAAGGGATTTAGTCGATGACTGAAGTTTTAGCCTTTGATAACGACTCTGCGCTGACTGCCCAAGCTGCCAAAGATATTTCAATCATGCTGAACACCGCAATCAAAGAGCGCGGGATCGCCAGATTAGTTCTCACTGGCGGAACGCTAGGAATCAAGATTCTTTCCGACCTTGCCAATCAGGGATTGGACCTAAGCCGGTTAGAAGTCTTTTTTGGCGATGAGCGCTATGTCAGTCTCGATCACGCAGATCGCAATGAGCACCAGGGCCTAAACGCATGGCCACAACTGGCAGACTCTAAACTTCACCGCTTCCCAACCAATGCTGGCCCACTGATTGCTGCGTCTGAAGCTTTTGATGCCGAGATCACTGCTTTGCTTGGTCCAATTTCGGCTGATGCAGCGGCATTCGATGTTGTGATTTTAGGAATGGGTCCAGATGGTCATGTGGCCTCTTTGTTCCCAGGTCACCAGCACGATCTCAAATGGATCGTTCCCGAGGCAGCCTCCCCCAAGCCGCCAGCGGAACGTTTGTCGTTTAGCTACCGGGCACTCAACCGGTCAAGAGCGGTTTTCTTCTTGGCGTCGGGCAACGCCAAGGCTGAAGTCGCTCGCTGCGCCATCAATGATTTGGAATGCGATTTGCCAGCGGCGAAGGTCAAAGGGCTTGAGCTAACGCGCTGGTATGTGGATCAGGAAATTAGCCGCGCGCTTTAGCAGCGGCAGCGGCACGCTCACGTCGCTCACGAATCGCCTGAAGGGCTTCATCCAGAATCTCGGCAGCCTCTTCGTCGGTGCGACGCTCTTTGACGTATGCGAGGTGAGTCTTGTATGGCTCGATCTTGGCAACCAGCGGTGGGTTCGCCTTGTCTAGACCGGCAGGAAGGCCACAGTGCGGGCAGTCGATCTCAGCCGGCATGTCCTCGGTGTTGACCGTGGCAGCAAAGTACTGAGTGGACTGGTGGTTGTTCGAGCAGTAGAAGTCTCTGGCGATGCGCTCTACCTTGTGGCCACGATCCTGCTCGCCCATTGGGCCAGCACCAACGCGAGCACCTCTAATGGATGCTGAATTGGTCAATTTATACCCACTCAAATCTGGTGAAAAGACCTAGCACGATGATTACTACCACCCAGATAAGGCCGAGCACGATAGTGATTCGGTTTAGGTTGCGCTCAGCAACACCGGAAGAGCTCATGGTTGAGGACATTCCGCCACCGAACATGTCGGCAACACCGCCACCGCGACCCTTGTGAAGCAAGATAAGCAAGATCAGCAGCACGCTGGTGATTGCCAGCAGCACTAATAGCGCGGTTTGTAAAGCAGCCATGAGGATTCCTTAGGTTTTGCGTGTAAAACGCTCGTCAAATTATAGAACTATGTGCTTCTGAAAGCGCGAAATGCCCGCAAATTCTTCCGCATCGAGGCTGGCTCCGCCAACTAGCACGCCATCAACCTCACCGGATGCCAGGAAGCCTGCAACGTTATTAGCCTTCACGGAACCTCCGTAGAGGATGCGGCTTTGACCGCTCTCTGCCCCGAAATTCTCGGTGATTGCCTTGCGAATGGCCTTAGAAACGTCTTCTGCTTCCTGCGGAGTAGCAACCTTGCCGGTGCCGATTGCCCAAACTGGCTCGTAAGCAATAACAAACTCGCCCAAGGTCTCGTGTCCGGAGAGTGCGGCAATGGTCTGGGCCACTGGAACCGCGCTCTGGCCCTGAGTCTCAAGTTCTTCTAGGGTCTCGCCAACGCAAATGATTGGAACTAGACCGTGCTTCCAAGCCGCAGCTACCTTGGCCTGAACCACCTCGTCATTTTCGCTGTGGTACTGGCGACGTTCGCTGTGACCAATTAGCACAAACTTGCAGGCTAGCTTTGCTAGGAACGCTCCTGAAATCTCACCGGTAAAGGCACCAGAGTCATGCTTGGAAATGTCCTGAGCTCCAAGGGAGATCTCAAACTTCTCGGCGTCAATCAAGGTCTGAGCGCTTCTTAGGTCTGTAAATGGTGGGAAGACCGCAACTTCAACCGCGCGGTAGTCGTGGTCGGCATCATTGAGGGTCCAGCAGAGCTTCTGAATCAGTGCGATTGCCTGCATGTGATCCAGGTTCATCTTCCAGTTACCGGCAATCAGCGGGGTGCGCTTAGTCATTTAGGACCTCCAGTCCAGGCAAAACTTTTCCTTCGAGATACTCAAGTGAAGCACCACCACCGGTTGAAATGTGACCGAAAGCAGCCTCATCGAAGCCCAGCGCACGCACGGCAGCAGCAGAATCTCCACCACCGACTACGGCAAGACCTTGAACCTCAGTTAGAGCCTGCGCCACTGCCTTGGTGCCGTGAGCGAAGTTCGAAAACTCAAACACGCCCATTGGGCCATTCCAGAACACGGTAGCTGACTCACTGACGGCCTTTGCGAAGGCCTTAGCGCTCTCAGGTCCGATGTCGAGGCCAATGCCGTTAGCGCCGAAGCTGGAGCCTTCGATGTTAGAGGCAGCCACAACTTCAAACTGCGCGTCAACCGCAAATCCAGAGGCAACCACGATGTCGGTCGGCAATACAACCTCAACACCTAGCTCCTGGGCCTGCTTGAGGAAGGTCTTTACCGTCTCAATCTGGTCGCTCTCCAAAAGGCTCTTGCCGACCTTGTGACCAAGCGCGGCTAGCACTGTGAAGACCATGCCACCGCCGATCACCAGACGGTCAACCTTTGGCAATAGGTGACCTAGCACTCCGAGCTTGTCAGAAACTTTTGAGCCACCTAGAACCACGGCGTATGGACGCTTAGGAGACTCGGTTAGCTGCTTTAGAACCTCTAGCTCACCAGCGATCAGCTCCCCCGCGTAGCTTGGGATGAGCTGCGCAAGCTCGTAGACGCTGGCCTGCTTGCGGTGCACGACACCAAAGCCGTCGGACACCAGGATGTCGCCAAGACCAGCCAATTCCTTGGCAAAGCCAGAGCGCTCTTCTGCATCCTTCGAAGCCTCGCCCGGGTTGAAGCGAAGGTTTTCGAGTAGGCAGACACCACCGTCTTCCAGCAGGTTAACCGCCGCGGTTGCTTGGGCACCTACGGTGTCCTGAGCGAATACCACTGGCTGGCCTAGCAACTCCTCTAGGCGGGTGGCCACCGGAGCAAGCGAATACTGGGCATCTGGAGCACCCTCGGGGCGACCCAAGTGTGAGCAGATGGCAAGGCGAGCTCCAGATGCGATCAATCGCTTGATTGTCGGAATCGAGGCCCGAATGCGGCCATCGTCTGTAATAACGCCGTTTTTCAGCGGAACGTTTAGGTCACAGCGAAGAATTACACGCTTGCCGGCAAGATTCCCGGCGTTATCCAGACTGCGCAGCATTAGAGCTTGGAGGCGACCAGCTCGGTTAGCTCAACAAGGCGGTTGGAGTAACCCCACTCGTTGTCATACCAGCTTGAAAGCTTCACGGTGTTGTCGATTACGCGAACCAAACCGGCATCGAAGATCGAAGAGTGTGGGTCGGTCACGATGTCAGAAGAAACAATCGGGTCCTCGGTGTAAAGCAGGACGCCCTTCATTGGACCCTCGGCAGCAGCCTTATAGGCAGCCTTGATCTCCTCGATGGTGACTGGCTTCTCAGAAACGATGGTCAGGTCGGTGATCGAGCCGGTTGGGACTGGAACGCGAAGCGCGAAACCGTCCAGCTTGCCCTTTAGCTCTGGCAATACCAGGCCAATTGCCTTTGCGGCGCCAGTGGTCGAAGGAACGATGTTAACCGCTGCTGCGCGAGCACGACGTAGGTCGGAGTGAGGTCCGTCCTGTAGGTTCTGGTCCGCGGTGTAGGCGTGAACGGTGGTCATTAGACCGTTCTTGATGCCCCACTTGTCGTTGAACACCTTTGCTAGCGGAGCTAGGCAGTTGGTGGTGCACGAAGCGTTAGAGATGATGTGGTGGTTGGCAGGGTCGTAAAGGTGCTCGTTTACACCGATTACGAAGGTTGCGTCTTCGCCAGTTGCCGGAGCCGAGATGATTACCTTCTTCGCGCCTGCGTCTAGGTGCTTACGGGCATCTGCTGCATCGGTGAAGCGACCGGTTGACTCGATGACGATGTCAACTCCGAGGTTGCCCCAACCTAGGTTGGCAGGGTCACGCTCAGCAAGTACCTTAATGGCCTTACCGTTGACGATGATCGAGTCACCCTCAACGGAAACAGCGGCGTCCAGACGACCGGTAACCGAGTCGTACTTTAGGAGGTGAGCTAGACCCTTAGGGTCTGAAAGGTCGTTTACAGCAACGATTTCTAGGTTTGAGTTCTGAGCCAGGGCGGCACGGAGGTAGTTACGTCCAATGCGTCCAAAACCGTTAATACCAATGCGAGTCACGGGAATACTCCAGTTTCTAAAAAAGGGGGATGTTTATAGCGCCCTACGCTTCATTGAGCGGACTGTGTCAGCCTAGCAGCAGAGAGCGACTGTTCACCTTAACCGAAGCAAACCTTGCGGCCACATCTTCCCAGTTAATGATGTTCCAGAATGCCTTCACGTAGTCCGCCTTGACGTTCTGGTAGTCCAGGTAGAAAGCGTGCTCCCACATGTCCAGCATCAAAAGTGGCAAGGTTCCGATTGCCAGGTTTCCCTGCTGGTCGTAAAGCTGGCCGATGATCATGCGGTTTCCGATGGAGTCCCATGCTAGGTAAGCCCAACCAGAACCCTGAATCGTCATCGCTGCCGCGGTGAAGTGCGCCTTGAAGGCGTCGTAAGAACCGAAGTACTCGGTGATCGCGGCAAGCAGTTCGCCCTGGGCATCGCCACCGTTTGGGGTTAGGTTCTTCCAGAAAACGCTGTGGTTGATGTGACCACCCAGGTTGAAAGCCAAGTCCTTCTCAAGCTTTGGAAGATTTGCGAAGTTGTTGGTGGCACGAGCCTCTGCCATCGCCTCCAGAGCAGCATTCGCGCCAGCCACATAGGCAGCGTGGTGCTTGGAGTGGTGCAGCTCCATGATTCGAGCCGAGATGTGAGGCTCGAGGCTTGCGTAGTCGTAGCTAAGCTCTGGAAGGGTGTAGGTCATGATGCTCCTTAGTTTTCATCCAATAAATCTGTAATCGCACTCTCAGTGTCTGGAATTCCCAAATCCTGTGCTTTTCGGTCGGCAGTGGCCAAAAGACGACGAATTCGACCGGCGATGGCATCTTTGGTCATCGGTGGGTCGGCTAGGCGGCCAAGCTCGTCAAGCGACGCATCGCGGTGCTGTAAACGAAGCTCGCCCGCGTATTTCAGGTGCTGCGGAGCATCTGGGCCAAGAATCTCTAGCGCTCGCTGGACTCGAGCCCCGGCTGCTACCGCTGCCTGTGCGCTGCGGCGCAGGTTGGCGTCGTCGAAGTTGGCTAGGCGGTTAGCCGCTCCCCTGACTTCGCGGCGATTGCGCAGCTCTTCCCACTTGACCACCTGATCGGTGCAGCCCATCTGCTTGAGGATCTCAGTGATTCCATCACCATCTCGAATCACCACGCGATAGACGTTTCTAACCTCACGAGCCTTAGCGCTGACGCCAAGTCTTCTAGCAACGCCAACCAAGGCCATGGCGGACTCGTTGCCGGGTGCTGTGATTTCGAGTGAGGTGCTGCGACCCGGATCGGTCAGGGTCCCGTGTGCCAAGAATGCGCCGCGCATGATCGCACGCGCTTCGTCCATGGTTGAGCTGACCAAGGTTGCGGGAAGTCCGCGAACAGGTCGGCCACGGTTATCAATCAAACCGGTTTGGCGAGCCAAGAGCTCACCATCCTTTAGAACGCGAATCTGGTAACCGCTGTTCTTCCTGAGGCCACCGGCCGAAACCACCGATAGCTCAGAATGAATGCCGTAAAGCTCCAAAATAGCCCTGGAAATTCGGCGAGCAAGTGCTGCGCTGTCGAGCTCAACCTCGATTGCTATCCGCCCGGAGATCAGGTGCAGACCGCCGCAGAAACGCAGAATAGTCGCCAGCTCCGCCGCTCGTTCCAGACCCTTGCCCATCGGTGTGCGGGCCAGCTCTTCCTTAATTTCTTGAGTCAGTGCCATCTTTACTCTCTACCCAAATCGCGGTGCTTGACCGTGATTCTCACGTCGGCCTCATCCGCCAGGATTTCGGCAATTCGATTTGCGATTGCCACCGAGCGGTGCTTCCCACCCGTGCAGCCAATCGCGATTGTTGCAAAACGCTTGTTCTCAGTTCGGTAGCCAGCAAGCACCGAGCGAAGAGCAGCAGCGTAATTCTTTATGAAGTCCTCAACACCTGGTTGGTTCATTACGTATTCAGCGACCGGAGCGTCGTTTCCGGTCATGGCACGCAGTTCGTCTTGCCAGTGCGGATTCGGGATGAATCGGGCATCGGCAACTAGATCGGCATC
>CAZKLA010000016.1:6032-7435 GCA_964553455.1 uncultured Aquiluna sp. | reverse complement strand
AGGAACAGCAGCTGAACGTTGATTTCCCTAGTCCTGAGCTGCTCGATGCTGCTGATTAGGTCATTGAAGAATTCTCCACCGCGCACGTCGATGATGATCGCAATCCTCGGCAAGCTCGCTTTACTGAGGGAGAAAAGATCTGAGATTGGCCCCAGCATCTGAGGCGGCAGGTTGTCGATGACATACCAGCCCTGGTCTTCTAAAGCATTTCCAACGGTGGAGCGTCCCGCCCCCGACATGCCGGTTACGATCAGCAGCTCCGGCTTGCGTGTCGTATCCATGTCACCCCTTGTTTTATGCGCCCCCTAAGGTTACTCCTTCGGCGTGTCGCGTGGGATAACAATTCAGGATTCGCTGAGCGCTTTCATTACAATTTCGGCAATTTTTGGACCAAATCCTGGCAGTTGCGCAATCTCTTGGGCACTTGCGAGCCTTATGCGCTTGATCGAGCCAAATTTGCGAAGCAAAAGTCTTGCTCTGCGCTCCCCCAGGCCGTCAATCTCGAGCAGTTGACTGGATATGGATTTGCTACGCGAGGCACGCTGGGCAGTAATCGCAAAACGGTGCGCCTCATCACGAATTCGCTGGAGCAAAAAGAGCTCTTCACTAGTTCTAGGAAGAATCAGCGGGTAATCGTCGCTATCGGTGTAGATCTCTTCTAAGCGCTTTGCCAGGGTGGCGATTGTGATGCCCTGGACTCCAGAGTCCTGGATTGCCCTTAGCGCAGCATTGCGCTGCGGAAGACCGCCATCAATAAGCATAAGGGAGGGGCGATAGCTGAACTTCTCCCCCTGATCCTCCTGGGTTAGGTATTTCAGCCTGCGCAGCAGGACCTGGTAGATGGACTCGGTGTCATCTGCGGTTTCTAGGTTGAAGCGGCGGTAGTGATCCTTCTTAGGTAACCCATCTTCAAAGACCACCATCGAACCAACGGTTCCGGTGCCACCAAGGTGTGAGATGTCGAAACACTCGATTCGAAGCGGCGCATTTGTCATCTTGAGGCTTCGCTGAATTCCGGATAGGGCATCGGCACGGGCGGTGAAGTCAGAAGAACGCTTGAGCTTGTAGCTCTTAAGTGCGTGACTGGCGTTAGTGCCGGCGGTTTCAAGCAGCTTCGCCTTATCTCCCCTGGTGGGTTTTAGAACCTCGACTTTAGAGCCTCTTAGCTTGCCCAGCCACTGCTCGAGTTCGGCCGCGTCATTGGGTTTCGTGCTCACCAAGAGCTGCTTTGGAACCTCAAGGTGCTGGCCAGACTTACCCGGCGTGTAAAGCTCTTGGATCACGTACTCCATGAGCTCAGCATTACTTCGATCAAGTTCTAGGTCTACCACCATGGAGCGGTTTCCTCGAATACGTCCACCGCGAATAAAGAACACCGACACCGCAGCGCTCAGCTCATCCCT
>CAZKLA010000016.1:0-5932 GCA_964553455.1 uncultured Aquiluna sp. | reverse complement strand
AGCAAGGTATCCAGAGTCTCTCTGATCGCCCAGGCTTGGGTGTATGGCCCAAGAACTCTCGCACCCTTGATGTCTCGGTTTCTGGTGATGAATGCTCTTGGAACCTCATCGCTTACCGTGATGGCTAAATAGGGGTAGCTCTTGTCGTCCTTGAAGCGAACGTTAAATGGCGGATCGAATTCTTTGATCCACATGAACTCCAGCTGAAGCGCTTCATATTCACTAGCAACAATGGTCCACTTCACATCATTGGCTGCCAAAAGCATGCGCTGAGTGCGCTCGTGGAGTGACTGCAGTGGTCCGAAATAGTTGCTTAGTCTCGCCCTGAGGTTTTTTGCCTTACCCACATAGAGCACGCGACCAGATGCGTCAACGAAGCGGTAGACGCCTGGCTCTGTCGGTATCTCTCCGGTGGCAGGGCGAAACGCTAAGTCGTTGGCCATTTTTAGCCCAGAATCTCCGCAAGGAACTTTCCGGTGTGGGATTGCTTGACTTTCGCTACCTTCTCAGGGGTGCCTTCGGCAACAACCAATCCGCCGCCAGAACCACCTTCTGGGCCGAGGTCGATGACCCAGTCGGCGCATCGGATGACATCAAGGTTGTGCTCGATCACAATCACCGTATTGCCCTTGTCCACCAGTCCTGCCAGCACCAGCAATAGCTTTCTGACATCCTCAAAGTGCAGGCCCGTGGTTGGCTCATCCAGCACGTAGATGGTTTTACCGGTCGAACGGCGCTGCAGCTCGGTTGCCAGCTTGACGCGCTGCGCCTCGCCTCCCGAGAGCGTGGTTGCGCTCTGTCCTAAGGTGACATAGCCAAGACCAACATCCACCAGGGTGTTTAGGTAGCGGGCGATTGCGTTAATTGGGGCGAAGAACTCGGCGGCTTCGCTGATTGGCATGTTTAGAACATCACCGATGGATTTGCCCTTGTATTTCACCTGCAGGGTCTCTCGGTTGTAGCGCGCACCCTTGCAGTCCTCGCACATCACGTAGACATCCGGCAGGAAGTTCATCTCAATTCGAATGGTGCCATCACCAGCGCAGGTCTCGCAGCGACCGCCCTTCACGTTGAAAGAGAAGCGTCCCTGCAGATAACCGCGAACCTTGGCCTCCGGCGTCTCAGCGAACAGCTTACGGACGTGGTCAAATACGCCGGTGTAGGTGGCTGGGTTCGATCTTGGAGTGCGACCAATTGGAGCCTGGTCAACGTGAACTACCTTGTCTAGTTGGTCCAGACCTTCGATGCGAGTGTGCTTTCCAGCAACTCCCTTGGCGCCGTTTAGCTTGTTTGCCAACACCTCGTAAAGAACGTCGTTGACCAAAGAAGACTTGCCCGAGCCGGAAACTCCGGTAACAGCGGTCATAACCCCGAGCGGGAACTCAACATCGACGTTCTTGAGGTTGTTCTCGCGCGCCCCGACCACTTTGATCTTGCGAGCCGGATCTATTGGCCTGCGCTTTTTCGGAGTTTCAATCTTGATTCGGCCAGCCAGGTAATCGCCGGTAATGGACTTCTTGTTCTCAAGCAGGTTCTTGTAGCTGCCGGAGTGCACCACTTCCCCACCGTTGAGACCAGCCCCTGGGCCGATATCCACCAACCAGTCAGCAGTGCGAATAGTGTCCTCGTCGTGCTCAACAACAATCAAGGTGTTACCTAGGTTTTTCAGCTTGACCAGGGTCTCGATGAGTCGCAAGTTATCGCGCTGATGCAGTCCGATAGATGGTTCATCCAGCACGTAAAGCACACCGGTAAGTCCGGCACCAATTTGGGTGGCCAGACGAATGCGCTGAGCCTCACCACCGGAGAGTGAACCAGCAGCACGCTCCAGCGACAGATAATCCAATCCAACCGCAAGTAGAAAGTCGAGCCTCGCTCGAATCTCTCGTAAGACCTGGGCTGCGATAGTCGCCTCGCGGTCGGTGAGCTCAATAGTCTCGAAGAAGGCGTGAGCGTTACGCAGGCTCATTGCCGCCACATCGTGGATCGACTTTTCGTGAACCTTCACGGCCAGTACCTCGGGGCGAAGTCTCGAGCCATCGCATTCCGGGCAAGGAATCTCTCTTAGGAATTCGGACCACTTGCCTCTTGCCCAGTCGGAGTCAGCCTCCAGGTAACGCCTCTCAACATATGGAAGTACGCCCTCAAACCCAGAGGTGTAGCGCATCTCGCGCCCATACTTCGAGCGCCACTTAACCTGAACCTCGAAGTCATTACCATTGAGAATCGCCTCCTGCACCTCTTCGGCGAGGTCTTGCCAAGGGGTGTCGAGCGAGAAATCTAGGTCCTTGGTAAGGCCATCCAGCAACCTAACAAAGTAGCTGTAGAGACCCTTGCCCTGGGTTGACCAAGGCAGCAGCACTCCGTCGTTGATGCTTGATGCCTCATCGCCAATCACCAACTGTGCGTCTACTGCCATCTTTACGCCGAGACCAGAGCAGGCTGGGCAAGAGCCAAATGGCGCATTGAAACTAAAGGTTCTCGGTTCTATTTCAGACAGCGCGATGTCGTGTTCATTCGGGCAGGACAGCCGCTCCGAAAAGGTTCGCTGCTTACCGTCGTCGACAAAGTCCACCACGATTCGGCCATCCGCCAGCTTCAATGCGGTTTCCACCGAGTCGGTCAGACGTGAAGAAACATCTGTCTTGATAGCAAGGCGGTCAACAACAACCGCAATGTCGTGCTTGAAGCTCTTCTTTAGTGGCTTGGCTTCGCTGAGCACCACAGTCTCGCCATCCACCACAGCTCGGGCATAGCCCTGTGATTGCAGTGATGCGAATAGCTCCTGGAACTCACCTTTTTTCTGCTGCACGATAGGCGCCAGCAGCTGGAATCTGGTGCCCTCCGGCAGGGTCAGAAGCTGGTCGACAATTGCCTGTGGGGTTTGCTTGGAGATTACCTCGCCACAAATATGACAGTGCGGGACTCCGATTCTCGCCCAGAGCAGTCTCAGGTAGTCGTGAATCTCGGTAATTGTTCCAACCGTCGATCGCGGGTTGCGGTTGGTGGATTTCTGGTCAATCGAAACCGCAGGACTTAGACCCTCAATGAAATCAACATCTGGGCGGTCAACCTGCCCGAGAAACTGCCTGGCATAGGCGCTAAGCGACTCAACATAGCGGCGCTGACCCTCGGCAAAGATTGTGTCGAAAGCAAGGGAAGATTTACCGGAGCCCGATAGGCCGGTGAAGACGATCAGTGCGTCCCTGGGGATTTCGAGATTGAGGTTCTTTAGATTGTGGACGCGAGCGCCCTTGATCGAGAGCTTGGAGCCTGTTGGGGTCTGAATGGTCACCTGAGAAGTCTAGGCGTGTCCCGCAGACTCAATCTGCCTCAGCTCGCGCTTGAGCTCTGATATCTCATCACGAATTCTTGCTGCCAGCTCAAACTGCAGCTCGGAAGCGGCTAGTTTCATCTGAGCATCTAGATCCAAAATCGTGGAGAGCAGAGCGTCCTTGCCGGCAGAACCGATGTTGGTCCTACCCCTCATTGGAACGCTGGTCTTTCGCTTTGGTTCCTTCTTTAGCTCTTCAATTAGCTGCGCGGTGTCTACTTCTTCACGCATTAGCTGATCGGTAATGTCTGCGATTTGCTTTCTAAGCGGTGTTGGGTCTATCCCGTTCGCTGTGTTGTAGGCAACTTGCTTCTCACGCCTGCGGTTGGTTTCGTCGATCGCCTTAGCCATCGAATCGGTGATGCGATCGGCATACATATGGACTTCCCCGTTGATGTTTCTAGCAGCACGACCGATGGTCTGAATTAGTGAGGTGGCGGAGCGCAGGAAGCCTTCTTTGTCGGCATCCAGAATCGCAACCAGTGAAACCTCCGGAAGGTCAAGACCTTCACGAAGCAAGTTGATTCCAACCAAGACATCAAAGATTCCCTGTCGCAATTCGCGAAGTAGCTCGACTCTTCTTAGGGTGTCGACATCGGAGTGAAGGTAGCGAACCTTGATGCCCATCTCGGTGAAGTAGTCGGTGACTTCTTCTGCCAGGCGCTTTGTCAAAGTGGTAACCAAGACGCGCTCGTTGCGCTCGGTCCGAACCTTGATTTCCTCTAGTAGGTCATCAATCTGTCCCTTGGATGGCTTCACCACAATCTGTGGATCTACCAAGCCGGTTGGCCTAATGATCTGCTCCACGACGCCATCGGCCTTGCCAAGTTCGTACTTACCAGGTGTTGCCGAGAGATAGACGGTTTGGCCGGTTCGCTCCAGGAACTCCTCAAAGCGCAACGGGCGGTTATCCAAAGCCGAGGGCAGTCTAAAACCGTGCTCGACTAGGGTGCGCTTGCGGGAGGAATCTCCTGCTGACATCGCGCCAATCTGGGGGACTGTAACGTGAGACTCATCAATTACCGTCAGGAAGTCTTCTGGGAAGTAATCCAGCAAACAAGCCGGTGGCTCCCCCGGCTCGCGCTGATCAATCTGTCGGGAGTAGTTCTCGATCCCAGAGCAGAAGCCCAGCTCACGAATCATCTCCAGATCAAATGTCGTCCGCATTTTGATGCGCTGAGCTTCAAGTAATTTCCCCTGCTGCTCGAACTCGCGGTAACGTGCCTCAAGCTCCTCTTCGATTGACTCGATGGCCTGAGCCATCCGCTCCACTGGTGCTACGTAGTAGGAGGCTGGGTAGATCGCCACCGATTGGCGCTCCATGAGAACCTCGCCGGTTAGCGGGTGGATGCGGTAGATCTTCTCAATCTCATCACCAAAGAACTCGATTCGAGTGGCTTCCTCATCGTAAACCGCTATCACCTCAACGGTGTCGCCCTTCACTCTGAAGTTACCCCGCACAAACTCAATGTCATTGCGCTGATACTGAATCTGCACCAGACCGCGAATCAGCTCATCCCGATCGATCCGCTGACCCACCTGGAGCGGTAGCGACTGAGCTAAATACTCCTTAGGAGCGCCTAGACCGTAAATACAGGAGACGGTAGAGACCACAATTACGTCTCGCCGAGACAGCAACGACATAGTCGCCGAGTAGCGCAGTCGCTCGACTTCTTCATTGATGGTTGAGTCTTTTTCGATGAAGGTATCGGTCTGCGGCACATAGGCCTCAGGCTGGTAGTAGTCGTAGTAGCTGACGAAGTATTCGACTGCGTTGTCTGGAAACATCATGCGCAATTCACTGGTCAGCTGAGCCGCCAGAGTCTTGTTGTGGGCAATCACCAAAGTTGGGCGCTGCAGCTTCTCAATCAGCCAGGCGGTGGTTGCTGACTTACCGGTACCGGTGGCACCCAGCAAAACCACATCGCGCTCGCCAGCTTGGATTCGCTCAGTGAGCTCCTTGATTGCCTGTGGTTGGTCTCCGGAGGGCTGGTAGGGAGTAACTGCCTTGAATGGCCTGGCGTCTTCCGGGGTCACTTTGCTTCCTCAAAGCCTCTATAAACCTCATCGGCTTTTGCCAGAAGTTCTTCCAGTGAGCAATTGGAGTCGATCACAATGTCGGCAACCGCTTCGCGCTGAGCATCTGTTGCCTGCGCCGAAATGCGACTTACCGCCTCTACCTCGGTCATTCCCCTGCTAGCAACTAGTCGGTCGATACGAACCGACTCATCGCAGCTGATGGTGACAACCCTGTCGAACTTGAGTTTGGAGTTGCTCTCAACAAAGAGCGGGATTGTGTAGACGATGATGCCGGAGAGCCCGGAAACTTTTTCAAGAGCCAAGGCTTGGATTAGCGGGTGCAGAATCGACTCCAGCAGCCTGCGCTTCTCGTCGCTTGCGAATGCCAGCTGAGCCAACCGAGCTCGATCCAAGCTTCCATCAGCTGCCAAGACTGCTTCGCCGAATTGCTCGACCACTAGGGAAAGACCATGGCTTCCAGGGGCTACTACCTCGCGGGCCAGCACGTCTGCGTCTATCTCGGTTGCGCCACGTTCAACCCAGCGTCGAGCTACAGTCGACTTTCCGGATCCAATTCCA
>CAZKLA010000015.1:15513-24875 GCA_964553455.1 uncultured Aquiluna sp. | reverse complement strand
ATCCCCCAGGACCGAGAGGTAGCAAGGGTAACTGAGCTCTGGCGGGTGCACGGGGAGTCGCTTTATTCACACACCACCTCCAAGGCAAATCAATGTCTGGAATCAGGGTTAGGCTTGGGGCGTGACTACCGCTCTCTACCGCCGCTACCGCCCAGAATCCTTTTCTGAGCTGATTGGTCAAACCCAGGTGGTTGAGCCTTTGATGGCAGCGCTTCGAGCAGACCGCGTGAATCACGCCTATTTGTTCTCTGGTCCCAGAGGCTGCGGTAAGACCACCTCGGCAAGAATCTTGGCTCGCTGCCTCAACTGTGCCGAGGGTCCAACCGACACCCCTTGCGGCAAGTGCCCGTCGTGCATTGATCTTTCTCGGGGTGGTTCAGGTTCATTGGATGTGGTTGAGATTGACGCGGCCAGCCACAACGGTGTTGACGATGCCAGAGATTTGCGCGAGCGCGCAATCTTTGCGCCAGCTCGCGATCGCTACAAGATTTTCATCTTGGATGAGGCCCACATGGTTACCACCCAGGGTTTCAACGCACTGCTAAAAATCGTGGAAGAGCCGCCAGCCCACGTGAAGTTCATCTTCGCTACCACCGAGCCAGACAAGGTGATCGGAACGATTCGTTCCCGCACACATCACTACCCATTCCGCTTGGTGCCGCCGGGGGAGCTGCTGGAGTATCTGACCTCAGTGCTTGAGTCCGAGGGCTTTAGCGCTGAGGGCGGCGTGATGCCGCTTGTAGTCAGGGCATCTGGTGGATCAGTCCGCGATGCCTTGAGCCTGTTGGACCAGCTGATTGCCGGCAGTGACAGCAAAGAGATTGCCTATGAGCGGGCAGTGAACCTGCTGGGTTTCACTCACGACCAACTCATGAGTGAGGTAATTGACGCTTTCGCTGAGATTGACCCGGCCAAAGCATTCGCAGCTGTGGACAAGGTGATTCAGTCCGGTCAGGATGCCAGGCGCTTCCTCGAAGACCTGCTAGAGCGCATTCGCGACTTGATGCTGGTGTCGTCTTTGGGAGACGGCGCTCGCGCCATCTTGCGTGGCCTAGGTCCTGAGCAGTTCGATATTCTTACCATTCAGGCCAACCGCTTTGGTCTAAACCAATTGACCTCTGCCGCCGAGGCAACCTCGAAGGCCTTGGCGGATACTTCGGCTGCCTCCAACCCAAGACTTCAGCTCGAACTGCTCTGCGCCAGGGTTTTGGCTCCGGCTATCGAAGCACCTGTCAAGCGTGTGGCTGAACCGCAGGTGGCAAAGCCAGCAGCTCAGCCAGTTCAGCCAGCAAAGCCTGCTGAGCCTGTCACACCACCAGCCGCACCAGCTCCTCAAGCCAAGCAGGAGCCTGTGTCCAAGCCAGCCGCAGCGGCTGTGGGACCGATGACTACCGCAACCTTCAAGAACGGTTGGCAGGACATCTTGGATGCCTTGGCGAAGAAGTCACGCTCGGCGTGGGCGGTTGCTTTCACCACCAAGGTCTTGGACTTTGATGGTGACGTGTTGACACTGCTGTTCCAATCCCAGCGCGATGTCGATGCTTTCAAGACCTCCCAGGGCGCTTCTGAAGTGCTGCGCACCGTGATCAAGGAAAAGCTCGGAGTTACCGTCAAGTACCGCGCCAAGGTGGCAGAGCAGGCACCTGCTCCGGTTACCGCTCCGGTAATTGAGCCAACCCCTGCCGAAGAATTTGTCACTGAAGAAGAGATTGAAGCACAAGAGCCAGCGACCGAAGTCATTCAGCAGCCGGTAGCGCAAGAGGACGATCGTGCCGGGGAGTTTTTCCTGCGTGAAGTACTCGGCGCAACCCCTATCAAGAACGATGACAACTGATGTACGACGGCATTGTTCAAGAACTTATTGACGAGCTCGGGCGATTGCCTGGAGTGGGTCCAAAGTCAGCCCAGCGGATCGCTTTTCACCTGATTGAGTCAGACCTTGAGTCTGTTACCAAGCTCTCTGACATCCTGCGCGAGGTGAAGCAAAAGGTGCGCTTCTGCGAAATTTGCGGAAACGTTTCCGAGAATCAAAAGTGCGGGATTTGCTCGGATCCGAAGCGCGACCTAAGCGTGATTTGTGTGGTTGAAGAATCCAAAGACATCAACGCAATTGAGCGGACCCGAGAGTTCCGCGGCAGCTACCACGTACTCGGTGGAGCCATCTCGCCAATCGCGGGCGTTGGCCCAGATCAGCTTCGCATCAAGGATTTGATGAAGCGTTTGGCAGACCCTCAGATCAAAGAGGTCATTTTGGCCACCAACCCAAATCTTGAGGGTGAGGCAACCGCAACCTACCTCACCAGACTGCTGGGCTCGATGGAAATCTCAGTCACCAAGCTTGCTTCTGGTCTACCAGTGGGTGGAGATCTTGAGTACGCCGATGACATGACTTTGGGCAGAGCCTTTGAGGGTAGACGCCGAGTCAACTAGAATTGGGCCACTACCACGGAGGTAGAATCCCCCTTTTTTCCCAAGGAGCGCCCCTTGGCACTAATCGTGCAAAAATTCGGTGGGTCTTCCGTCTCTGACGCTGAGAAGATCAAGCATGTCGCTGCGCGCGTTTTGAAAACTCAGTCCGAGGGTAACCAGGTAGTGGTTGTGGTTTCGGCAATGGGCGACACTACCGACGAACTTATTGATCTAGCGGACTCCGTTTCGGTAAATCGCGGCAGCCGCGAGATGGACATGCTGTTAACCGCTGGCGAGCGAATCTCGATGTCGCTTTTAGCAATGGCAATCCAAGAGATGGGCGGCAAGGCCAAGTCCTTCACCGGCTACCAGGCCGGCATTTCAACCGACTCAAATCACGGTTCGGCACGCATCTGGAAACTAGAACCAACCAGGGTCAAAGAAGCCGTCGATGCTGGCGAGGTCGCAATTGTTGCTGGTTTCCAAGGTTTCTCATTTGAGACCGGTGACGTAACAACCCTGGGGCGTGGTGGTTCTGACACCACCGCTGTTGCGCTGGCTGCCGCTTTGAACGCAGATGTCTGCGAGATTTACTCAGACGTTGACGGTGTTTACACCGCGGATCCACGCGTGGTGCCAAGAGCTCACAAGCTGTTCCAAATCGACATCGATTCCATGCTTGAGCTTTCCTCCTCAGGAGCAAAGATTCTTTACATCCGTGCGGTTGAGTTCGCTCGCCGTCATTCGGTACCACTCAGGGTTCGTTCAACCTTTAGCCTTGACCCAGGCACCCTCGTTTACACCAACCAGCCAGGAGATGAAGTGGAAGAGCCAGTTGTTTCAGGTGTTGCTTCAGATGACACCCAGTCCAAGATCACAGTCGTTGGTCTGCCAGACCGTCCAGGCAAAGCAGCTGAGGTGTTCTCGGTAGTCGCAGAGTCGGGTGCGAACATCGACATGATCGTGCAGAACGTCTCCACCACTGAAAACCACCTGAGCGACATTTCCTTCACTCTGCAGCACGTTGACCGCCCAAAGGTTGTTGAAGCGCTAAAGGCAAAGCAGGCAGAGGTTGGCTTCCAGTCCATCTCCTATGACGATGAGATCGGAAAGCTATCCATCGTTGGTGCTGGCATGAAGACATCCTCTGGTGTTTCCGCCAAGTTCTTTGGAGCTTTGGCTAGGGCCGGAATCAACATCGAGATGATCTCTACCTCGGAGATTCGCATCTCGGTTGTGACTCGTGCCGATCAGCTGAAGGAAGCTACTCGCATCGTTCACACCGCATTCGAACTTGATGCCGCTGACACCGCAGTGGTTTACGCCGGAACCGGAAGGTAGTCGATGTCAAAGCCAAATCTCGCACTAGTTGGAGCAACCGGAGCCGTTGGCACCGTGATGATTGACATCATCAATTCCAGGGAGAACATTTGGGGCGAGATTCGCCTTATTGCCTCCCCACGCTCGGCTGGCAAGCAGATTATGGTTCACGGCACCCCACACACTGTGGTTGCGCTCAGCGAAGAAGCATTCGACGGCATCGACATTGCCATGTTTGACGTCCCAGACGAGGTCAGCGAGATTTGGGCTCCAATTGCGGCAGCCAAGGGTGTTGTCGCAGTAGATAACTCAGCCGCCTTCCGCATGAACCCTGAGGTTCCGCTGGTGGTACCAGAGGTCAACCCGCACGCTGCTAAGTCGCGTCCACTGGGAATCATCGCAAACCCCAACTGCACCACCTTGACCATGATGGCTGCGCTTGGCGCACTGCACCGCAAGTGGCAGCTGACCGAATTGGTGGTTTCCTCCTACCAGGCGGTATCGGGTGCTGGAGCCCCAGGCATTGAGCGCTTGCAGCAGGAAATCCAAGCGGTTGCCACCAATCAGGACGCAGGTCTTTCGTCGGACAATGTCACCAACACCCTGACCGCTAACGGCGCACCGCTCTCTGACTCACCTTGGCCTGTCCCAATTGCGCTAAACGTCATCCCGATGGCTGGCTCGCTAAAGGAAGACGGCCACTCTTCTGAGGAGCTAAAGGTCCGTAACGAGTCCCGCAAGATCCTGGGCATCAAGGACCTGAAGGTTGCCGCCACCTGTGTTCGCGTCCCAGTTCAGGTTGCTCACTCGCTGGCAGTTCACGCCACCTTTGCTAACGCGCTTACCGCAGAAGAGGTGCGCGCGGAACTTGAAAAGCAGCCAACCGTGGTTGTCATGGACGACCCAGCAAATGGCATTTACCCAACCCCAGCCCATGTCGCAGGTCAGGACCCAACCTTTGTTGGTCGCATTCGTCAAGCGCAAGACTTCCCAAACACCATTGATCTATTTGTGGTGGGGGACAACCTGCGCAAGGGCGCTGCGCTAAACACCTATGAGATCGCTGAACTGGTTGCAGCGGAGCTTGGCTAACTAATAGTCAAAAGCGTTGCGCTGGGTGGGCAGAACAGCCTAACCGGAGCAAAGATAGAGCAACCCATACCTGCAGAAACATGGAGCAAGCTCTGTTTTCCCTCAAACTCCCAACCGCTCAGCCCCTGACCAAACTCGGTGGGTAGATCGCAGTTGGTAACCAGCGCCTTTGAACCAGGAAGGCAAATCTGTCCACCGTGGGTGTGACCTGCAAAGACCAGGCTCGCATCGTGCTTGGTGAAGGCCTCAATTACCCTCAAATACGGCGCGTGAGCAACGCCGATAAGCAAAACCGACTCGGTCAGTGAGTTTCTCTGATCGGGCAGAGTTTGGAGTTGATCGAGATTCTCGTGCGGGTCATCGAGCCCGAGGAAGCCAAGCTTGAGCCCAGCCACATCAAGCGATCCGCCAGCATTGTTCAGGTCAAGCCATCCGGCACCAGTTAGCTCAGAGGTGAAGCGCACTGTGTCCAGATCGGCAGCTCGATTTACTTCGGATGGACCCTGGAAATACTTCAGTGGGTTTCGAAACTTTGGCGCTCGGTAGTCATTTGAGCCGTTTACAAATACCCCTGGGAATCTAAGTAGTGGCTCCAGTGCGACCAGAAGTGGATTTATCGCATCTTTGTGACCGAGGTTATCTCCGGTGTTCACCACCAAGTCCGGCTCTAGCTTGGCGAGAGTAGCGAGAAACCCGGCCTTTGATTTTTGACCAGGGGCAAAGTGAATGTCCGAGATGTGCAGCACTCGGATTGGCTTATCCAATCCAAGAGCAATCTCAAGCTCTTTGATTACGAATGGACCAGAGTTACCGGCTAGCCACATTGATTTGGTATCAACACTATGGCGCTGTTGGCGCTGATCTCAGCACCAGCCGCTGGCAAGGTGCTGTGGGCAACTCCATTGGCTAGCCCAGGGTCACATTGCTTCAGCTGATTCTGGCTGGACTGCGGCAGTGAAACTGTGAAGCCCATTGCTTCTAGGTTGGCCTTGGCCTGGTTTAGATCTATACCGCGAACCGCTGGAACTACGAGCTTGCCACCGGACGATACAAAGATCTTGACGATCGAACCGCGTTCCATGGTCTCACCGGCTGCTGGAATTGTGTAGGCGACGGTTCCAGCAGGAGCGGTGGATTGAACCTCACGCTTTTGAACGGCAATGTTTAGCTGAGCACCGGTGATGGTGAGCTTGGCCGATTCCAAATCCGTTCCTGTGGTGTTTGGGACCGTGATCATGGTTGGGGCGGTGTATTGCGGAAGTGCTGGCGTAAAAGGCTGGCCCTCATAGCGCTGGTTCACCTCTGCCATAATCGCCCGCCAAATAGCGTGCCTGATAACTGGCACTGCTCTGCCGTTTACGCTCTTGCCGGACTGCGAGGTTAATCCGGAGACGTTGCCAACCCAGGTGGCGGTTGCGACCTTGGAGGAGAATCCAGTCATCCAGGTGTGGATGCGGCTGTCAGTGGTTCCGGTCTTGCCAGCAAGCGGGGTGCCATCGCCAGGGTTTGCCGCAGCACCGGTGCCACCGGTCATAACGCCACGCAGTGACTCGACCATGGCGTGAGCGATTTCTGGGATTACGGCCTGACTGCAGATGGTCTTAGGAACTGGAATCTCTTCGCTGGTGCGTCTAAGGATTACCTTGTCGATCGAAACCGGAGAGCAAACCGTGCCGTTATTGGCAATTCCCGCATAAGCAGCAGCCATGGTTAGCGGAGAAATTTCATTGGTGCCCAAGATGGTTGCCGGCACATAGAGCAGCTCTTCACCATCGGCACGGTGCACACCGAAAGCTCTTGCGGTGTCTCTAATGGCGCAGAGGTCGAGCTTTGAGGCCATAGCGGCGAAAGCAGTGTTCTGTGAGGTAATCACGGCCTGTCGAACGCTGATGTCATCAACGGTCTTATCTCCGGAGTTGTTGACCTCCCAGAGCCCTACAACGCCGCCACAGCTGGCGCGGAAGTCTTTCTCGACGTTCCAAATCTTGACCTTGTCGGCCTGGCCATCAAGGTCAACATCCTCGCCCGTGAAGATGCGGCCATCCACGTGGTCACCCAAGGTGTAACCGTTCTTTAGCCACTCGGCCAAGGTGAACACCTTGTAGGTGGAGCCAGGCTGGAATCCGGAAGAGCCACCAAATGGCTTATCGGTATTGAAGTTCACCGAGGTGCGACCAGGTTCTGGGTTATCCGATTGGTCGAAGAAGCGGTTCTGAACCATGGCGAGTACTCGACCGGTTCCAACTTCGACTGACACTGATGCGGTTCCAAACGCCCACTCGTTGTCACCGGGCAGGATGTTCATGGTCGCATTGAAGGCTGTCTCTTGAACGTCTAGATCCAAGGTGGTGTAGATCTCAAGACCACCGCGACGCAGCAGCATCTCGCGGTCTTCTGCGGTCTCACCAAACTCTGTGGAGTTGCGGATGGTCCAAACCGTGTAGTCACAGAAGAAGGCTGTGGTCTGGTTTGCCTCACAGCCCTGGCGGCTCTTGGTGATCTTGGTCTGAATCGGAGATTCCTTGTAGCCATCGGCCTCAGCCTGAGTGATATAGCCCTCGTCAGCCATGGCTTGAATCACGTAGTTTCGACGTCCAATGCCGCGCTCAAGGTTGTCCGAGTCATCCGGCTTGTAATCGTTGGGAGACTTCAGCATGGCTGCGATGTAGGCAGCCTGTGGCACGTTCAGGTTCTTGGCGGAGGTGCCAAAGTAATACTGGCTGGCTGTTTCAACACCGTTGATTTGGTTACCCAAGAAAACCAGGTTTAGGTAGCCAGCGAGGATGTCCTTCTTCTCAACTTCGTTCTCCAGCGCGATTGCGAGGCGAATCTCGCGAAGCTTTCTGGCAACAGTCACCTCGGTAGCAGCAGCAATTGCCTCAGCGTCACCGGTTAGGTTTGCGGCCTCAACCTGAGACTGGCGGACGTACTGCATCGTGATCGTGGAGGCACCGGGTCCCTCACCGAAGGTGGCGAGGTTGGTCAAAGTGGCTCGAAGCAGCGAGATGATGTCAACGCCACCGTGCTCATAAAATCTTGGGTCTTCAACGGCAATAACAGCGTCAATGAGGTTTGGCGAGATGTCCTCGAACGGGATTTCAATTCGGTTCTCGTGGTAGAAATTTGCCATCTTGACCGGCTGGCCATCGCGCAGTGCGTAGATTGTCGATGCTTGCGATGCGTTTACCGGCTTGATGTAGCCGGGCAGACCTTCGAATAGGCCAGCTCCAGTAGAGGCTGCTACACCTGCCACGGCAGCCATTGGGGCCAAAATTGCTACCGACAGCACACCGGCTACGGCACTGAGCAAACCAAACTTGAAAAAGTTGGTCAGCGCGGATTGAGATTTCTTTCCGGACATAGACTCTAGGTTACCTGCCACTTCCTGAAACGGAGCTGTAAATGACTAAGTGGGAATACATCACAACCCCTCTACTACTTCACAAAGAGACTCAGATTCTAAACACCTGGGGCACCCAGGGCTGGGAGCTGGTCCAGGTCATCACTGGACCTCAGGGCGGTCTAATTGCGTTCTTCAAGCGCGAGGTTCAGGCATGAGCGTTGAGCAGAAGCTAGCCGAGCTAGGCCTAACTCTGCCAAGCGTCGCAACTCCAGCTGGCGCCTACGTCCCAGCGGTCATCTCCGGCAACTTGGTCTTCACCGCGGGTCAAATCCCGCTGGTTGACGGCACTCTGATGGCAACCGGCAAGGTGGGCCAGGAGATTTCGCCTGAGTTTGCCAAGGAGATTGCTCAGCGTTGCGCGTTGAATGGCCTGGCCGCAGTAAAGAGCGTCCTAGGCGATCTGTCCCGCGTAAAGCGAGTTGTCAAGGTCGTAGGGTTCGTCGCATCTACCCCAGAGTTCACCGGGCAACCGGGTGTCATAAACGGCGCTTCTGAGCTACTGGGTCATGTCTTTGGCGATGCTGGCCTACACGCTAGAAGCGCGGTCGGTGTGGCATCACTACCACTTGATGCTCCAGTTGAAGTCGAACTAATCGTCGAATTCGTCTAGCTGTTAGTCGCTAGCCCCGGCGCTCATTCTTCCGGTAATGGTGTCCATTACCGAGGTGTCAGCCAAGGTGGTGACGTCGCCAATTGGTCGGTCTTCAGCAACGTCTCTTAGCAAGCGACGCATGATCTTGCCGGAGCGAGTCTTTGGCAGTTCGCTCACCACAAAGATGGTGCGTGGCTTTGCGATTGGACCAATCTCCTTGGCGACGTGATCGCGCAGAGTCTTTGAGGTGTCCTGGTCGGAGCCAATCTCATCCTTGTGGGAGGCACGCAGAATCACAAAGGCAACAACCGCTTGACCGGTGGTCTCGTCCTTTGCTCCAACCACCGCTGCCTCAGCAACGTATGGGTGCGAAACCAGGGCTGATTCAATCTCGGCGGTGGATAGTCGGTGACCGGAAACGTTCATAACGTCGTCAACTCGACCTAGCAACCATAGGTCACCATCGGCATCAAACTTGGCACCATCGCCTGCGAAGTACTTGCCTTCGAAGCGTGACCAGTAGGTCTCCTTGTAGCGCTCTGGGTC
>CAZKLA010000015.1:0-15413 GCA_964553455.1 uncultured Aquiluna sp. | reverse complement strand
CGAAGTACTTGCCTTCGAAGCGTGACCAGTAGGTCTCCTTGTAGCGCTCTGGGTCGCCCCAGATGCCTCGCAACATTGATGGCCATGGCTCGGTGATTGTTAGGTAGCCACCGTGACCTGGGCCAACTTCCTTGCCCTCATCGTCGATGATTCGCATCTCAATTCCAGGCAGCGCAACCTGCGCACTTCCTGGCTTAGTTGCGGTGATGCCTGGCAGTGGCGAGATCATGATGGCGCCGGTTTCGGTCTGCCACCAGGTGTCCACAATTGGAGCCTTGTTGCCGCCGATGACCTCGCGGTACCACATCCAGGCCTCAGGGTTGATTGGCTCACCAACGCTGCCAAGCACACGAATCGAGCTCAGGTCGTAGTGAGTTGTGACCTGTCTTCCGATCTTCATGAAGCTGCGAATTGCGGTTGGAGCGGTGTAGAGGATATTCACGTGGTACTTCTGAACGATGTCCCACCATCTGCCCCAGTCTGGGCTATCTGGAGTTCCCTCGTAGATCACCTGAGTCGCGCCATTAGCAAGTGGGCCATAGGCAACGTATGAGTGACCCGTGATCCAACCGATATCGGCGGTGCACCAGTAAACGTCCTGTCCCTCGTGCAGGTCAAAGACGTTCTTGTGAGTGTATGAAGCCTGGGTTAGGTAGCCACCGGTGGTGTGCAGAATGCCCTTTGGCTTACCGGTGGTTCCCGAGGTGTAAAGAATGAATAGCGGGTGCTCGGCGTTGAAGCCTTCGGCCACGTGTTCGCTATCCACGGTGCGAAGTTCTTCCTCCCACCAATGGTCACGACCCTCAACCCAATCAACCTTTGAGTGTGTTCGGTTCACAACCAACACGTTCTCAACGGTTGGGCACTTGTTGTCTGCTAGAGCTTCGTCAACCGCAGGCTTTAGCAAGCTGGCCTTGCCTTTGCGGTAGCCACCGTCAGCGGTGATAACCAACTTGGCCTCGGCATCTTGAATGCGGGAGGCAAGTGAATCAGCTGAGAAGCCACCGAAGATCACCGAGTGCACCGCACCGACGCGGGCAACAGCCTGCATCGCGATGATTGCCTCCGGAATCATTGGCATATAAATGGCAACGCGGTCGCCTGGCTCAATACCCATCTTTAGCAGCAGGTTGGCAGCCTTCTTGACCTCGATCAGAAGATCAAGGTAGGTGAAAACCTTGGTGTCGCCAGGCTCGCCCTCGAAGAACAGCGCTACTCGCTTGCCCCAGCCAGCCTCTACGTGACGATCGAGACAGTTGTAGCTGATGTTCAGTTCACCGTCGTGGAACCACTTCGCAAAGGGAGCGTTCGACCAATCCAGGGTTTGAGTGAACGGCTTGTGCCAGTGAAGTTTTCTTGCCTCGGTGGCCCAGAACTCTAGGCGGTCAGCCTTGGCACGTTCATAGATTTCGGGCTGCGCAATCGCGTTGGCAGCAAACTCCTTGCTTGGCTCGAAGCGTCTTTCCTCGTGCAGCAAGTTTTCAATTTCATGTTCAACAGACATCATTGTCCTCCAGGTGTTGACTTTCACATAATGCCAGATTTTTTGGCACCGATGTTCAAAACTGTGAGTTTGCAACGAACTTGAAAGAAAGTTCAACAAATGGGGGACAAAACAAGTGATAACCGCATAAAATTTAGCTCTGACTCAGGTCAGATGGCGACTGCAGCGTTCCCCCAATGCGCAGTCGCTCGCCGGCAGGTTTCCCCCAAACCTGCCGGCCCTTTCTTTTTCCACAGATTTCCAGCGGCTAGATTGCTGGCTCAAGATCTGGTCCAGCATCAAGGCATGGAAATCAAACTGCCGGATGCGCTCGCCAAGCTGATGGCAGCGCCTGGCCTGTCAGATTTGATTCTCAATGGCCATCAGAACACCTATATAGATGTTGGGCAGGGTCTAGTGAGAACCGGCAACCCCTTTCGGGAAAGCTCTGAGCTCTCCCAGCTCCTGATCGACTTGGGATTTCAAACCGGTGCTCGGATAGACATGGCAAAGCCAATCTCGGACTTTGTCATCGGTGGCTTTCGCTTCCACGCAGTTCTAGGTCACGGCGTTAGCGACCTGCCGCTGGTCTCGATCAGAAGGCATCCAAACTCCGAAATCAGGCTGGAGCATCTCTTGGAGGTCGGCATGCTCAGCCAGCGACAGCTGATGTTTCTCAGGCAGGCTCTTGAGGATCGGCTAAACATTGTGGTGGCAGGCGCTACCTCGTCAGGTAAGACAACGTTGCTCTCGGCCTTGATCGCCGAGCTTGAGGAGCGCGTCATATGTATTGAGCAGATTCCCGAGCTAGTTCTTAGACAGCCAGCGATTTCCATACACGAGCGGCCAGCCAACCAGGAGGGGCTTGGGGCCATATGTCTGCAACAGCTTGTGATCGAAGCGCTTCGAATGCGCCCAGACCGGATAGTGGTCGGGGAGGTGCGCGGTAGCGAATTCGGAGTGCTACTCCAGGCCATGAACAATGGCCATCGCGGCACCATGGCAACACTGCACTGCAAGTCGCTGGCTGACCTGCCCGATCGACTACTGCTACTGGGTCTGCTTTCTGGATTTGATAGAAACCTGACCGAGCAGTTAGTGAAGCAGTCGTTCGACTTGGTGCTGCAACTGGAGCGGATTGCTGGCGTCAGAACCTTGACGCAAATAGGACGGCTTGAGAAGAATCTCGATGTTATCGAGGTGGCGGCATGAGTCAGGTGGCGAAATTTGGAGCTCTCATGGCGGCAGGCCTAAATCTTCACGCCGCCCTGGATGTAGCAGGTCTTCGACTCGGAGGCCAAAAGCCTGTCGAACGGATGTTGACTCAGGTAATCGAATCCGGCGCGCCAATCACGGCGGTGACCAAGCGGCTGGTGACTTTCGAACTTGATCTGGAACGCTTTCGTTTGGAGCTGGAAACGGCAAATGCGGTGCCAGTGGCAACTCGAAAGTTACTTCTTTGGCTGCCGGCTCTATCACTGGCGATCGGACAGCTTGCCGGCTTTGGCACCGTGGCAGCAATCTTTCACCCGGTTGGCCTGGCAGCAGCTTTGGTAGCACTTGGCTTGATCATCTTGGGCGTCAGATGGTCTGGCGCTTTGCTCGCGGGCCTTTTGGTGGAGCCTCAGCACCCAGCGCTCGAACTAATTCAGGTAAGCCTTTTGCTCGCTTCGGGAGCACCGCTGAGTGCCTCAGCCCATCAGGGCATCGAGTCGCTGGTGATGCTAAGCCGCGAAACCGGCGCACCGCTTGGAGAGCTGGTGCAGCACGAGATCGAACTGGTTACTCAGCGTGCGATTCAGGAATCGATGTCCAAAGCCAAACGGATGTCAATCGAACTTCTGGTTCCGATGTCGCTAACCGTGCTGCCAGCCTTCTTGATTTTGACAATCGTCCCGATGCTGATCGGCTTCGGGCTCTAAAGAAAGGAAAGAAATGAAGCAACTGATGAGTGACCGCGGTGCTATCACGGCCGAGTACGCAATCGCCACCCTGGGCGGAGTGGCATTTGCCGGACTGCTGATTCTGGTGATGCGATCAGAGGCAGTCAGGGATCTGCTGTTTGGACTGGTGGCGAGAGCTCTTGGCATTCAGTAGTGACAAGGGAGCGGTGACAGCAGAGTTCATGCTGCTTTTTCCAACTCTCGTGCTGGCCCTGGCTGGAATTATTGGGGTGTTTCAGCTGGGGCTGACACAGCTGCAGCTGTCTCGCGAAGCTTTTTCTCAGGCGCGGCAATTGGCGATTGGCAATCCACTCACCGAACTACCCGACACTGCTTTCGAAGTCTCAGGATCGGGCAAGTGGGTTTGTGTCACAGCTTCTAAGCAGTTGCTTATCGAATTGGAGGCCGAGGCTTGCCTGCTAAAACACGGTCTCTAGATCGCGGCAGCATTAGCGCAGCAGTGGCGGTTGCGATGGCGGCGGTGCCCAGTGTTTTGGCTGCCACCGCACTGGCAATTCAGTTCGCATTTTGGCAACAGCAGGCCCAGTTGGTTGCTGATGCCGCAGCCCTTGCGGCTAGTGAAACATCACGTGGATTGATCTCCGGGTTCTCCTGTGAAAACCCTGAACATATCGCTGGCCGATTTGACTTAGAACTTGACAGATGTCGTATTGTCGGTTTCAGTGCGTTTGTGGAGGTCTCAAAATCTCTGCCGCCATTTCGGTTATCCGCCCAGGCTACAGCTGGGCCACCAAAGGAATAAGGAGAGCTCTTGCCAAAGAGATTGGTGATTGTTGAGTCACCGGCTAAGGCCAAAACCATTGCCAAGTATCTGGGCAGTGACTTTGAGGTTCTTGCTTCGGTGGGCCACATTCGCGATTTGGCTGAGCCAAAAGATGTCCCCGCCGACCAGAAAAAGGGTCCGCTCGGTAAGTTCTCGATCGATGTCGACAATGACTTCTTGCCCTTCTATGTTGTATCGCCCGGTAAGTCAAAGACCGTTAGCGATCTAAAGGCTGCTCTCAAAAAGGCGGACGAGCTCTACCTCGCAACCGATGAAGACCGCGAAGGTGAGGCAATTGCCTGGCACTTGCTAGAGGTTCTCAAGCCCAAGGTTCCAGTTCGTCGCATGGTGTTCAACGAGATCACCAAGGAGGCAATCCAAGAGGCTGCCAACAACACCAGGGCTTTGAACGAAGACTTGGTACAGGCTCAGGAAACCAGGCGAGTAGTAGACCGCTTGGTCGGCTATGAAATCTCCCCGGTGCTCTGGAGGAAGATCAACCGCGGTCTATCCGCAGGTCGAGTCCAGTCTCCCGCTATCCGAATGATTGTTCAGCGCGAACGTGAGCGCATGGCATTTGTGGCAGCCAGTTACTCCAGCGTCACGGCAGCCTTGAGCAAGTCCGAAATCGATTTCGAAGCCAAGCTCACGGCGGTTGCCGGCCAGAAGTTGGCCACCGGAAAGAGCTTTGATGAAAATGGCAAGCTAACCGGTTCCGCCTTGGTTTTGGCTCCTGAGAAGGCCGAGCAGCTCGCTAGTGCGCTTAGGTCAAAGACGCTAACGGTTTCTCAGGTTGAGGCCAAGCCTTCAACTCGAAAGCCATACGCTCCTTTCACAACCTCAACCCTGCAGCAGGAGGCATCTCGCAAATTGGGGATGAGCGCTAAGCAGGCGATGGACACTGCTCAGCAGCTTTACCAAGAGGGTTACATCACCTACATGCGTACTGACTCACCCTCGCTTTCTCAGCAGGCAACTGCTGCGGCCAGAGCGGCTGCGGCAGAACTGTTTGGAAAAGAGTTGGTGGCCGATGCCCCGAGGGTTTACGGCTCCAAGTCAAAAAACGCCCAAGAGGCACACGAGGCGGTTCGCCCCTCCGGTGAGGTATTCAAGCACCCTAGCGAGCTAGCCTCGGTGCTACACGGTAGATCGCTGGCGCTTTACGAGTTGATTTGGCGCAGAACAGTTGCCTCCCAGATGGCCGATGCCAAGCTTTCAACCACCTCGGTCAAGCTGACCGCGGAGGTCTCGGGCGAGGAGCTAGAGCTTTCTGCCAGTGGCACCACCGTAACCTACAAAGGCTTCTTGGCTGTCTATGACGAGACTCGCGAGGATGACAACGAGGAGCAGGCAAAGCTTCCTCAATTGGCGGTCGGCGACCAGATCGTGATTGGCGATGCGACGGCCAAGTCACATCAGACCCAACCTCCGGCTCGTTACACCGAAGCATCTTTGGTGAAGGCGCTAGAGGAGCAGGGCATCGGAAGACCTTCCACCTATGCCGCCATCATCTCCACCATTTTGTCCAAAGGCTATGTGGTCAAGCGCGGCAGTGCTCTGGTCCCAGAGTGGATCGCTTTCACTGTCACCCGCTTCCTGGAGGAGAACTTTGGCGACCTGGTCGACTATGAGTTCACCGCAAAAATGGAAGAAGACCTGGACCGCATCGCATTGGGTGAGCTGGATCGCTCCAGCTGGCTCAAGAACTTCTATTTCTCAGAGTCTGGGCTCAAGAACACGGTTGAGTCACTGGGGGAGTCTGACCCACGCCTAATCAATAGCTTCGAGATTGCCGAGGGCATCCAACTTCGCACTGGAAAGTACGGACCTTACCTGGAGGTAATGGAGGGCGAAGAGCGCAAAATTGTCAACATCCCAGAGGGTCTGACGCCAGACGAGCTAACCCACGAAAAGGCCGTTGAGCTAATCAACACCCCTGCCGCTGAGGACCGAGTGCTAGGCCAAGAGCCTGCCAGTGGATTGGACATCATCGTCAAGGATGGCCGCTACGGTGCTTATGTGACTTTGGTTGATGAGGGTAACCCGAAGCCAAAGACCGCTTCGCTTTTCAAGACCATGAGTGTCACAACCGTAAGCCTCGAGGATGCCATCAGGCTGCTGTCGCTGCCAAGAGTCTTAGGCAATGATCCAGAAACCGGTGCAGAAATCACGGCTCAGAATGGCAAGTACGGCCCGTATCTCAAGCGAGGAACGGACTCAAGATCACTTACCTCAGAGGAGCAGATCTTCGAGCTCAGCCTCGAAGAGGCGGTCGAGATCTATAAGCAGCCTAAGTACGGCGCTCGCAGGACTGCCTCCACTCCGCTTCGCGAATTTGGCGAGGACCCAGCTTCCGGTAAGCCTGTTGTTGCGAAGACTGGCCAGTTTGGAAACTACGTCACCGATGGTGTTATTAACGCAACGGTGCCGAAGGATGAACCGCTGGATGAGATTTCCAACGACCGTGCCTTCGAGCTGCTGGCAATTCGCCGTGAGAAGCTAGGGGTGGCACCGGGTGAGGTGCCAAAGACTTCAAAGGCCAAGAGTTCTAGGAAAAAGCGCTGACGTGTTTATTACTTTCGAGGGTATCGACGGGGTTGGAAAGTCAACCCAGTTAGACCTGCTCCAGCAGTGGCTTGAGGGCCGAGGTCAAGAAGTGTTGAGAACTCTGGAACCCGGCGGCACTGAACTTGGCCAAGAGATTCGCCACCTGCTGCTGCACCGCAAGGGTGACGTCGCAGCCAGGGCAGAAGCTTTGCTTTACGCCGCAGATCGCGCCCACCACGTGGCTACCAAGATTCGCCCAGCTCTCGCTGAGGGCAAAGTCGTACTTGGCGACCGCTACTTTGACTCCTCAGTTGCCTACCAGGGAGCTGCTCGAGAGTTGGATGTCGACGAGGTGCGAAACATCTCGCTTTGGGCAGTGGACAATCTGATTCCAGACCTAACCGTGCTTTTGGATCTTGATGCCCAGGCGGCTATCCAGCGCAGGAACAAGACCGGCACCGAACCTGATCGTCTTGAACGAGAAAAGGTCGATTTCTTTGAGCGCGCTCGGAATCAATACCTGGAACTAGCCAAAGAACCGCGATTTTTAGTAGTTGACGCGACATTGTCGATTGAAGAAATTCAATCCCAGATTCGCAGCCGGGTTTCAGCCATGGAGTCGCGTTGAGCCACCCGGTTTGGGATGAACTGCTCGGACAGCCTGAGGCTATTGAGCAACTGATCAGAGCGGTGGCGGGAAAGCCAGACTCGGTGCACCACGCCTGGCTATTCACTGGACCTGCCGGCTCTGGACGCAGCAACCTTGCCAAGAGTTTTGCTGCTGCGCTGCAGTGTGCTGAGAACGGTTGCGGGCAGTGCCAGCACTGTCGACTGGTGAAGGCCGACGCCCACCCAGATGTATCAATGCTGGTTACCGATCGAGTCGTGATCAGTATCGAAGAAGTGCGCGACTTAGTAGCACGCTCGTCTATGGCCACCACGGTTGGTGACTATCGAGTGATTATCATCGAGGATGCCGACCGCATGGCGGAGCGAACCTCGAATGTTTTGCTGAAGGCGCTGGAAGAGCCAGCCGAGAAAGTGGTTTGGATTCTCTGTGCCCCAAGCGTGTCTGATCTCTTGCCAACCATCCGCTCCAGAACCAGAAATGTTAACCTGCGACTGCCATCAATTGATGAGGTGGCAACCCTGCTGGTTCAGCGAGATGGTGTGGCGATGGATTTGGCGAGAAAGTCTGCGCTACTTGCCCAGAACCACGTTGGCATGGCGAGACGGTTAGCACTGTCCTCAGAAGCAAGAGCCAGAAGGTCTGAGACCTTGCGCGTATTGATGTCAATCTCGAACCTAAGCTCAGCGATGGTCGCCGCAGAGAAGCTTTTGGGTGTTGCGAAACGCGATGCCGAGGCATCGAGCGCTGAAAAAGATGCTCAAGAAAAAGACGCTTTGCTCAAGGCTTTTGGTCTAACGGCCGAAGAGAAATTGCCACCTAATCTCAGAGCGCAGTTCAAGGAGCTCGAAGAGAACCAAAAGCGCAGGGCTACCAGAGCACTTCGCGATGGCATAGACCGAATCTTTACCGATGCGGAATCGATTTATCGGGACCTCATGGCACTTCAACTCGCTGCTGAAGTGGAACTTGTAAACACTGAAATCGAGTCTGAGCTAGTTCAGCGCGCCAACGGAACTTCGGTTGAGCAGACCATCGCAATTCTCGATGCCATAGCTCAATCCAGGCAGCGCCTGGCTTCAAACGTGCGTGATCTACTGGTCCTTGAGGCGCTGTGCACCAACTTCATTTTCCGAGGTAACGTTGCGGCTTAGGGCCTTGCTGCTGGCATCAGTCCTGCTGCTGGCAGGCTGTGCCGAGGCGAGCCCCAGTCCTCTGGAGCAGGTGGAATCCGGCGTTTCCCTCGAAGAGCAGCAAGTTAGCTGGGAGTCCTGTGCCTCTGGATTTGAGTGCGCGACTGTCGCAGTGCCGCTAGATCATCTGGATCCAGAAAGCCAGCTTTTTGAAATCTCCCTCATCCGCAAAGCCGGAACCGAGAATCTACCTCCGCTGTTGCTAAACCCCGGTGGTCCAGGTTCAAGCGGTTTTGACTACGTGCGAGACAGTTACGAATCACTCGGCACTTCGACGCTCAGGGCCAACTTTCAGTTGGTTGGGTTTGACCCGAGGGGAGTCGGGCGCTCCGCGCCAGTCACCTGTGGAGACGAGCAGCTGAAGGATCAGATCTACTACGAAGAATCTGGATTCCCATATGGTTCCGAGAAAGACCTTGCCTTCTCTAGGGATATTCTCGAGCGCTTCGCGATCAGCTGCCAGGAGACCGGCTTTGACGTTGCCTACTTCAACACCCAGCAATCTGCGAGGGACATGGATGTCATCCGCGCAGCGCTCGGGGTTGAGAAATTGGACTACCTGGGATTTAGCTACGGCACGGAACTCGGTGCTACATACATCGCCCTTTTCCCACAGCGCGTGGGAAGGTTTGTGCTCGACGGTGCTGTGGACCCAACGCTCAGCTCCGCTCAGGGCACGGTGAACCAGGTTGCGGGTTTTGACAAGGCTTTCCGCACTTACCTCAGTGACTGCCTCACTCGCCCCGAGTGCCCATTCTCCGGAACCGTGGATGCCGCACTTAGGCAGGTGGGCGAGCTCTTGGTAGAGCTTGAAACCAAACCGCTGCCTACGCGCTATGACCGCGATGCCGGCCTCACTGTCGCGCTGTACGGCATTATTGCCGCGCTTTACTCGCAGCAGTCGTGGCAATACCTCACGCAAGCATTCCAAGAGGCGTTTGAGGGTGACGGCTCAACACTTTTGTTGCTCGCTGATTTTTACAATGACAAAGACCCCGAAGGCGGTTATCTCTCCAATATCTCGGAGGCTAACGTAGCCATCAACTGTGCCGATGAGCGAGTAGCGCCCGAGGAGTTCCCGGCACTTCGCGAGGCTGTGCTTAGCGCAAGTTCTGTTTTCGGTAAGTACTTTGTTTACCCTGAGCTGAGCTGCCTCGGGTGGCCAGAGGGCAAGTCGATGGTCGAACTGGATTACACGGTTGAGCTATCAACCGGCCCGTTGGTAGTTGGCACCACAGGCGATCCAGCAACCCCTTATCAGCAGGCAGTCAGCCTGGCCAAACTGCTATCCGGAGCAACACTTCTCACCTTCCAGGGTGAAGGTCACACAGCTTACGGATCGGACGATTGCGTCAATAAGCATGTGGAAGATTACCTACTGGGAGCAGAGCTCACAGCCTCAGAGCTTCGCTGCGGCTAGCTCTCTCGACTTATTTCGATCGACTAGGCGTACAGACCCAGCAGGATGGCAATAAAGATCGCCACAAAAATAGCCGGGGTAACAAACTTGGCAATTTCTAGCCAAGGCCTGAAGCTGATAACGCGCTCCACCAGCGGATTCTTATCCGTCACCAGCTTCAGGGCATCAATCGTGGCCTGAGCCTGAGATGCTGCCGAATACTCAGCAAGCGCTCCAAGAATTCCACTCGCCAACAAAATCAACGCAAAGCCCGCCTTCAGGTATTCGCCGGAGTCGGCAATTGCCGGGGTCGCAATGGCCGCAAAAGCCAGCAGTCCGGTTGGGGCTAGCTGGGCGAGAATCAGGTGCAGGCGATTTGTGTTGAATTCTCGGATTAGTTGCGAGGTTTCCATGGTTGCCCTTTCAGGAGATAAAGACAGATGCCTAGTAAGAACACCAAGTTACAAGAAAAGCTTTCAATTCGGTTTCGAAAGCTGCTCTCTGGTGCAACCGACGGCACCCCGCCCTGGCTGCCGGTAGTGGCAGAAGGCAATGACATTGGCCTGTTTGCTCCCACCGATGCCCCATGGATTATCCATCGCGACTTCTCAACCTTGGTCGGGGGAGTGCGAGCTCTTTTGATGCAGGCGCTTCACCCAGGTTCTCTTGCGGGCGTGGCTCAGCACTCAAGATATGAGCAAGATCCACTGGGCAGGCTCTCCGGAACCATTCGCTGGCTCACCGTGACCACATTTGGCTCAGTTGAAGCTGTTCAGAATGAAGCTGGCCGTGTAAACCGCATGCACACCAAAGTGAGCGGCGAGTATCAAACCGCGCAGGGTGAAACTTCAAGTTACCGAGCGGCAGACCCAAGACTTTTGCTCTGGGTTCACATCGCATTTATGGAGAGCTTTCTGAGGGCTCACCAGAACTATTCCAAAGCACCAATTCCGGGCGGAGCAGATGCCTACGTGAAGCTTTGGGGCAAATCCGTTGCCCCACTTGGACTCGACGATGTTCCTGCGTCGGAGGCCGAGTTGTTTCAGTTACTGGATGAGTTTTCCGAGGAGCTAATCGTCACCGAAAAAACTCGTTCGGTGATCGATTGGATTCGCAAGGCACCACTTCCGCCACTTACCAAGCCAATCTACAAACTGCTCTTTTACTCAGCGGTTGCCAGCCTAGATCCTAGGTTTAGAGACCTAATCGGCATTCGCTCCGCACCGCTTTGGCTCTTGCGTCCAGTGACCACAAACCTGTTGGCACTGATGCGTTTTGCTATCGGCCCGGAGTCTCCGATTGAGGATGCTGCTCTAAGAAGAATCGAGCGAGTCCAGGCCCAGCAGGGGAATGTTTTGCCATCCGAAAACGTTGACCAATAAGACTTCTTTGATTTCCGCCAAAGACTGCAATCTGAAAGCGGGAAACCCCCAAGTTTTCAACTTGGGCCTCCTAAGGAAATGGGCAACCGTAATGGTTGCCCATTTTTCTTTGCCGCTAAACTTTTGAGGTGCCAAGGCACACGCCACCCTAGCTCAGTCGGTAGAGCAGCTCCCTCGTAAAGAGCAGGTCAGGAGTTCGATTCTCCTGGGTGGCTCCGATAAAGAATTAGGCGAGTACTGTGGCAATCACTTTTCCAAAACTGGCACCTGATCTAACGGGCGATTTGGTGAGGCTGTCGCAGCTGAATGAATCCGTGATTGCCCCCTACATCGAAATGATTTCGGATCCTGAGGTCGCTTTCTGGACAGCCAGCTCTGAGACCTTCACCGAAGAGCAGCTGCTGAATTGGCTCAAGTCTCGACCTGGTGCTCCCGAACGCTTGGATTGGGGCATTTTTGATGTCACATCAGGTGAGTTTGCCGGCGAGGTGGTTCTGAATGAGTACAAGCCAGACGAGGACTCGCTCAACCTGCGCATCGCCCTGCGCAGCCAAATGAGCTCTAGAGGCTTTGGCACTCAAGCCGTCAAGTTGGTCTGCGACTTTGCTTTTGAAGAATTGAAAATCCAGCGAATCACACTTGATGTCCTAGCCACCAACGAAAGGGCGATTCGTTCATACTTCAAAGTTGGATTCACTAAGTATTCTGAAGTTATTGAATCGGGTTCGGTTTTTCACCTGATGGAGCTTCGCGCTTCCAAAGGGTAGATTCCGCTGCCCCCAGTTAGGTGACAATGAAGTACATCGGAGCACTGGATCTCTTTACGATCGGCATTGGCCCGTCCTCATCCCACACCGTCGGCCCTATGCGAGCAGCAGCTGACTTTGCTAGCAAGCTGGCTGACCTCAAATTCGATTCGATTCAAACCATTCTCTTTGGCTCACTGGCAGCTACAGGAGCTGGACACGGCACGAAAGATGCCGTAATCGCAGGCTTTGCCGGTATGACACCTGAGGGTTGTGATCCAGCAGAGGTCAGGGGGATTTTTGACGCATCAATAGCTAAGGGCAGCATTGAAGTCCTTGGCCGTGAAGTCTCCTTTGACACCTCAAGGCTAGAACTGAGGCTCAAAGAGCGCTTAGAGCAGCACTCCAACGGCATGAGGTTTCAAGCACTTTCGGGCTCAGAAATTGTTCTCGAAGAGACTTACTTCAGCGTTGGCGGCGGCTTTATTGAGCGATTGGGGCAAGAACCAGCCTTGGATCAGGTCGCAGTCCCATATCCGTTTAGCAATGCGGTCGAACTTCTAGCAACTGCTCGGGCCCACAAACTTTCAATCGCCGAATTGGCTTACGCCAATGAGATTGCGCTGAATCCCAAGGAAGTTGTTGACCAGAGGTTGATGGCAATTTGGCTGGCCATGAAGTCCTGCATCGAAACTGGGCTTAAGGCCGAAGGCATTCTGCCCGGTTACCTAAAGGTCCCACGTCGAGCAAAAGACATGACCGCCAAACTTGAGCGTATGGTGATTGCTGGATCGGCTGTTGGTGATCTAACGGCAGAGTGGCTACAGGCCTTCGCTATTGCGGTCAATGAGGAAAACGCTGCCGGCAATCGGGTTGTCACCGCACCCACCAATGGGGCTGCCGGCATCATTCCAGCGGTTGCCTACTTTGCCAATCGCTTCCGCCAGGTGAGCGATGAGAAGATCGCCTTCGACTACCTATTGACCGCAGCTGCTATTGGGGCACTTTATAAGCGCAATGCTTCAATATCCGGGGCAGAAGCTGGTTGCCAGGGGGAAGTCGGTTCTGCCTGCTCGATGGCCGCAGCTGGCATCACCGCGGTGATGGGCGGAAGCTTGGAGCAGGTCGAGAATGCCGCTGAGATAGCTATGGAGCACAACCTCGGTTTGACCTGCGACCCGGTCGGTGGCTTTGTGCAATTGCCATGCATCGAGCGCAACGCCATTGCTGCTGGAACTGCCGTAGCGGCTATGCGATTGGCCTTGTTGGGGGATGGCAGCCACAAGATTTCACTGGATACCGTGATTGAAACCATGCGCCAAACCGGAGTCGATATGTCGTTCAAATACAAGGAGACCTCGACCGGTGGCCTGGCTGTCAACGTTGTTGAGTGCTAGTTGGCCACTGGCATAATTGAGCCGTTGAAATTGAGGAGTTGAATTGCCTACCTTTAGTGATGCTGAAAAAGCAGCGATGAAAGAGAGAGCTCGCGAGCAGCGTGAGTTCAAAAAGCTTTCCGGTGACGAGCAGGTGCGAGTCAAGATTGCGGAAATGAACCCTCAGGAAAAGAAGATCGCTCAGGGCATTCACGATCTCGTTACCTCAATCGACTCTCGCCTAAAGCCACAAACCTGGTATGGCATGCCCGCCTACTACCTGGATGGCAAGGTGTTGTGCTTCTTCCAGGCCGGATCTAAGTTCGAGTCGCGCTACTCAACCTTTGGTTTTCAGGAGCAGGCCCAGCTGGACGATGGCGATATGTTTGCCACCAGCTTTGCGGTTTTGGAGTTCACCAAGGATGTTTCAGACCAGATTGCGAAACTCGTTCGCAAAGCAGTTGGTCAGTAACTAGAAGTTTGCTAGTTCGGAAGCTGAGCTGAAGGTTCTTTCGCCGGCAGCCGACTTGTGAACCAGCTTGAAGCTAGGTGCTCCAAGGGTGGTAGCGAACTCAAAGTGAAGCTCTTCTGTGGCGCCAGTCCAGCTCATGGAAAGCCTGTCGGAGCCCAGCACCTGCCAGCTGAAGTGACCCTCAAAGGCACTTGAGCGGCGGATTCTCGCCATCGCAATAATCGCCTGAGTCACATCGCTCTTTAGAGCTTGTTCTATCTCCGCAGGAGTGTAGTTGTGGCGGTTGACGTCACGACCCTGGCCGGACTTCGCAAACAACTCTCGATCATCCATACCGTTGAAAAGACCCACGTAGTAGACCTGTGGTTCTCCTGGCAGCAAGAACTGAACCATGCGGGAGATTACATAGGCGGTGTCATTGGCCAGGATATTTGGCAAGGTGGCATTGATCTGGTGTGGTAGTTCGAACCACTGCGGGATGACGCTGGCAATCGCCGAGTGGCCACCGGTGTTCTCCTCGGCCTTTTTGAAGATGAAGGCCATCTCATCTTGAGTAATTAGACCTGGTCGACCACCGATTGGGCCACCATCGATGACGCCGTAGCCGTCGTGGGTGTCCAGCACGTTTAGGCAGTTGTCTGGGCGGATCTTGAACCAGTTGTCTAGGCGATCAACTGTCCCGTTGAAGAAAGAGTGCAGCAGAAGTGGCGCGGTCTGGAAGTCGTAGATCAAGTCCACCAGCGGGGCAATGTCCAGCTGCTGGGTGTAGTGAGCGTGCACCTCAACCAGGACGCGCATTCCGTAGCCGTGAATCTTCTCAGTTAGTTCTTTTACGAACTCCAGTGTCTCCGGGGTCATGAAGGAGTCGGTGCCAGGTGTCTTCACTGCGTAGCCAATGGCGTCTAGGCGAACCACCTTTACCCCGCCGGACTTCAGTGCCCGAAGGATTCGATCCAGGTAGTCCTGACCGGCTGGGTGGTTGATGTCGATATCCACCTGCGAAGGCATGAAGGTGGTCCAAACCAAGCGGCGCTTTCCTGCCACGTTGTATGCGGTGAATGGGAATCCAGGTCGTGGGCGGTAGAAGGAAGTGATGCCTTCCTCGGTACCGCCATTTGGGAACACCACGTCGTAGGTCAGGAACATCCCGGCGTATTCAGAGGCATCACCCTTCTCCTGCCAATCCAAGAACTCAGGGGAGAGGTAGGAGGCGTGGTTGACAATAAGGTCTGCGGTTAGCTCGTGAGTCTCCGAGATGCGCTTGAAGTCAGTCCAGTTGCCAAGTCGAGGGTCAACGATGGTGTGATCGATCGGGTCAAACCCCGCATCGTCACCGTCGTAAGGGTGGAAAAACGGAAGAACGTGGATGCCGTTGAAGTCCTTGAGTGGACCCTTGAGAAGCTTCTCAATCTCGGAGAGATTTCCTCCCACGCGCTCGGCGTAAACGAGAATGCTGGCGC
>CAZKLA010000014.1:0-24995 GCA_964553455.1 uncultured Aquiluna sp. | reverse complement strand
AGCTCTTCGCCGGTGGCCCAGCTGAACTGGTTGCCGTTTACCAAGATGGTTGGGGTGCCAGTTACCTGAATTCCCTGCTGAGGCTCGCTCAGCACCTTCTGAGTGTGCTGCTCGATGTAGGTAGCAAAGCTCTTGTTCTGGATGCAGCCCTTGACCTCTGTGGTGCCAGCACCTGAGGTCTGGGCAACCTCGAACAACTCGTTGTCATCGAGACCGCGCTGGCCTTCGGCAGGCTGGTTGATCATCAGGTTCGAGTGCATGTCAAAGAATGCGTCCGGAGCAAAGTTGGCTACACAGAAGGCTGCGTTGGCAGCTCTCGAGGAGTATTCGTTTAGCGATGCTCGGTCTAGGAAGGAGATTGGTCGGATTTCAACAGTGGCCGCTCCAGTGTCCACCCAGGAACGAAGCTGAGCAGCGTTTGGAAGATCGAACGCCTGGCAAACTGGGCACTGGTAGTCAACGTAGACAACAATCTCCGGAGCCTTGGTCTCGGAAGCCTCTGGGGTTGGGGTCTTGTCTGCTGTGAAAGCCTGAAGACCAACACCAACTTTCAAGCCACCAAATTCGCTTAGGTTCTGAGGGGCGTCCTCAACAACTGGGGCGGCAACCTTGTTGGCCGACTCAATCGCGATAACGGCAGCCACGCCACCAACGATGCCAAGGGCAACAAGCACAACTGAAAGCTGGATGATTAGCTTGGAGCGCTTGGCCTTCTTCTGGTTCTCAGCGCGCAGCGCCTTGGCCTTCTGGCGAGCTGCGTCACGCTGCTCTGAGCGAGTTGGCTTGTGGTTCGAAGTCATTGTTCCCTACCTTGATTCGGTATCAGCTTGGTTACGAAGCTCAATAAGTGTAACCGAGGTGCGATACTTGTTGAGTTGCTTCATCTGAAGCAGCGTCCATTCACGAAGGATCGTCCGGCACGTACCGCCGGTGAAGGAGAACATCATGGCCTCAGTGTCATTTCGTAACGCAACCCGTCTTTACCCAGGCGGAACCAAGCCAGCAGTAGACAAGTTGAACCTAGAGGTTAGAGACGGCGAGTTTCTAGTCCTAGTTGGTCCTTCTGGCTGTGGAAAGTCAACCTCGCTGCGCATGCTTGCCGGTCTTGAAGAGGTAAACGAGGGTGGCATCTTCATCGGTGACCGCGAGGTAACCGATGTTCCACCAAAGGATCGCGACATCGCGATGGTTTTCCAGAACTACGCGCTCTACCCACACATGACCGTGGCAGAGAACATGGGATTCGCCCTAAAGATTGCTGGCGTTAGCAAGGAAGAGCGCGCCGAGCGCGTTCTAGAGGCCGCCAAGCTACTCGACCTAGAGCCATACCTAAACCGCAAGCCAAAGGCACTTTCCGGTGGACAGCGTCAGCGTGTGGCCATGGGCCGCGCTATCGTGCGTAAGCCACAGGTGTTCCTAATGGATGAGCCACTTTCCAACCTTGACGCCAAGCTTCGCGTTCAGACTCGCACCCAGATTGCTTCGCTACAGCGTCGCTTGGGTGTAACTACTGTTTACGTGACTCACGACCAGGTTGAGGCAATGACCATGGGTGACCGCGTAGCTGTTCTCAAGGACGGCCTACTGCAGCAGGTTGACACCCCTCGTAACCTTTACGACCGCCCATCAAACGTATTCGTAGCGGGATTCATCGGCTCCCCAGCCATGAACCTAATCCAGCTGCCAATCATCGACGGTGGCGTTCAGTTTGGTGACGCTGTTCTACCAATCGACCGCGACATCCTTGCTAAGGCATCAGGAAACCGCGTAACCGTTGGTATCCGCCCAGAGAAGCTAACCCCAGCTGCTCACGGTCTTGAGGTAGATGTAGACGTAGTAGAAGAGCTAGGTTCGGACGGCTACCTATACGGTCGCGCAAACCTAGACGGCCAAGAGCACAGCATCGTGGTTCGCGTCGACCCAATCGACCACCCACGCGCTGGAGACCGTATCCACCTGCAGGCAGATGTCACAGCGGTACACGTCTTCGACGCAGAGAGCGGCGAGCGCCTGAACTAAGGCCCAATGCCTAATCAACTAAACATCACGGCTGCCACGGCAGAGCCAGCACTACTGGATCTGCCGTGGCATTTGCCATTGGAGGACTGGCCCAACGAAAACATTGCGGCCTTGCCAAAGGGACTGTCTCGTCACACCGTTAGGTTTGCTCACCTTGGCAATCACGTCATCGCTATCAAAGAGACTTTGTTTGAGCTTGCAAAGCGCGAATACGACATGCTTCGCAAACTTGAGAAGCTAGACGTTCCCTGTGTTGAACCATTCGCAATCATCAACAATCGAAGCGACGTAAACGGCGAGGAACTACCTGCCGTATTGATTACCCGCCACCTCAAGTTTTCTCTCCCCTACCGCGCCATGTGGTCACAGGGACTCAGAGAGCAAACTGCTAAGCGCCTAGTTGATGCGCTAGCACTCCTCTTGGTTCGACTTCATCTGGTGGGTTTTTTCTGGGGTGATGTCTCGCTCTCAAATACTTTGTTCAGGCGCGATGCTGGAAAGTTTGCTGCCTATCTGGTGGACGCGGAGACCGGGCAGCTCTATGACTCCAGACTGTCTAACGGCCAACGCGAAAATGACCTGGAGATTGCGCGCGTGAACATCGCGGGTGAACTAATGGACTTGATTGCCTCTGGGAAAGCAGCATCTGAGATTGACGCTAACCAGATCAGCCAGCGCATCGTGGATAAGTATCACGAGCTCTGGAAAGAGTTAACCGCCACCGAAGTCTTTGAGCTCTCCGAGCGCTGGAGAATCTCTAGGCGAGTTCAGCGCCTGAACGAGCTTGGCTTCGATATCGAAGAGCTAAGCATGAGCCAAGAGGCGGATGGCACCAAGGTTCGGATTCAGCCCAAGGTGGTTGATGCCGGACACCACGCCAGAAGACTGCTATTGCTAACCGGCTTGGATGTTGAAGAGAACCAGGCAAGACGCCTACTGAACGACATCGACGAGTATCGACTGGCCCACCAGCGCCCAGGTGCGGATGAAGAGGTATTGGCTCACGAGTGGCTCAGCGAAGTTTACGAACCGGTGGTTGGTGCCATTCCGAGCGAATACACCGGCAAGCTTGAACCAGCCGAAGTCTTCCATGAGGTGCTAGAACACCGCTGGTATATGTCCGAGAACGCCGGTTCTGACGTATCGCTACTGGATGCGGTTCGCAGTTACGTTTCCGAGGTGCTTTCCAAGCGTCGCGATGAAGAAGCACTGATTAGCTCCCCCACCACCGAAAACATCACCCTGGCCGAAGCAATCCCCTCGGGCCTGATCGTGGTTGCCGACGATGATGAAGAAGGCGACTGGAGAGATCGGGTTTAGACCCGCATGCTCGAGATCTGGTAGAGCGCAACCGATGCCGCAATACCTGCGTTTAGTGACTCAGTTGCCGCGGTGATAGGAATCGAAACCACCTGGTCGCAGTTCTCCTGAACCAAGCGGGACAGCCCCTTGCCCTCAGAACCAACCACTACCAAAAGTGGCTTGTCAGCGAGAGTGAACTCCGGCAGCATCACATCGCCATCGCCATCGAGGCCGATGACAAATACTCCGCGCTGCTTGTATTCCTTGATGGTCTGGTTCAGATTCGATGCCAGTGCCACCGGCATGCGGGCCGCAGCTCCGGCGCTGGTCTTCCAGGCAGCCGCTGTTACGCCGACACTTCGACGCTGCGGTAGCACAACGCCGTGACCACCAAAGGCAGCGATAGAGCGAATAATCGCACCTAGGTTTCTTGGGTCAGTCACGCCGTCAAGGGCAACCAAAAGCGGAAGGTGACCGGTTGAAAGTGCGCGGTCCAATAGCTCCATTGGGTGCTTGTAGTTGTATGGCGGAACCTGAAGCGCAATGCCCTGGTGCACGCTGTCTCCACCGGTCATGCGATCAATCTCGGCGCGCGTGACCTCGGAGAGTGGAATGCCACGGCCATTGGCAATCGCGATGGCTTCTTTGACTCGATCATCCATCTCGATGCGCTGCGCGATAAAGAGCGCGGTTGCCGGAATCTTGGCCTTTAGAGCCTCAACCACCGAGTTACGACCGGAGAGCACCTCACCGGAAATTGCTCGAGCGCCCATGCCGGATCGGCCAGCAACGAACTCACCCTTGCGGCTAGGTCTTGCTTCGGCCTTTGGCTTGACACCCGCGGCAGCTGCCTTCTTGGCCTTGTATGCCTTGTGGTATGGGCGGTCCTCAGCCTTTGGGGTGGGGCCGCGTCCCTCTAGCGCCTGGCGACCGTGGCCACCGGTGCCCTTGACCGCACCCTTTTTACCCTTGGCCGCTCCGGGCCTTCCAATTTTTGCCATTAGCTAAGACTCCAGTGTGTTTGGTTTTGTGAATCCGCAAGCTCAATACCGGCTGCGGAGAGTTGATCTCTGATTCGATCTGCGGTTGCGTAGTCCTTGGCATCACGAGCTCGATCACGCTCGACAATTAGTGCCTGAACCAGGGAATCAAGCGCTTGGTGTTCATTAGAGACCTGAGACTCCCACTGACCTGGGGCAAGGCCTAATACCTCAAGCATCCGTGTGATCTGGTCGCGCTTCTCGGATGCCTCTCGTAGGCGCTGCTCATCAAGGTCGGAGTTACCGGAGCGAACCAACTCATGAATTACCGCGAGCGCCGCCGGGACGTTGAAGTCATCGTTCATCTCGCTGGCAAACTCGGAAGGAATCGCAGTAGCGGCGTCAGGCTCGCTGAATCTTGTTGGTGCTAACTCTCGCTTAGCGCGCTCCAAGAAGCCCAGGATTCGCCCCAGGGCAGCTTCTGCTTCTGCCAATACGCTCGGCTGGTAGTCCAATACCGAGCGGTAGTGGGCGGAGCTTAGGTAGTAGCGCACAGTCTGTGCGCTGGCTAGCGCAAACAGATCGCTGGAGTGAACCGAGTTACCTAGCGACTTACTCATCTTCTGACCGGAAACCGTCACCAGGCCGTTGTGTACCCAGTAGTTGGCAAAGCTGTGGCCGGCAGCGGCCGACTGCGCAAGTTCGTTCTCGTGGTGCGGGAAGCGAAGGTCCAAGCCACCGCCGTGAATATCAAAGTGGGTGCCAAGGTAGTGCGATGCCATCGCAGAGCACTCGATGTGCCAGCCTGGTCGACCACGACCAAACTCAGAATCCCAGGCCGCGGTTTCGGGTTCACTGGACTTTGCCGCCTTCCAAAGTGCAAAGTCCTGAGCGCGCTTCTTGTCGGCCGCAGTCTCCTGGCCATCCATGTCATCTGGGGACTGGTTGGTTAGCTCTCCATAGCTTGGCCAGCTTGCGGTGTCGAAGTAGACATTGGCACTGCCATCAAGTGCCCGGTAAGCGTGACCACGCTCAATCAAAGTCGCAATCATGCTCAGCATCTGTGGAATGTGACCGGTGGCGCGAGGCTCGTAGGAAGGTGCCTGGATTCCCAATCTTCTAAAGTCAGCCGCAAAGAGCAGCTCGTTCGCATAGGCCAGCGACCACCAATTCTGCTTTTTCTCAACGGCCTTTTCTAGAACCTTGTCATCGATGTCGGTGACATTTCGCACCAGGGTCACTTCGTTGCCCAGGTGAGTTAGCCAACGAGCCATCACGTCATAGGAGAGCGCAGAACGCAGGTGTCCGATGTGAGCTTGCGACTGCACCGTGGGTCCGCAAACGTAGATTCCAACCCGAGCGGAGTTGATTGGCGTAAAGTCGCGCAACTCACCGGATTTGGAATCAAAAATCTTCATGTTCAAAGCCTAACCAAGCACCTTCAACAACGCCGTGGCAACCGCCGCAACACCCCTAGAATCCGCAAGGAAACCAAGGCCATCTGTGGTGGTGGCTCCTACCGAAACTCGAGCTCCAAGCAAGTGACTGAGGCGTTCCTCGAGCTCCGCTCGTTTCGGTCCAATCTTTGGCTTGTCGGCAATCACCTGAACAGCAACGTTCTCGACCTGGTATCCCTTGGCGGCAATCAGCTTCAATGTCTCAGAAATGAAGACCTCACCGCTGGCGCCGGCAAACTCTGGGCGATCGACACCAAAGTTTGACCCGATGTCGCCCAGGCCCGCCGCCGAAAGCAAGGCATCGACTATGGCATGAGCTATCGAATCGCCATCCGAGTGCCCCTCCAGCTTTGGAAGCTCTGGCCAGGAAATGCACCCCAAGACCATTTCCCCCGAATCGGAGAACTTGTGAGCGTCGGTTCCGATGCCGGTGGCCCGTGCACCAAAATCTTGGCGAGCGCGTTCTAGATCCGAGCTGGTGGTTACCTTAAACGCCACTGACTCCCCCGCAACCGACTCGACCGAATAACCAAGCGACTGCATAAGAGCTGCCTCATCGGTAAATTCTTCGGCAGTTTGGGAAAGTGCTGATTTCAAAGCGCTGGTCCTAAAGCCCTGTGGGGTCTGGGAAAGTCGCAAGCTGCTGCGATCTTCGGTGCCAAGCACACTTGACCCTGAAACTCGCTTGACGGTATCTGCCACCGGCATTACCGGGATAACAACGTCGTTAGCCTCAAGGGCCTTGGCCACCGAACTAAACAAATCCGCTGTGGCAAAGCAGCGCGCGGCATCGTGAACTAAAACCAAATCCTCTGTTACCAGCGCAAGTCCATTTGCCACCGAGCCCTGCCTGGAGTATCCGCCCGGCGCGATCTGGAACTTGCCCTGATAGCTTGCCTTGACCCGCAACTCAAATTCCGCAAGGTGGTCTTCGTGCGCAACGACAACAAGCTGTGCCGGATTGAATTTTGAAATTGAAATCAGAGCGTGTTCCAGCAGTGATTTTCCAGCTACTTCAACCAGGGCCTTGGGGACACCGGCACCGAGCCGCTCGCCGTTGCCGGCGGCAACTAGAACCACCGCAACGTTCATGATTTAGCTGGCCAATACCTTATCGAGCTCGGCGGAAGCCTTTACCTCGTCCACCTTGCGCGCTAGCGCAAGCTCGGAAATCAAAATCTGACGTGCCTTGGCGAGCATGCGCTTCTCACCAGCTGACAGACCGCGGTCCTGATCGCGACGCCATAGGTCTCGCACCACCTCGGAAACCTTCACAACATCTCCAGAAGCAAGCTTTTCTAGGTTCGCCTTGTAGCGACGTGACCAGTTGGTCGGCTCCTCAACGAACTCCGCGCGCAGCACGTCGAAGACCTGCTGGACGCCCTTCTTGTCGATGACATCGCGAACACCAACGCTGGTAACGCTGCTCTCTGGGACCTGGATGATTAGTTCTTGGCTTGGGCGATCTGGGGCTGGCTCTGAGCCGGACTCCAGCTTGGATCCCTGCACTACAACGCGAAGAGTTAGGTATTTCTTGGTTTCGCCGCGAATGGTCTTCTCGGAAACTTCGATAATTTCAGCAGCTCCGTGGTGTGGGTAGACAACGGTTTCGCCAACTTCAAATTTCATACGCTTCTTTCGGCTCCAAAACCGCAAGTTTACCACAGAACAGGGCTAATTCCTAGGCTAGACTTGGGGCAATACGTCCTTTGGAGAGCTTCGTGAACGTAAAGAAAATTGCTTCTTTGTCCCTTATGGCCCTAGCCGCCCTGTCTTTGACCGGTTGCTCGTTGACTAACAACGTGGCTTCGCTTGATCCATACGCTCCAAGTGACGGTGTCCAGGTAGACGCTCAGTCGCTAAAGGCGAGAAACGTGCTGCTAATCCAGGGCGAGAGCGGCAAGGCCGTGCTGATCGGCTCGTTCGTGAACTCCTCAATGGAAGACCTGATGGCGAGCGTGCAGACCAAGGACGCAAATGGCCAGGATGTCCGCGTTGAATTTGCCGTCAAGGCAGGTACCAAGTTTGACCTCGGTTACAACGGCACCGAGCCGGTGACTTTCAAGCTCGATGGCGTTCCAGGCCAGGTCCACGAGGTAGCAGTTTCTGGCGGTGGAGACCCTTACGTTCTCAACGTTCCAGTGCTGGATGGCTCCCTAGAGGAGTACCGCGAGTTCGCCGAAGCGCTGAACTAAATCTCGAACTTGTAACCCAGCCCACGAACCGTCACAAGGTGGCGGGGGCGAGCTGGATCTTCTTCAATTTTTGAGCGAATGCGCTTGACGTGAACATCCAAGGTCTTGGTGTCACCAAAGTAGTTTGAACCCCAAACCCGGTCGATAATCTGACCCCTGGTAAGCACTCGATTGACGTTCTCCATCAGTAGCTCAAGCAGTTCAAATTCCTTGAGCGGCATCTGAATCTTTTCGCCATTCACGCTCACCACGTGACGCTCGATGTCCATCACCACCGGACCTGCCTTCAACAGACCGTGCTCCGCCGCTTGAGGCTCAGCTCCGCGGCGCAACACCGCCTTCATTCGAGCAAGCAGCTCCCTGGTGGAATAAGGCTTTGTGACATAGTCGTCAGCACCAATTTCTAGACCTACGACCTTGTCGATCTCGGTGTCCTTGGCGGTAACCATGATGACTGGAACGCTGCTCTCGGCCCTGATGGCTCGGCACACTTCATTGCCCGATAGCCCTGGGAGCATAAGGTCAAGTAGCACCAGATCGGCTCCGTGCGATCTAAAGACATCGAGAGCGGCATTGCCGTCCTCCGCCTCCAAAACGTCATAACCCTCTCGCTGGAGCAGGAAGACAAGTGGTTCCCTGAGGTTCTTCTCGTCTTCAACTACAAGTACTCGAGTCATTGCATCTCCTGGGTGTCGATGGGAAGTCGAAGTGTGAAGGTTGAGCCGATGCCTGGCTGGGAGAAGAGTTTGACCTCGCCACCGTGATTGGCAGCCACGTGCTTGACGATGGAAAGCCCTAAGCCGGTGCCACCGGTTTCGCGAGATCGAGATGGGTCAACTCGGTAGAAGCGCTCGAAGATGCGCTTCTGGTCAGTCTCTGAGATGCCAATGCCCGAATCGGTAACCGAAATCTCGGCCACCTCGTTTACCACCTTGAGGCCGATACCAACCTGGCTGCCAGGGTTGGAGTAGACAATCGCGTTCTCAATCAAGTTTCTAACTGCGGTAACCAACATTTCGTAGTCACCCAGCACAACCGTGCCGGACTCAGCGCTTGAGACCACCCTGATGTTGTTTTGCTCAGCCAGTAGCAGATTGCGATCGACAGAGTCGGTTACGACGGCAGCCAGGTCGACCTCGGTCGAATTTTCGCCAACCCTCGCACCTTGCACCTTGGACAGCTGAATCAGCTCCTGAACCAAATTGGCAAGCCGCTGACTTTCCTTCTGCATCGATTCAGCAAATTTCTTGACCATCTCGGAATCATCGGTAGCGCCTTGGATAGCCTCAGCCAACAGCCCGATTGCACCAATTGGAGTCTTGAGCTCGTGGGAGACGTTTGCCACAAAGTCCCGTCTGGTGTCCTCGAGTTGCTTTGATTCGGTGCGGTCATCCACCAGCAACATCACGTATTCGCCACCAAACTGCGCGGCTCTAGCATCCACCCAGACCTTGTCTCGCCTGAGGCCAGTCTCTAGGAAGAGCTCCTTCTGGACGGCTCCAGAGGTTTTCTTGGCTTTCTCCACCAGCTTCAGAAGCGATGCGTGGATCAGTCTGCGATTTTGAACCAGTCCCAGCTGGATAGCGCCGGGGGATGCGCGCAGCACATTGTTATTGAGATCTAAAACCACACCTGCGGTTGCCATCACGTCCACAACCTGAGCGGCGATACTCTGAAAAGCGTCAAAGTCTCGAGACTCTTCTTTTTGAGCGCGACGGGCTGAAAGAAACCCCATGGGCCACCCGCTCTCTACATCGCTGGATGTTAACTAGGTTAACAGACTCTTATTGGGTACAGACTATGGGAACTTATTGTCATGGCTCGGCAAGTTTGCTTTTGGTTGGTTACGAATTAACCTTGAATTAGCCAAGGGTTGAAAAGCTCGGCCTCACTACGAGATTTAGGAAGCGCTATGCAAGGAATTTTTCAGAACGCACTGGCAGATGTTCAAGCTCGACTAATCAGCTTGGCCGAAAACGCCGAGGCAATCATGGACAAGGCTTCTCGCGCTTTCTTGAATTCTGATGTAACGCTCGCCGATGAGGCGCTTGCGCTGGCAGAGGCTAATGAGGCAAAGGCTCTTGACCTCGATGAATTGGTGATCAAGGTTTTGGCAACTCAGAGCCCAGTGGCTCGTGACTTACGAATCTTGGTTTCCGCGCTGCGCATGTCGGCATCACTCGAGCGCATGGGTTCACTCTCATCTCACATCGCAGCGATTGCGCGCTACCGCTTCCCAGGCAGCGCTGTCCCAGCCTCGCTTCGCAAGACCTTCGAAGACATGGCACGCATCGATCTTGAGCTAATTGGCAAGGCAATCAAGTTGCTTCAGAACACAGATTTGGATTTGGCTCGCGAGATCCAGGCTCGCGATGAGGCGGTTGACAGGCTGCACCGCAAAGTTTTCGACGTGGTGCTAAGCCCGGAGTGGAAAGAGAACGCGATGTTCACCGTTGACGTGACACTTGCCTCGCGCTACTTCGAGCGTTTCGCAGACCACGTTGTGGACATCTCATCAAAGGTCAGCTTCTTGCAGACCGGTGATTGGCACGACTAAGAGGTTTTTACTTCTTACCCTGGTTCGCTACCGCCGCAGCTCCGGCTGCTGCTGCTTCCGGGTCTAGGTATTCTCCGCCCGCAACAATCGGCTTGAAGTTTGCGTCCAACTTGTAGTGCAGTGGGATACCGGTTGGGATATTCAGCTCCGCAATCTCGCCGTCGCTTACGCCATCGAGGTGCTTTACCAGCGCTCGTAGCGAGTTGCCGTGGGCGGTGACCAGTACGGTCTTGCCAGCCTTCAGGGAAATAGAGATGTCTGACTCCCAGTAAGGAATCATGCGAATTAGCACATCCTTTAGGCACTCGGTGCGCGGAACGTCGTTACCAAGGTCGGCATATCTCTCATCGCCCACCTGCGAGTACTTGTTGTCATCCGCGATAGCTGGAGGTGGCACGTCATAGCTGCGGCGCCAAATTTGGAACTGCTCTGCTCCGTATTTCTCCAAGGTCTCGGCCTTGTCTAGACCCTGAAGCGAGCCATAGTGACGCTCATTTAGACGCCAGTTGCGCAGGGTTGGAATCCAGTTGCGGTCAATCTGATCCAGCGCGATGTGCGCGGTGTTGATGGCACGCTTTAGCACCGAGGTGTAAAGCACATCTGGCAAAAGTCCAGACTCACCCAACAATTCGCCGGCACGCTTGGCCTCTTCGCGACCCTGGTCGCTGAGGTCAACATCCACCCAACCGGTGAATAGGTTCTTCTGGTTCCATACGCTGTTGCCGTGGCGAAGCAAGATTAGGTTGTAAGTCATGCCTCAAGTTTAGTCAACGTGCGGCAGCAGCTTCAGTGCCTGCTCGGGTTCTACGCCGGAAGCAACTGCCAAATCCACAATCATCGGGCGCAGCTGCATGAAGATAACCAAGTCGCTTAGGCCGGCATCGCCAATGCTTTTTGGATCGAGTTGCTTGATGAGTTTTTGTAGATACTTCTGCGCTTTGGCACGTAGCGAAAAGTCATCAAGACTTTGCTCAAGTAAATCCACCGCAATAAGCGACTTGGCAATTAGAGCTGCCAGTTCTGGCCTTGAGCGTTGATCCTGCAGCGCGTAGTCGATTCGCCGGGTGATTACACGCAAGTTCCTAGTCGCCAAATCCATGCCTCTGAACAGCACGGTTTGATCGGCAATTTCCTGCTGTGCCCAGCGGTAAAACGGCGACACCTTGGCAATCGCGGCGGCACTTTCTAGCGAGCTCTTCCAGTTATCAACCAGCGGCTGTGTCTGGCGAATATTCTCTAGCGCCAAATCCGCGGTTGCCTTGTCGGTGGTGAGCAGCACCTCACGCAATTTGGCAAGGGTTTCTTTGAAGCTGGCAAAGAGCAGCCTGGAGTCTGCTCTGGCCAGTCGGATCGGATTTCTGGGTGCCAAAGCAGTAAAGGCAAGCGCAACTAAGCCACCGATTAGGCCATCAATCACCCTGGCAAAATCTCCCCCGGTTGGAGCATCAAGCAGCTGAACCAGCACGGCCTGGATGGCGACCGTGAGCGCAAAGGTCGGATTCGGCGAGATCAGTCGAGCCAGCAGCAATGAAAGCAAAATCACAGTGAGCAGCTGGAAGGCACCCGGTCCAAAAAGCACCAGCACCGTCTCGCTCAGCACCACGCCCATAACCATCGCGAGCGCCGTGGTGGCAACTCGGCCAGGCCTGGTGTCACGAGCGAATCCCAGCGAGGAAATCGCAACCGTGACAGCCAAAAGCGGCACCGGGTGGCCGAGACCAAAGTGGGCAATCAGATAGGCGACGATGGATGCCAAAACCAGCTGCATAATCTGCCAGAGCGAGTCCCTAACTCGACTCAGTGCCTGCGAAAAAGACCAGTTCACTTCTTGCCGCTGAGCTTGAATGCGCTTGGCCTAGGAAGATTTGCTGCCTTTCCGGCATTGGCCGGCACCAGCACTCGCTGCGAAGCGGTCATGCCGCAAACCTCAAGATCTAAATACGGGGTGTTTCGGTTTACCAAACCAAGCGCCAGGGATCCAGCTTCATAGTGAAGCGCCCCAGCCAGAACCTTGCCCACCAGCTTGCCCTGGTAGAAAATCTCCTCGCCTGGGTTTGCCATGGTGTCACCAACCTCGAGGTTTAGCACCACAAGGCGACGCGGTGGGTGGCCGAGGTTGTGAACCTTGGCAACGGTCTCCTGACCGCGATAGCAGCCCTTGCTCAGGTGAACCGCACTGGCAAGCCAGTCATACTCGTGCGGTAGCGAACGCTCATCGATATCGGTGATCTCAGGCCTACCGGCTGCGATGCGAAGCGCTTCAAACGCCAAAAGTCCGGCTTCGTGGAGCTCGGGCTTCTGCCCCTTTGGGATGAGGTACTCGCGATAAGGGAAACTCTCGACCATGGCTGCGTATCGCACCGAACCTTTGGGCTCGGAATCGAAATGATCAACCCAAACCAATTCACTTAGATCTAGATCACCAAACCCACCCCAAACCTCGAGGTCAGTCTCAGCAATCTCAACCTTGGAGCGAAAGCGCATCATGGTTAGCCACTTAGTTAGCGCCGCAACCTTCTCGGTATTCACAATCAAATAGAGACCCGAGTCGAATGCCAAGACCTTAATCTGATGCTCGATGTGTCCGGTTGGTGTCAGCACCAAAGTCTCGGTGGACTCTCCTGGCTTTAGATTCTTGATGTTTTGCGATGAAATCGAGTGCAGCCAGCTCAGCGCATCTGCCCCAGTCAGCGCTAATACCTGCTGATCGATACGCCTAACTACTGCCTGTCCTGAGAGCAGCTGGCGCTGTTCTCCAAGTGGATTTCCGAAGTGTTTAGTCATGACGCTCAAGCCGGGCAGAAGCGTGAGATTTCAAGGGTTGACCGTTCGCTGCCATGTCCCAGGCCCAAAGCAGTGCGCCCTCAACCAAACCAAAGATTCGCTGGCCTGCGGCATAGTCCTTGGCATTTGGCGAGCGCAGAACGGCATCGGTAGCGATATCGATTCGAGCACCCTTGATCTGTCCAAAGTAAAGTTCGGCAACCTGAGAAGGCTGAATGATTAGCGCTTCAATATCAAAACCACCGTTTGAGTTTCGCCACAGCTCTAAGTCTTCGCGAACGGTTAGCAGCGGGCTGCCATCGCCAGGCAAAAGGCCAGGTCCGGCATCCGAGGCAGAAGCTGGCCTGGAGAGCGACCAGAAACCGCGCTCGTGAGAGATTGGATTGCCCTTAAGGTCTGTGACGTCAGAGCGGAACTCTAAACGGGAGCCGACGGGGATAAAGCTCATGCTCTGGCTGAACTCGATTTCTTGAGCGGGTTCATCTCCGAGTGGGTAACTGATTACGCCGGTGCCACGCCAAGATCCGAGCAGGAAGGTGAATGGCGTTAGCTCAATTGGAAGGTCATCTGGGATGACGAACAAATTAGCGCTGCCCCTTGAATAGCTTGTAGAGCACTAGCGCAGATACTCCGGCAATCGCCAACGATGCCAGCACCAACAATCCGGTGAAGAAAATTTCTAAAGCCAAAAGCATGGGATAAGTCTAACCCAGCAAAGACGCCAAGGTCATGGTTCCAAGAATGACAATTGTCCCGGCCGAAACATAAACCTGCTGCCGCACAGTGTCTTTGGTTCGAGATGAAATTAGGTGCTCAATACTGACAATCGCAATTGCTCCCGCAGCGATGGACGAGAAAACCAGAAAGCGCAGCTCGAGATCTTTGATGGTGAGCGCAAAAAGCGAAGCCGACAACACCGCAATCCAAATCAGAATTATCTGCAGCCACTGCTTAGTCACAAAAGAACTCTAGCCGTCTAAGCCCCGAAAGCTCGCTATCATTTTGAAAAGCGAAGGGTGGCAAGATGGCTGTAGTTCTGGCAATCTCTCCCGCGCGAGAAAACCCACTTCCTCAGCTCGAGATCTTGGGCCACCAGGTGTTCCAAATCGGTTTTGACGCTTCCCAATTAGTTTCAGCCCCCAGGCACGACATCACACTTTTGGATTGCCGCACCGACTTGGCGAATGCAAAGTCGATGGCTCGAATCCTTTTGGCGGCAAGTTGGGCAAAACCGCTGGTGCTGGTGGTAACCGAGAGCTCCCTGGCAGCTGTCAACGCAGACTGGGGTCTAACAGACTTCGTTTTCGAATCGGCGTCGCTGAGCGAGGTTGATGTCAGAATCCGGCTTGCTTCATCCCGCGGGCAAAAAGTCATGGAGCAAGCCGAGATTGCTTCTGGACTGAGCATCGACGACGCCAGCTACACCGCAAAGGTGAATGGCCGCACACTTGATTTAACCTTCAAGGAGTTCGAACTTCTCAGGTACTTGAATGAAAATCCGAATCGAGTCTTCACCAGAGAGCAGCTACTGAGCGAGGTGTGGGGCTATGACTACTTTGGTGGCACCAGAACGGTTGACGTTCACGTCAGGCGGCTGCGAGCCAAGCTCGGTGAGTATGAGTCTTTGATTGGCACAGTTAGAAATGTCGGTTACCGGTTGGATCCGCAGGGTACTGCGAGCGAATAATTAACTTTCCGAATAACTCGGAGATGCCAAGATAGAGAGCATGTCAGAAGAGACCACCGCGATATTTCTCCCAGAGTCCCAGCCGGACTTGCCTGCGGACAGATTTTTAGATCGCGAACTCAGTTGGCTCGATTTCAACCGCAGGGTTTTGGAACTTGCCGAGGATGAGTCGATCCCGCTGCTGGAACGAGTGAACTTTCTGAGCATTTTTGCCTCGAACCTTGATGAGTTCTTTATGGTTCGAGTTGCATCACTAAAGCGTCGAATTGCCACCGGCATTGCCGTGAATTCCGCCTCCGGACTTGGTCCAATTGAGGTGCTGAGCCAGATAGCCGCTAGAACCAAGGAACTCCAGGCACGTCACGCCGCACTATTCAGAGACAAAATTGGCCCCGAGCTTGCGCTCAACGGAGTGCAGGTTGAGCACTGGTCGGCGCTTAGTGCCGAGGAGCGAAATGGTCTGGAGAAGTATTTCCATGACCAGGTGTTCCCTGTTCTCACCCCGCTTGCTGTCGACCCAGCCCACCCGTTCCCATACATCTCTGGCCTTTCACTAAATCTCGCGGTCGTGCTTCGCAACCCAAGCAACCGTCAAGAGCACTTTGCCAGGGTGAAGGTCCCGCCGCTTTTGCCAAGGTTTGTTCCGGTGCCCGGTAGCAGCAACCGATTTGTTCCACTGGAAGATGTAATGGGTGCTTTCCTTTCAGAGCTCTTCCCGGGCATGGAGGTGCTGCAACACCACACCTTCCGCGTCACCAGAAACGAAGACCTTGAGGTCGATGAGGATGAAGGTGAAAACCTACTGATTCAGCTCGAGAAAGAATTGCTTCGACGCCGCTTTGGACCACCGGTTCGCCTAGAGGTTGCGGAGGACATTGACCAGCAGGTGCTGAATCTGCTGCAGCGTGAACTGGATATTGAACCAAGTGACGTTTACCACCTGGCAGAGCCACTCGATCTAAAGAGCCTGACGGCTTTTGCTTTTATGAAAAGGCCTGAGCTGCACTTTGAGCCACACCAAATCACCACCAACCGCTATCTCGAATCTGAGTCGGATGAGCCGGCGGATATCTTTGCTGCGATACGTGCTCGCGAGATCTTGGTTCATCACCCGTATGAGTCATTTGCCACCAGCGTGCAGGCATTCTTGGAACAGGCTGCTGCCGACCCGCAGGTGCTGGCCATCAAGCAGACCCTTTACCGCACCAGCGGTGACTCCCCAATTGTTGACGCGCTAATCGATGCCGCCGAAGCCGGCAAGCAGGTGTTGGCGTTGGTTGAGATCAAGGCCCGATTCGATGAGCAAAACAACATCGCCTGGGCCAGAAAACTCGAAGCTGCTGGCGTTCACGTGGTTTACGGAATCGTTGGCCTAAAGACCCACTGCAAGCTTTCGCTGGTGATTCGCCAAGAGGGCGATTCCCTGAGGCGCTACTGCCACATTGGAACTGGAAACTACAACCCCAAGACTGCCCGCTACTACGAGGACCTGGGTCTACTAACCAGCAGACCCAGTGTCGGCGAGGACCTCACCAAACTCTTCAACCAGCTCTCCGGTCACACTCAGGCTCCGCAATATCAGAGCCTTTTGGTTTCACCAAACGGTGTTCGTGAGGGTCTAACCGAACGCATTCGACGAGAGATTTCACACCAGCAGGCAGGCAAGGCTGGCCGTATTCGAATCAAGATGAACTCCCTGGTGGATGAGCAAATCATCGATGAGCTCTATCGGGCATCAAAAGCTGGCGTGAAGGTTGAGGTTTTGGTGCGAGGCATGTGTGCGCTTCGACCAGGAGTCCCTGGGCTTTCCGACCACATCAAAGTTCACTCAGTCCTCGGACGCTACCTCGAGCACAGCCGAATCTTTAGCTTTGACAATGCTGGTGACCCAGACATCTTTATCGGCAGTGCCGACATGATGCACCGCAACCTAGACCGACGAGTCGAGACCCTGGTGAAAATTACCCAGACCGACCAGATTCGCCAGCTTCACGAAATCTTTGATTTAGGAATGAGCGAATCGGTTGCGGTTTGGGAACTCAAGGCCAACGGAGTTTGGTCTCGTGAGACTCACAACGTAATGGGTGAAAAGCTCAGCGATCTCCAGGACGTGCTGATGGCACGAACCCTGGATAGAAAGCGCAGCCGCTAGTGACCATCTATGCCGCCGGCATTGTTTGCTGGCGAGAAAAAAACGGCAAGCTCGAGGTGGCACTGGTACATCGCGAGGTATACAAAGACTGGGGTTTTCCAAAAGGAAAACTAGATCCCGGTGAGCAGCTCCCGCAGACCGCAGTGCGGGAAGTACTGGAGGAAGCCGGACTCAAGGTTCGCCTCGGACGAAAGCTTGGTGTCATCAACTATCAAGTTGGTGAAGGGCTCGACAAGGAGGTTCACTACTGGGCTTCCAAGGTCACTGCGAAAGCCATGGCCAAGCAGAAGTTCGCCCCTAATCAGGAGATTGCCACGGTCGAATGGATTGCTGCCAAAGAAGCAGTTCAGCTTCTCAGCTATGAGCACGACAAGAATCTGATGGAACAGGTAATCCAGCTCCACAAGGCCAAGGAGCTTGAGACCAGAGCCTTGATTATTCTTCGCCACGCCAAGGCAACCCTGCGTTCGGAATGGAAGGGCGAAGAGGCGAAGCGCCCACTGCTAACCGAAGGTAAGAAACAAGCCAAGGCTTTGGTTCCGCTCATCGCCGCTTACGGTCCAAAGCGACTAGTTACCAGTCCCTGGGTGCGCTGCCATGACACCATCGCTCCATACGCACAGACACGAAAGCAAAAGCTGATTGAGCGTCACCAACTAACCGAACTTGGCAACAAGAAAAAGCCAACTAGAACCCAGGATGTGGTCAAGGATCTTTTGGGCACCAGTAAGTCCGGATTGATTTGCTCCCACCGCCCAGCCTTGCCGAGCATTTTGGCACCGTTTGCCGCCATGGCCCCAAAGGATTTGCGCAAGGAAATTGAGGCGGGAGCCACCCTCTCACCCGCTGAGTTTCTAGTACTTCGCATCACGCTCTCGAATAAGCCCAAGGTAGTTGGCGTAGAGCGCTGCGGCCTTAGCGATTCTGAAAACTAACTAGCAGTTAGACTTTGGCACCATGACCCGAATGCGACTTGCCGTTATTGCCCTACTCGGGGTGTGCTTCACCTGGGGCGTGGCATTTGTGCTGATGAAAGACGCAATCGAGAAGCAGCCATACATGGATTTCTTGGCCGTGCGATTCACGCTGGCGGCAGTTGCGATGTTCATTCTGCGACCAAAGATATCAAGCAGGTTTGAACCGGGCGACATCAAAATTGGGCTTGGGCTCGGTGTGATTTTGGCATTCGGTTACATCACGCAAACCATCGGTTTAGAGATGACAACTGCCGCAACCAGCGGGTTCCTCACCGGTCTATACGTGATCTTCACGCCAATCTTTGCCTGGTTAATCTTCCGTAGGAAAATCTCTAAGAAGCTTGCCTTGGCCGCCTTGGTTTCGGCGGTTGGCTTGGCGGTTTTCTCGGGAGCTGCTACCACTTTGGATTTTCAAATCGGACAGCTTTGGTTAGTGGCCTGCGCCATTTTGTATGGACTGCACATTTTGCTTTTGGGTAAGTATGGCCTCGGTCGTAATGCCTACCGATTCGCCATGGTTCAGATTGCGGCCGTCGCAATAGTGTGCTGGGGCTTTGCGCTAACCGATGGCTATCAGCCACCACCAACCAGCGATGTTTGGGTGGCGATTGTCTTCACCGCTGTGCTTTCAACCGCTGCGGCCTTCTGGGTTCAGACCTGGGCTCAAACATTGATGGACGCATCTCGCGCCGCATTGATTATGACCAGCGAAGTGGTCTTCACAGCGCTGATTGCGATTGCCGCTGGGCAGGAGCCAATCACCGTGGCAGTGACTTTTGGTGGTGCGCTAATGCTGGGTGCGATGCTGATAGCCGAATGGCCTTCCAAGAAGGAAAAGTTCGAGCTAGAGCCCCACATCCACTAGTAGCGCCTGCAGCTTTTGGTTGTTGACAATTTCGCTGTCACTTCTTGCCATGGCGATCGGAAGCCTTCTGCGAAGTAGGTCATCTCTGGTTACTACATCTTCGTGCTGCGCAATCCACTGCAGCTCGGCGTAGCAAATTCCAAGTCCTACGAAGACTTCTTCTAGATCTCCAGATTGAATGATCTCGAAAGCCTGCTCGCCGTGGCGCCTAAACAGCCCGGTCGCAATTCGGTTTGCCGCATCTGAACCTGTCACCAGTGAATCGACAGTCTGTAAGAGCTCTGGATAGCGCAGTTGCGATCCCTCGCCAAACCACTTTCGCGGCAATTTGCCACTTAGTCCCAAGTGCTTCAGTTCGGTAAGCACTTCTTGGCCAACGTTTAGGCAGTCGGTTAGCTTGCCTCCGAGGATAGAAATAACTGCGGATTCCGAGTTGGTTTCGATCACGTGCTTGCGAGATAGCTGGTGCCAATCCTGGTTATCTGCCTGTGATGCGTCGATTACCAACGGTCTGACTCCAGATCGTGAAGAGACAATCTCGTCTTTGGTGATTGGCTTTTCCAGCTCAAGCTGGGCATTGATCTGGCGCAATACGAATTCGATGTCCTCTTCGTTAGCCACAGTTTCGGGAACATCGACCCTGGTGTCGGTGGTCCCAATCATGGAGCGGTCCCCCATCGGCAAAACATAGAACAAGCGGTTTTGCTCATCCCAAAAAGCCAGCACTCGGTCACCCTGCGTTAGCTTTCGACCGATGGTGAAGTGAACTCCCTTGGAGAAAACCAGCCTCGCCTTAGTTGGAGACTCAAACAACTCAGAGACGTTCTTGGCGAAAGGACCGGCGGCATTCACAACGGTCTTCGCGGTTGCCGAGAAGTCTCCAGCCTTGGATTTGAAATCAAGTTTCCAAACCGAATCAGATCGCTCAGCACCAACCAGCTCGGTGTAGTTCAACGCTTTGGTTGAGTTCTGCTTGGCCTTCTTTATGAAGTCATAGACGAAGCGCGAGTCGTTGTCCGGCAGGTGTGCGTCGAAGTACTGCACAGCTTTTCTACCGCTAATCAAATTGGGTTCCAGCTGCTTCGCTTTCTGCGCTGAGTAGCTTGATGGCAACGGGGTTCCGAAAAGGCCGATGCCCCAGTAGAACAAAGTTCCAAAGGTTCCCAGCAATCTGCCAAAAGGTGCGTTTGGGCCAAGCGATGCCAAAAAGCCGATCTCTTTGATCTGATTTGGATAGGCACGAATTAGGCGATTGCGAGCCTGGCAAAGCTTGAGCACCAGACCAAACTCATAGGTCTGCAAATACTTGATGCCACCCCATACCAGGTTGCTGGATTCTTGTGATGTGAAGTTGGCGAAATCACCCTTGTCGACAAGCAGGACCTTTAGGCCGGCAGCACTTGCTGCTGCGGCAGCCACGGCACCGTTAATACCCGCCCCAATCACAGCAACGTCGTAATCACTTTGAACGAAATTGTGTGATTTTGTCTGTTTTTGTAACATCACTCTGCAAGCATAAGTTATTGGCGGTAAGTTTAGGTAAAGCTTCGGTTTCAAGGAGGAAACCTTGTCAATTTTGGCTATCGATGCCGGCACCACCGGAGTGACCGCGCTGGTGGTTTCCGCAAGCGGTGAAATCGTCGCTCGTGGCTACCAAGAGTTCGAACAGCACTTCCCAACTCCGGGCTGGGTAGAGCACCAGCCAGAGCAAATTTGGCAGGCAACTCTGGCGGCAGTTAACACTGCATTGAGCCTCACAACAGATCAGCCGACCGCTATCGGAATCACCAACCAGCGCGAAACCGCGGTGATTTGGAATCGCAAAGACCTCAGCTCCCCGACCAATGCCATCGTCTGGCAAGACCGCAGAACAGCAGATCTCACCTCGGAGCTGGAGCGAATCAACGAGGGTGACTGGATCCGCAAGCGCACCGGCTTGAATCTCGACCCATACTTCACCTCAAGCAAGTTCTTATGGTGGAAGCGCAACCTTCCAGAAATCTGGCAGGGTGTTGAGGATGGCAGCTACGCTCTCGGAACCATCGACAGCTACCTGGTGGCCCGTCTGAGCGGTGGTGAATCACACATCACCGATTGCTCAAATGCCTCCCGCACCCAGTTGATGAATCTTGAAACCGGCAAGTGGGACGATGATCTGCTAGCTGCCTTTGGAATCCCAAAGTCTGCGCTACCGACAATCACCCCTAGCTGGGGAGCGCTCGCAAAAACCAACCCCGAGCACTTCCTTGGTCTTGAAATTTCGATAAATGGAATCGCAGGAGATCAGCAGGCTGCGCTGTTTGGGCAGGCAGCTTTCAATAAGGGTGACTCCAAATCCACCTACGGCACCGGCGCGTTTATCTTGACCAACACTGGCGGCGAGATTGTTGAGAGCTCTCACAAGCTATTGGCCACCGTCGCCTGGCAGGCACCGGATGGAGAGATCACCTATGCCTCCGAGGGCAGTGTCTTTGTCGCAGGTGCCGCGGTCCAGTGGTTGCGAGATGGCCTTGGCATTATTGAGCGATCATCGGATGTCGAAGCTTTGGCTCTTGAGGCCGGCACCAGCGACAACGTAGTGTTTGTGCCTAGCCTGACCGGACTCGGTGCCCCATTTTGGAACACCAGCATCAGAGGCTCGCTGCTTGGTCTAACTCGCGGAACTTCGAGTGCCAACATCGCGTATGCGACCTTGGAGGCAATCGCCTTCCAAGTCAAGGCAGTCCTGGATGCCATGGCAAAGGACTTTGGTCACCCGATTGAATCGCTAAGAGTTGATGGCGGGGCAGCCGCAAATAATCTGCTGCTGCAAATTCAAGCCGATGTCACCGGACACGATGTGGTTCGGGCAAAAGTTTTGGAGTCGACAGGCTTTGGAGCAGCGCTATTGGCCGGTCTTGGATCGGGCATATTCGGGTCGATGGAGCAACTTCGTAATCTAAACCCGGCCGAGCAGACATTTACACCTTTGGCTTCCCGAGACAGGGAGTACCAGCGCTTCATTCAAGCTGTGGAGCTAACCTCAAACTGGTCCTAAAAGTAAGCTTTAGCCATGTTTGATCCAAACAAAAAGCTAGCCGCCCAGGCACTGAGTGCCGGCTACGCTGCGGATCAGGTAATCGAGAACCTAAACCTCACGCTTGCTGGCGGAACCATAACCGCGGTAATCGGCGCAAATGGCGCTGGCAAGAGCTCGCTCTTGAAAGCGCTAGCGCGAAAGATAAAGACTTCCTCGGGGGCGGTTTTGCTCGATGGCGTTTCTATCAACGAGCTCAGTCGCCAAGAACTAGATCGCAAAGTTGGGCTCTTGGGGGCAATGCCGGCGGCAAGATCTACCGAGACGGTTTTTGATTTGGTGGCCAGAAGCGCGATGAACTCGCAGGAGATCTCTCGAGTCTCACCAAGGCTCAACCAAGAGATCCAGGTGATTCTCGAGCGCACTGGTCTCACCAAGCTCGCTAAGAAAAAACTAGGAGAGCTATCCACCGGTTCACGCCAGGTGGCATTGATAGCCGCAGCCTTGGCAAAAAACCCCGAGGTGTTGCTGCTGGATGAGCCGACTAACTCACTTGACTACTCCCACCAGCTACAGGTCATAAATCTGCTTTCATCGTTGAAGCGCGAGCGCGGCATGACCATTGTTGCGGTGGTGCACGATTTGAACCTGGCGGCTCGATTTGCCGACCAGGTTGTGATTCTCAAAGACGGCAAGATTGTTGATCAAGGGTCAGCCAAAGCTGTCATCACCCCAAATAATCTCGCTACCGCATTCCACATCCTGGCCCGAGTGATCGAAGATCCGGTTGGGAAGACTCCCCTCGTAGTTCCAATTCGCCAGCTCGACTAACCGCAAAAACAATCCCTTAGTGGCATACTGATTAGGTAGTTCACTTCGGTGAAGGCGCGGTTACACCGTGACGCCATTCCGGCTTTGCGCCTACTAGTGAACGAGGGCAAGGACTGGGCCCATTAGAAATCGGTCAACGTCTGGTTGTGAATCAATGCGTATCTTGCTCGTTGGAGCAGGCGGTGTTGGCGATGCCATCGTCAAAATTGCTGCAAATCGTAATTTCTTTGAAAAAATCGTGGTTTCGGACTACGACCTAAGCCGTGCCGAGAAGTCGGTGGCTTGGGTCGCATCTCACCACGATGCTTCCGTTGCGACGAAGTTTGTCGCAGACAAGGTGGATGCTTCTGACCCAGCAAATGTTGCTGAGTTAGCTCGCAAGCACCAAATCACTCACGTCATGAATGCCGTTGAGCCAAAGTTCGTGCAGAGCATCTTTGAGGGGGCGCTGCAGGCCAGTGCCAACTACATGGACATGGCGATGAGCCTGAGCCACGTTCACCCAACCGATCCTTTCAACACCCCAGGTGAGAAGCTCGGCGACTGGCAGTATGACCGCAGCAAGCTCTATGCCGACAAGGGTCTTTTGGCACTTATCGGTACCGGCGCTGAGCCAGGTATCTCAAACATCTTTGCTCGCTACGCTCAGGACCACCTGTTCCAAGAGGTTGATGAGATCAAGATCATGGACGGTGGAAACCTAGTGGTCAAAAACGACGCTGGCGAAGAGATCTTTGCTCCGTCGTTCTCAATCTGGACCGTTATTGAAGAATGTCTGAACCCACCGCTTTTGTGGGAGAAAGACAGGGGCTGGTTCACCACCCCACCGTTTAGCGAACCTGAGGTATTTGAGTTCCCAGGCGGCATCGGAGCGGTCGAGTGCGTGAACGTTGAGCACGAGGAAGTAAACATGCTGCCTCGCACCCTCAACGCCAAGCGAGTGGCCTTCAAGTACGGCCTTGGTACCGACTTCATCAACGTGCTGCGGACCCTGCACGCTCTTGGCTTGGATTCGGTAGACCTAGTTTCAGTTCGCAGCAAGGATGGTCGCGTTAGCGTTGCTCCAAGAGATGTGGTTGCAGCCGTCTTGCCAGACCCAGCATCGCTGGCCGATCGCATGACCGGTAAGACCTGCGCGGGCACTTTGGTGACCGGAACCGGTCTTGATGGCAAGCCGCGCGCCACCTATCTTTCCCATGTCTGTGACACCGAGTGGACCAACGCCAACTATGGCTCGCAGGCCGTAGTTTGGCAGACCGCTCTGGTTCCAGTTATCTCGCTCGAACTGCTGGCTACCGGTGTTTGGTCGGGAACTGGTGTTAAGGGTCCTGAGGAGTTTGACGCCAAGCCGTTCCTCGACCTATTGCGAGACGAGTACGGGCAGCCTTGGGGTCAAGACGACCGCGACCCAGCAAACCCTGGCAAGCTCTAAACAAAGCAGTTCTAACAGCCGTCGACTAACTAATGGCCGGCGGCTGTTACACTTCTAACTCGTTAGGGCCTCTAGCTCAGTCGGTAGAGCAACGGACTTTTAATCCGTGGGTCGTCGGTTCGAGCCCGACGGGGCCTACAGCTTTCCTCTCGAAATCGACCAATCAACCTAAAATTCCCCTTATGCCATTTCCGATCTCGACAACTCGCTTGAGCATTTCTCCCCTTGAGCTGGGCGACTTGGAAGTTTTTGTCGGCTATCGCCAAGATCCCCAGGTCTCGCGCTTTCAGAGTTGGGACATCGATTTCTCAAAAGAGCAAGCGCTTGAACTCATTCAGTCGCAGGCTGGAGTCGAATTCCCGGCCCTCGGCGACTGGCTGCAGCTGGGGATAAAAGAGATCTCAACCGGCAAGCTATTAGGCGATCTAGCGCTTCATGCCCTGGAACAGCAACACCGTTATGAAATTGGATTCACGCTGGATACAGCGCACCAAAGCAAAGGTTTCGCAAAAGAAGCCGCCGCCAAGTTACTTGAGTTTTTGTTCAACGAGAAATATGCGCTGAGCGTTGAAGCGAGCACCGACCGCCGCAACATAGCTTCAATCAAGTTGCTGAAGAGTTTGGGCTTCACCGAGGTACCCAGCCGAAGCTGGGATGAGGAATTCAAGGGCGAGACAGTGACGGTAGACGTATTCGAGTTACATCGAACTGAAGTGTTGAACTAGTTAGTTAACGCCCAAA
>CAZKLA010000013.1:0-27847 GCA_964553455.1 uncultured Aquiluna sp. | reverse complement strand
AGATAACGATTCAGTAACAGTAGTCACTAGTGCAGTGGGCACGGTTAGCGCCACACTTGCAGTTGTAGTGAGGGACATATTCGTCCGTCTTGCAACGGTCGCAACCGTCCGAGGTAGTGTAACGAATATTAGCAGAGTATTCCTCAATGCTATGGATAACGAAACCCTTTTCGTTCTTCCAACGCTCAAGACCCTCAGAGTCTAGAACGAAATTGCAAGGTGTGAACTTGCCATAGATACCTGTTACTTTGTATTGAGTAGTCATCGTTGCTACTTCCTTTCTTTATCTTGTAGCCCTAGGCTATCACAACTAAGTCAAAAAGTCAAGAGACAAAACGGACATTTTCAGATTATTTTTTGTGATCTGCACCACAGAAGGACAAAACGGACATATGTGTGCGCACTATCTCAATTCGGACATTCGTTACAAAACGCGCATCGTACAAATCTAAAAAATATTAAACTTTTGTCCAAATCAAAAATAACAAAATGATAACGAAATGGTCAAAGCGGGTATATAAAAATTTTTTAAACTTTCTATAAACTGAATATATCTTTCATTTATGTGAAGTATAATACATATATGGAAGGCAGAATGTCTATATGTCTGCATTGCGAAAAACGCGAGGGCAGCCGATGCACTGTTGTCGATATGGAATTCAAAGACTTCATCAATCTTCGTCTGGCTTATTGTCCATTATTTAAATGGGGTTAATCGTTCTTTTCACCATAGATGTTGATGAACTTTGCTACATTAGCAATAGGAACATAGTAGTAGGACATAACCCTGTCGTCATGATCTAAGACAGCCCAAGGAGCAAATTCGGGGAGGGGATCTGTAAGAAATGTCCATCCAAGACTAAAAGACAATTCCATTGACAAAGGAAAGTTCGAATGCGAATCATGTCCAATATTAATGGTCATAAGATTCGCTCTTGGGTGGTTGATGCGGAGGGTTCCCTTGATCTGGCTTTTTCCTTGTTCTAATGTCGTCACTTGAATCATGAGTACATTATAGTATAATCGGGGGCATGAATCAAGAAGAAATAAATGACGACGTTCGTCCTTGGGATCTTTTCATCAATCCAGATTTCACATCACAAGAAAAAAGAGATCGTCGCTTGGACATTTGCAAAGGATGCGAAAGACTCTTCAAACCAACACGAACATGCAAAGAATGTGGATGCTTCATGACTATGAAGACATGGCTTCGCTTGGCTGAATGTCCATTGGAGAAGTGGGGGCAAGAAGATGCCGAACCTAAGAACATGGTCTGAACTAGAAGCAGAAGGCATGAGCGATATTGATATTCGCAAAGCAAGGCTTGCCATATGTGACGATTGCCCTAAAATGCTGGAAGATGGACATTGTTCGCTGTGTTACTGCGCTATATCGTCCATGACAGCAAGACCTAATGCACGATGCCCCCTGCGAAAGTGGTAAAAGCCTTATATGTGCTATAAGATTATATACAGTTTTCGCCGCGAGCGGAAATGCACACAATGAGTGTTTGTTTATATAGTGTGGGTAACTTGTTAATAATTTGATATAATTGATGTACAACTGAAAAGAGGTGCATGATGAAACTATCTACACAAACAAAGGCTATGCTCAAGTCATGGGCGAATGTATTTATTGCCTCCGCGATCACCGCATTGATCGTTGTGTTAGGAGATGGAAAGATTACTGTTGAAGATCTATGGTATGTTCTCGTTGCGGGACTCGTATCCGTTCTTCCAGTAGTCAAGAATTATTTTGATAAGAGCGATCACCGCTACGGCAAGGGGTCGTCAGAATAATGAATCAGATCAAGAGGGTGCTAGCGAATCATTTACGCCAGCGCCCTTTTGATTTTTATGTGGCAGCAGTGCTATTTTTAATGGGACTTTATTCAATATTTTCTGATTCTTGGCCCGAATCATTCAACAATCCTGTGATGGAAGCAATAGTCGTTATCGTTTCGTTATATTACATTTTTGCTGGCGCGATCATTATGCTATCTCTTTCTTGCAAAAGAAAAAGTCATCCTGTTCTTGCATTAATGGGGGAAATGTATGGATGGCTCTTTGTTGCCTGCGGCTCCTTGGCAACATCAATAGCATATGTAGGAATGTTATTTTCATCTCTTCCAAGTGATTGGAGAGTATGGGGAATCATGTTTGCTATATGGATTGGTCTGTTCATATCTAGCGGAGTAAGATTTGTAGACCTATTTTCAGTATATAGGAGTCTAAAGAGGTAATGGAGCCAACAATTGTTGCAGCAATAATAGGTATTTTGGCTGCACCTATAGCAGCAGTATTAACTTGGATGCTTAATAGAAAAAAGCATATAGCAGATATTTATAATGCTCTTAGTGAGTCTTCTCAAACAGCCGTCGAAACCATGCAGATGACAATGCAGGAACTTCGCCTAGAATTAGTGGAGGCTCGTCAGAAGATAGAGGAACTGATAGAAGAGAATGCTCTTCTTCGTGAAGATCTTGCTGCTCTAAAGAATCAGAATGAACAATTGATTGCTCAGATTCACGATATGAGAGTTTCCTATGAGCAGTCACAACCGCGTGACAATTAGCACACCTAACTTCACACTTATCTATTTCTTCTAATATAGTTGACCAAGCGTAGTCACTTCTTATCAGATTTGATACATTTGCTTTCTTATCATCATTGATGTGGTCAAACTGTAATGCTACTGCATGAGCATTATATCCACAATCAATACACCCACGATGAGTCTTTATCATCTGAGCAAGTCTCCATTTGGCAGCCCTCTTTTTTGCCCTAGGAGACTTAGACGCGAAACTCATTCCAAGCCGCCGTGGTTTGTGGATAAAGTTGATGAACAATAGTATTTATACTCTTAGCATATTCACGAATCTCATATTGTGCATCTTCTTTATCGCGGAGTGAGATAAAGTGAAGAACACCATTAAGGCTTACCGTCCATCTCCACCTAACGTACATGGCATATGCAGGTAGAAGAAGTCTGGCTTGCTCTGGAGCCATTCCGTCATTTAGAGCATCCTGATAATCGCGCATACCACGCTCTACAGAGGCTCTTAAACGTTGTAGGTATTTCGCCCCAATATCTGTAGAAAGTGGCTCTCCGCTACCTTGCTTTCGATTTTCAGGCACGCTGCGCCACTGGAAGGCGTCGGGGATGTAAAACTCTTCCTTCTCCGTAATGTATCTACGAGATGATTCATTCCAGCCATCCTGCTCATCAATCATGGTGGCTCCAATATGGTGCTTCCACCATTGCCTTGCTACCATTAGAGGGGCATAAACTTCAAAGGTCATTACACAATGTCTAAGAGTGGAGTCATGCTTATGTTTAACCAAGAAGGAAATGAGTTTAGAATCTTTGTCTGATAGTTGGGAAACCTCTTTGTCAAAACTAACTCTTGCAGCATTTACAACATCAAGATCAGAACCCATATTGTTAACTAGTTTTATATAACCATGATCCAAGACTGATTGCACAACAAAGACCTTCCACTTCTAGACCCAAGGGGTAAAGAGAACTTTTTACTTTCTTCATTCTCTAATAGAGAATATTATAATGACGTTTGATACGTTTGTCAAGAACCCGTGGTAACGATTCTGTAACAAACAAAATTTGATATAATTAAATTATTAAAATAGGAGTATGGTAAATGATCCCAGGAAAGTATAACATCGTCTGTCCTCAAGGTTCAACATTGAGCCAACAATTTACATATTCTATTGACGATGTTAATGTTAATCTAACTGGATATTCTGCCAGAATGAAAGTAAAAGAGAAATACACAAGCACATCTTCTGTTTTAAATTTAACTAATGAAAATGGCGGAATAACTCTAGGTGGTACTTCAGGAACAATTACTCTTAATGCCGACGCTGGTCAAACAGCAGAAATAACAGCAAAAGAATATGTATATGATTTAGAACTTGTTTCTTCAAGCAACATCGTTACAAGACTTGTTGAAGGAAAGTTTATTGTTACTCCAGAGGTAACAAAATGACAAATATTTTAAAAATAGATGATTCTGAAATTACTGTTACGGCAATTGAAAACAACATAAAAGTAAATGTTTGTGAAAATATAGTTGAAGTAACTACTGGAACAACTGGACCACAGGGGCCAAGAGGAACCCAAGTTCTTTCTGGATCATCTGACCCATCTCCAATTTTAGGATTAATTGGAGATCAATATATAAATACAACAAGCGGATTCCTTTTTGGCCCCAAATCAGAAAGTGGATGGGGTATAGGAGTTCTATTAGGAACTGGCTTAAAGATTGAGGATGTGTCTTATGTCCATTATCAGACAATATCTGATGATCAGTGGATCATAGATCACGACCTCGGCTTTAAGCCAAACATAACAGTAGTCGATCTAAGCGGAAATGTTATAGAAGCAGATTATCAATACAGTGGAAACACGATAACTGCTACATTTTCTCAGGCTATTGCTGGAGCGGCTTACTTATCTTGAAAGGAGATGAAATAAAATGGCAAAAAGATTTCTTACACATATAGATCTATCAGGAAATCAACTTATCAATGCCTCCCTTGAAAAGTTGTCAGCCGATCCTACAACTGGTCTTTTCGAAGGAAGGATGTACTACAACACTACATCTGACCTTATTAAGGTTTATGATGGAACGTCATGGGTTCCAGTAGGCGCAATAACTAATGTAGAAGGTACTGCCAATGAAGTAGAAGTATCTGTAGTTAATGGTGTTGCGACAGTTGGACTACCAGCCACAATCAATGCAAATACTAGTGGAAATGCTGCAACAGCAACAAAACTAGCCACATCAAGAACAATAGAGTTAACGGGTGATGTTACTGGATCAGTTTCTTTTGATGGAAGTGCAAACGCATCAATTGCAGCAACAATTGCAGCGAATAGCGTAGCGCTTGGAACAGATACAACTGGAAACTATGTAGCAGACATTACTGCTGGAACAGGAATTTCCGTATCTGGTGGAAATGCTGAAAATGCAAATATTACAGTAACAAATGCTGGTGTAACTGGAATTTCAGGAACAACAAATCAGATTGCAGTGTCTGGCTCTACTGGATCAGTAACATTGTCATTACCAAATGCTGTTACCTTCCCAGGAACAGTAACATTAAATGCAGATCCTACTCAGGCCCTTCATGCCGCCACTAAGCAGTATGTTGATGCTGTTGCTGAAGGTTTGCACATTCATGCATCAGTACAAACAGCAACAAATGCAAACATTACTGATCTTTCTGATCCTCCAGCGGCAATTGATGGAGTAACGCTTACTAATGGAATGAGAGTTCTTGTAAAGAATCAAAGCACTCAGTCTCAAAACGGTATTTACGTTTATGATTCAGCAACAACGGCATTGGTCAGAGCATCTGACTTTGACAGTGCTGCTGAAATTCAAGGCGGCGACTTTGTGTTCGTTACTGGCGGAAATACCTACGACAATACTGGATGGGTTCAAACTGCAACAGTAACAAATCTAGGAGCAGATGCCATCGTATGGGATCAGTTCTCTGGTGCAGGAACGTATACTGCTGGAAATGGTTTAACTCTCAGCGGATCAATATTCAGTATTGATACAGCAGTAACCACTGATTTAAATAGCGTACAAACACTTACAAATAAGACACTTACTGCCCCAACAATAACAAATCCATCGGTATCAGGTTTGTATATTTCTGACAATACAATTACTGTTGAGGGAACAAGTGATAGTTTTGAAACAACTATAAACTTTACTGATCCTACCGCTGATCGCACGATCACATTTAAGGATGAAAGCGGTACGGTTGCATATACAGCAGACATTACCTCTGCCATTAATGGACTAACATCAGCAGGATATACAAAAAAATATTCTGTAAGTGTAGGAAATGGAACAAATACATCTTTCACAGTAAACCATAATTTGGGTACAAGAGATGTTCAAGTTCAGGTATATGACTCTGCTACATACGATACGGTTGAAGTAGACGTTATTAGAACAGATACTAATAATGTCACTGTAGCATTCTCTATCGCTCCAGCATCAAATGCATACAGAGTAGTAGTAGTAGGCTAATATTGGTGATGAGGGGGTGGCTTTATGGCTGCCCCCTCAAGCCAGAAGGGTATAATTAATATATGGCCAGAAGAATTCTCACTACGCAGAGAATAGTAAATCTTTCAACAGATCCCGCATCGGGGTTTTCTGGCGAAGTTTATTATAACTCAACAAGCAACAAATTGCGTTTTTATAACGGAACTGCTTGGGCAGATGTTTCTAGTGGTGGCGGCGGCGGATCAGGTGTAACTGTTTCAGATACTGCTCCATCAGGCGCAACGGGAGATCTTTGGTTTAATAGCGAAACTGGTAAAACTTATATTTATTATGACTCATTTTGGATAGAACTTGGGGATAATGGTTCAAGTGGTATTGTTTCAACAGATGTTGCTCTTTCAAATTCATGGTGGCTAGGGGTATAATTAAAAAATGGGGCTAATTAGACTTGGAATATCAAATCCCGCTGCGAATACAGCCACTACTATATTTACTAGTGACAATCAATACTTAGTATCAATTATTGCAACCAATAAGTCCTCTGATACACCAGCAAATTTAAGAATTTGGATACAGCCAAGTGGATCTAGCACAGAATCTCAATATTGTTATTTAGTTCATGATTTACCACTTGATTCATCAAACTCATATGAAACTTTTAGGTTTGCTGTCAATCAAAATGATGTTGTAAGAGTTCGATCCTCTACTTCAAACGTTTCTTTTTCAGCATATGGAATTGTTCAATATGATATAAGATTGGGGGCAGGAATAAGTACATATTCTCCATCTGCTCCAAATAATCCAGTAGATGGAATGATTTGGGTAGATAGTGATGGTGTAATTGTTGGAAGTTCAGCCAAGCCAACATATGTTTATAGTGCTGCTTCTGCAACATGGATTGCAATGGCTACTGTTAATCAATATGTGCCATATGGAACAACTCCTCCAGTAGGACCAGTTCTTGGAGATATTTGGGTAGATAGCACAATGGCTACATCACCAATTCTTAAGGTTTACAACGGATCTACATGGGTTGCAACAGCAACAGCCGCTAATGATTTAGACTTGGTTATAGCGCAAAGGATGTTTGCTTAAATGGAAAAAATTAAAAGATTTTTATCTAGTAGGCCAGCATCAGAATTATTAAACTATCAAGTATATGGCTCACCAAGACCTTTTTCTGCCACAGGAGGAACAACAATTGGTGGATACTATGTAACAACATTTAGTGTATCAGACTCTGGAACATTTTTTGTTCCAAATAGCAACAAAAACATAGAATATTTGATCATCGGAGGAGGTGCATCTGGAGCAAGAAATGTCGGAGGAGGTGGTGGTGCAGGAGGATACCGATATGGATCAATAGATGTTATTGGTGGAACACAGTATCAGATCATTGTAGGATCTGGTGGTGCTGGATCTACTGGTGCCGCAAATAGAACAACAGCAACAACAAGTGGGGGCAATGCAGGCAATAGTTCTTCAGCATTTGGACTTATTTCAGGCGGCGGAGGAAGAGGTGGAGATCAGGATTTTACTGCATCTAATCCGAATGGAGGGTCAGGCGGCGGAGGTGGAGGCGGGACAAATCAACCATCTCAACAGGTTGCTGGAGTTGCTGGAATTAATGGAACTGCTAATAATGGGGGAACTGGAAATCAAAACTACCGTGGCGGAGGCGGCGGCGGAGCAGGGGGAGCAGGGGCAACTGGAACGCCTGCTGGAAATGCTAATGGTGGAAGCGGAATGACCAATTCAATAAATGGATTTTCATATATTTACTGTGCTGGTGGAGGAGGCGGCAGTGCTGGCTCGGTGGCGGCAGGATTAGGCGGAAACGGAGTGTCCAGCGCAGGCGCAGGAAATGGAGGAAGTTCAAATAATTCCGATGCAACAAGTGCAACCAATTTTGGCGCTGGTGGTGGAGGTGGGGGTGGCACCTTGGCACCAAACTTTCATTCCTCCTTTAACGGCTCTGGTGGAAATGGTATTGTTATTATTAGGTACACAGCATAATGCCTAGATTCAAAACAACAGAAATGATCCTCAAAGGAACTGAGGAATATTTTGATGAAAATTGGATGGATACCCCATTCCTACAATTGCCAGAATCAGATGACTGGGATTACTCTCGTGAACTTCAAATAGAGGACATTGATTTATGGGAAGTAATATCAGAATCCTCTGGCCCTACTGGATTGTATGCCGCATGGCTTCCTTATGCAGAATTTTATATGATAATAAATCGTCGTCAAATTGATTCTACTTATTACGGAAAAGGATCAGATGAATTTGCCTCAAAACGTTGCGATGAATTGGGAATACACTATCCTAAGAAATGATATAATTTAGATTATGCCTACCTTTAACAAGATACCTTTATCTGGATCTACAAATGGTAGAGGAGTACAAGTTTCAGCAACTGCTACTCCAGGAACTGTTATTCATACAGCAGTATCAGGAACTACAAATTTTGATGAAGTTTGGCTGTATGCAGAAAATAGTTCTACCATATCAGTGCCATTAACAATAGAGTTTGGCGGTACAAGTGCTACATCAGACACCATTGAAATTACTGTTGCTGGTAAATCTGGATTAGTTCTTGTGTGTCCTGGATTATTCTTAAATAATGGCTTGATAGTCCGTGCATTTGCTGGAACAACAAACGTACTGTCCATTTTTGGATATGTTAATAGAGTAAGCGCATAATTCTAAGGTGTTTGTTCTAATACAAAAGTTCAATGTTCTGAATATTTAAAAAATGATATAATTTTATTATGCCTGGATACTTAATTCCTTCCATATCAGTTTCCAATACCGTAACTCCAACAAACTTAATTGTCTCAACTACTGTGACAGACGCTATCAACGAACTATCTAGAAAATCAGTAAATGTATTTTCTTCAGCAGCATCTCGTTCTTCTGCAATACCATCTCCAACACAAGGAATGGTTTCTTATCTTGTAAGCACTAAAACTCTAGAAGCCTTTGATGGAAGTAATTGGATAGATGTTGGCGCTTCATCAATACCATTTTTGACGGTAGGAACATAATGCCACTTACATTACCAAAAGTTTTAGGCCAATCTCAAGGCGGATCTTCATTGGGAGCATATACTACTCTATATACTGTTCCTGCAAACACCAATGTTGTTGTTTCTACTATATCTGTTTGTAACACATCTGCCGTGGATTATAGATATAGAATAGCCATTGCGACAACCACTACTCCAATCGCTGCAAATTGGATTGCATATGATTCTATTGTTTCAGCAAATGACACTTCTTTTATTACGGTGGCACTAACAATGGACCCAACATATAAATTTCTTATCGTGTCTTCAGAAAACTCTGCAATATCATTCTCTGCGTTTGGAAGCGAGACAATTTAAATGGGTGTTTCTAGACTATCAAAGCCAACATTCTTTAATCTTAGTTCTTCTAATAGAAGAATTTCGGCTACTGGTGGAACAATTACTGAAATTGGTGGTTACAGAATTCATGCATTTTATAATGGAACATCAAACTTTGTAATATCCTCTGGACCAACAGGAGGGTCTTTTTCAAATATTGAATATCTTATTGTCGCAGGTGGCGGTGGTGGAGGAATGGACATGGGCGGCGGCGGAGGCGCTGGAGGACTACTCTTTGGAACACAATTTGCAGTACAGCCATCAACATATCAAGTGGTAGTGGGTGAAGGAGGTCAAGCAAGTGCTACGGCATATAGTGCAGCAAACGGCGCTGGTTCAAATGGACAAAACTCATCCGTTTTTGGTGTTGTGTCAATAGGAGGAGGAGGCGGCGGCGGAGGCCATGATTCAACTAGAAGAAATACTCTCACAAACATGCTTCCAAAGAGCGGAGGATCTGGAGGAGGAGCCTCTGGTGATGGTACTGCCGTAGGTTTAGGAACCGCTGGACAAGGAAATTCTGGTGGCTTTAATGGATCTCAATGGTGGTCAGGCGGAGGTGGAGGAGCAGGAAGCGCAGGAAGTGGAATTGATGGGGGAAATGGACTTGCCAATTCTATTTTAGGCACAAACTTCATTTGGGCTGGTGGCGGAGGAGGCGGAGGCTATTCAGGACGCTCTGGAAACGGAGGCACTGGCGGTGGCGGTGGCGGCGGTGGAGGAGGATCAGTTGGAAGTCCAGGAGCAGGAGGCATCAATGCAGGCGGATTCGGTGTTGGTACAGGACCAACTAATGGAATTGGTGGAGCAGGAGGCGTAAACACTGGTTCTGGTGGAGGAGGATCTGCACATCAAATTTCAAATACTACTGGTCATGGCGCAAGAGGCGTTGTCATAGTAAGATACCTCATTTAATGATATAATTTTTATATGCCAGGGTATGCAAATCCAACATCTCCTACACCAGCAGGACAAGTCATAGTCGTTCCAACAGGAAACTTGGTATCAACTAATTTAGATGGTGCTTTGTCAGAATTAGATTCTGATATAACGTCTGCTCTTAATACTGTAAACGAATCGCTCGTAAACAAGGCAAGTCTTCTGGCAAATGGAACAATTATTCAAAATAATCAAACAATTCTCAATAATTTTACATTTCCCTCAAACACAAACGGAGTGTCTGCTGGACCAATTACCATTGCTAGCGGTGTAACGGTTACAATCCCAAGTGGATCAGAGTGGAGTATTGTATGAGCAACCTCTCTGTTGGATCAATTTCTGGATTGGCTACAAATAATAATGTTATTTCAGTAACCAATGGTCATACGTTAAGGCAAGCAGGAATGAATATTCAAGCGTCCCGCGTACTTCTTACTGGCACGGGATCAATAACATCAACATCTGGCTTTACCACAATTTCTGATTCAAGTAATTCAATGAGCATTTCCTTTGCTCCAAAGGTAGCAAATTCATTAATATATATTGAATGGATGCTTCAAGGTGTAGATAATGGAAATATTTGTGCTTGGGTTGCGCCATTCAGAGATTCTAATAGCCTATATACAGGAAACTCAACTGGTATGATATCTGGATTTAATTATGGAGATGGTTGGAAATATACATACGGAACATCTAGCGACTCAAACCTTTTAAATACCTTTTCTGGACATTTTTGGGATGTTGCAGGAAGTACAGCATCAAGAACATATTCGTTAAGATTAAAGACAAGATCTGGTCCATTTTATATAAATAGAACAGAATCAGATAGTGCAAATCAAGACTTTTCAACAAGAGGATGTAGTTCATTTACTGTAATGGAGATTGCACAATGAGCACTATTAGGGTAGCAAATATTGCTAACAATATGGGAAGTGGAACAATATCTATTCCAACAGGCAATAGGTTGGTGGGAACAGATCCTTCATCAATTTATACTCCAGGAATGATTTTACAAACTGCTTGGACTAGAACAGATGTGAGAGCAACATACTCTTCCCCTCCATCAGGAAACGGAACAACCGTTACTCCTCTTAATCTTACAATTGCTCCAAGATTACAAAACAGTATGCTTGTTATGCAATGGATGATTAACGGTGAGTTACATCAAGATAACGCTTTTGTTATTCATAGAAATGCAGAACTTATTACCACAACAGGATTTACTGGATATAATTCATTGATTGGCAATACTAGGTCATCAGGGTATGCAACTGGATTTTATGATCAAAATGAAGATAGCACTCCAAGCAATTGGTACATTCAGTACTATATTATATCTGGAACAACTTCTCCTGTAACATTTGCACCAGCAGTAAGAGGAACGGGAGCAAGTAGTTATACCTTTGCCCTAAATAGAACAATAAATGGTTCAACTGGAGATAACTATGAAAGCATGGTTTCTACTGGAATAATTATGGAGGTTGCACCATAATGACTGGACGCATAAGAGTAGACTCAATTCAAAATACTGCTGGAAATGCAGGATTTTTTCTCAATGGAAACACAAGCGCAATAGAACTTGAGGCTGCTGGATTTAATCTAACATTTGACACAATAAATATTGTTCCAAGAGGTAAAACAAGAGTTTCTTTTACATTCTTGGCTACTGATCAAAGTTGGGTAGTACCCCCATCTGTTCAATATATTTATGCTAAATGCTGGGGATCAGGCGGTGGCGGTGGCCATTCTGGAGGATGGACACAGGGGTCTATGGGTGGTGGAGGAGGTTTTTCACGAGGACTTATTCCAGTAACTGCTGGAGAAACATTGACACTTAGAGTTCCAAGAGGTGGTTTTGCTAATCCAGGAGCAACAAATGCCCCGTTTGGAGGAGGATCATCTACAACAGGAGGAGACAATCAATATGCCGCAGGAGGTGGAGGATATTGTGGAATCTTTAGATCTTCTACACCATTAATGATTTCAGGTGGCGGTGGTGGAGGCGGATCAGTTACAGGAACATCGACATTTTGTAACGGAGGAGCAGGCGGAGGTATACGAGGTATGAGGGGAGAATCTGCAAGAGGATTTTCTTCATTTGCTGGAGGTGGTGGTTCACAAACTTCTGGTGGAACTGCTGGCAATGGGGGAAATACTACTGGTGCCGTAGGAATTTATCTTCAAGGAGGATCTGTTCAAGGAAACGTGTATGGAGGCGGTGGCGGTGGTGGCTACTTTGGTGGAGGATCTGGATCTTATGGTAATGGAAATGTAATGGCAGGCGGCGGTGGAGGCTCTGGCTATATTCATCCATCTGTTATATTCGGAGCAACATTTGCAGGAACTGGAATGTATCCAGCAAGAGTGGATGATGTAGATTATCCAGATAGTTCAGCCAGTACCTTTTCTTCCGTTGGCTATGGAGGAATGCAACAGGGTAATGGCGGCGACGGACACATTGTGATTTACTTTTAGATTAGGATATAATATAAATATGAGATATGATTTGACACATGCACTTATTTCACTAAGGCCAAACTCAGAATGGGTTATGCGCGGAAACAATTATGAAGATCTTGAGTGGAAATCTTATGAAGAAGATAAGCCAACAGAAGAGGAATTGTTGCAAGAAGTTGATAGGTTGCAGGAATTATGGAACATGTCTCAATACAAAAGAGACAGAGCAGCAGCGTATCCTGATTTTAAAGAATATCTTGATGGAATTGTCAAAGGCGATCAAAATCAAATTCAGGAATATATAAATTCCTGCTTAGAAGTAAAAGAAAAATATCCAAAGCCATCCTGATGATATAATTCTAATATGGCAATAAATCGTCTTGCTTTGGCTAATCCTGCTGCCTCAACAGACACTTTACTTTATACTTCATCCAGAAATGCTTTAATCTCTGTAATTGCCACCAATAAATCATCAAGTTCTCAGGCGTCCATAAGGATATGGATAAAGCCAGCAGGAGCAACAACTGAGGCCCAATACTCGTATATCGCATATGATGCAGTTCTTCCTGTTATGAATACCTTGGAAACTTTTAGAGTTCCAATTATGAATAATGATGAGATATATATTAGATCATCAACAAACAATGTTTCATTTTCTTTAAATGGTATTTATGAATCAAATGGAACATCAAATATTTCTGTTGGAACAAGTACCCCATCTTCTCCAGCAATAGGTGATGTTTTTGTAAATAGTGCTACTAACGGAGTGCTCTACTGGAGTGGGGCAAATTGGATAAATGGAACTGTAGACACTAGTCTTTATCCATTTTCTGTTTATCAATCTACTGCACCATCAGTTCCAGCAATGGGACAAATATGGGTAGACTCAGATGATCAAAGCACATATATTTGGAGCGGAACTGCTTGGGTAGCAACCACCGCTCCAGGATCTTCGTATCAATCAACTGCCCCATCTAATCCAAAAACTGGGCAATTATGGATTGACTCTGACGATAGCGTTACATATGTTTATACAGGATCTGCTTGGCTAGCATTATCTAATCCAGACACTGTTACATTGAACGCAACACAAACATTAACTAATAAAACGTTAATAGATACAAAAACACAAATAGTTTTTAATCCTCAAACAGCATCTTACACAACTGTTCTTTCAGATAGAGATAGAACTATTGAGATGAATGTAGGCAGTGCAAATACTCTTACCATTCCATTAAATTCCTCAGTGGCATATCCTATCGGATCACAAATTCAAGTTTTGCAGACTGGTACAGGACAAACTACAATTACACCAGCAACAGCAGGAGTAACTATAAATGGAACTCCAGGCCTCAAATTAAGAGCGCAATGGTCTTCAGCAACCATTATAAAACGCGGTACAGATGCTTGGGTAGCAATTGGCGATCTTGCAGTATAATGATATAATTTAAGTTATGGCAATCGATTTTCCAAATAGCCCCGCCGTTGGACAAATGTTCCAAGTAGGTGAAAAAACTTGGATTTGGGATGGAACGGTATGGGGAGCAAGAACTGTTGCTGGAACATCTTTTCACGCAGTTACCCATGGTGCAGGACAATCTGATGCTATTACTATTGCACAAAGTCAAGTAACTAACCTTACTACAGATCTTGCTGCAAAGGCTCCATTAATCTCGCCCACCTTTACGGGTACTCCAACAGCACCTACTGCTACAGCAGGAACCAATACTACTCAATTAGCAACTACTGAATTCGTAGGAACGGCAATCGCAGCAATTAATGCTTTGCCTAACCAAAGTGGTCAGTCTGGCAAGTTCCTTGGAACAAATGGGTCTGTTGCTTCATGGCAAACAGTTGATGCTCTTCCTAGTCAGTCAGGAAATGCTGGCAGGATATTGACTACCAATGGAACAACTGCTTCATGGGCTGTTCCCGAAAGTGGATCAGCAAAGTCCACCATTATGTTTCTTGGCGGCATGTAGTATAATTAAATAGGAGTCAATATGCCAGAAATCTATAGAAATGCACAGGTACAAGGTACTGCATCTACAGGTACTTATGCAACTTTGTATAGTACTGGTGCTTCAACTACCGCCGTAATATCTTCCCTTATTGTCACAAATACTGCTTCTACAGCAGCCCTTTATCGCATCGGCATCTCTCCTACTGCTGGAACGCCATCACTTGCAAATGGCGAATGGATTGTATATGATGCAACTATACAAGCAAATGACACTATTGCGCTCACATTTGGCATTGTGCTGGGTAATACAGAATTTATTAGGGTATCATCATCTGCGAATACCGTCTGCTTTAATGCATTTGTGTCGGAGATTTCCTAATGGCTATCGGCAGATTGAGTTCTGCTAGTAACGCTTACGTTAATCAGAATCCTATCGTTTCATCTGTTCTTGCCACTGGTGGAACAGAAAGCACTTATGTGGGAAACGGAACCAATGGAATTGTGGGGGTTACTTATAGGGTTCATACATTTTTTGGAACAGGAAGTTTTACGGTAAATGCTGGTGGTCCAGTTAGCGTTTTAACTGTTGGTGGCGGAGCCTCTGGAGGAACTGGAGAATTTGGTGTAGGAGCCAACTCTAATGGTGCAGGTGGAGGCGGTGGTGGAGCAGTTGAAAGAGATATTTATATTGATGCAGGAACTTATACAGTAACTGTTGGTGCTGGTGGTGCATCTCGTAGTGGCACCAACCAACAAGGTGCAGTTGGTACTGCATCATCTCTAATAAACTCTTTTACTGGTGGTTCTGATGGTATTTCAATAAACCCTGGTAATCCAAATAGTGGATTAACTGGTGGAACTTCTGGAATGGGATTTGCTGGCGCTTCTGGAAATAACTTCTCTGGTGGTGGAGGTGGCGGTGCTGGTGGCCCTGCTCCAGTAAAACCAGTTAGTAATACCAAGGGAGATGGCGGCCCTGGAATTCTTACAGTATATCCAAGCCTTGGATCATCGGGAAGAGTTGGTGGAGGAGGACAAGGTTCTGGTGCTGCTGGCGCTGCTGTACGAGTTGATGGCGGTGGATTGTCTGATAACGGTGCAGGCGGCGATGGTCTAGCAAATTCTGGTGGTGGAGGAGCGGGTAGATATGCAGATGTTGGACGCTCTGGTTCTGGCGGTTCTGGTGTCGTTGCAATTCGTTATCCAATAAATCTAAATATGGTAACTCCTGCTTCTCCACAGGTATCTGCACATACTGGAGCATACTCAACATATACTTCTAACAATATTACATATGATGTTTATAGATATACAGGATCAGGAAGCATCACCCTCGCCTATGCTGGATTTGCTGATGTGCTTGTAGTTGGCGGAGGCGGAGGAGGCTCTGTGGGAAACGGAACTCAAAACTTTTCAGCAGGAGGTGGTGGTGGAGGTGGAGTATTGGAAACACAGGTTTGGTTGCCATCAGGTAATACTACTATTACTGTAGGAGCAGGAGGTGCAGGTGGAGGAAACTACATTGGATCAGCAGGAGCACCAGGCGGTTCAAGTGCTGTAGGGCTTTCAGCAATAGTTCCAGGTGGAGGCGGTGGAATTGGAATAACTTCGCTTTCTGCTCCACAGTCAGGTGGCTGCGGTGGCGGAGGCGGTGGCACTCTTTCTGGCGGTGCTGGGCTAACTGGTGTTGGATTCTCTGGAGGCTTGTCGGCAGGCAACGCTGGCGGTGGTGGTGGAGGTGCGGGTTCTGTTGGAGGATCTGCATCTGGAGCAGTTGGTGGAAGCGGTGGATCAGGAAGAACTTCTCTAATAAATGGAACATCTGCTACCTATGGTGGCGGAGGAGGTGCAACTGGTGGAAGTGGATCTGGCTCAGGCGGATCAGGCGGCGGCGGCGCAGGAGGAGTTTCAAGTGGTGCTGTTGGACCATCTGGTACAACAAATACAGGAGGTGGCGGCGGGGCCGCATATCAAAGCGCCGCTGGAGGATCTGGTGGTAGTGGTATTGTGATCATCCGTGTAATTCGTTCAAATAGAAATGCTCGTTCTTCAGTAGTAGCAAGTGGTGGCACAGAAACAACATATACTGGAAATGGTACAAATGGAATTTCTGGACAGAATTATAGAGTGCATTCCTTTACATCTTCTTCTACTTTTACAGTAACACAAGGTGGTTTTGTTGATTTTCTTGTAGTTGGTGGCGGTGGTGGTGGATACCTTACAGGTGCAGGCGCTGGGGCGTTCAACGAGGCGAGCAACGTATTTCTAAATGCAGGCTCCTACTCTATTGTGGTCGGGGCAGGAGGCACGTCATATCAGCAAGGAAACTCATCAAGCATCGGAACCTTCCTCACCGCAGGCGGCGGGGCTGGATACATCAACGGAGCCACGAACGGTGGCAATAACGGATGTAGCGCCTCGGGTGGATGGACCTCTGGCGGGACTGGTGGCCTAACGACATTTGCCGCTCAAGGTGGTAACGGTGGGGCTGGTGGATCTTCCGCTGGAAACGCTAGTGGTGGTGGAGGTGGTGGTGCTGGCGGTGATGGAACTGCTGGCGGTACAAGCATTGGCGGCAACGGCGGCGCGGGGAGGGCATCCACTATTACTGGAACTTCCATTATATACGCTGGTGGTGGAGGAGGAGGCGTAAACAATACGACTGGCACTGTTGGCTCTGGTGGTTCTGGCGGTGGCGGTACTGGTGGTCGCTCAAATAGCACCTTGCAGACCAATGGAACTGCCAACACAGGCGGAGGTGGCGGTGGCGGTTTCGCCATTACTAACGGTGGTAGTGGAATTGTAGTAATCAGATATGCAACCTGATGATATACTTATTATGAGGAAAATATGGCAATCTCCAATGTATCTAACCCACAAGTAGGAAATATAAATCCGTCTGGAGTTATTCGTGCTACTGGTGGAACAATTACTACATTTACTCAGGGCGGGGTTTCTTATACTTGCCACACTTTTACTTCAAGTGGTGTTTTTAATGTGTATGCAGGTGGTGGAGATGTTGAATATTTAGTCGTGGGTGGCGGAGGCGCAGGTGGAGATATTCAGGGCGGGGGCGGAGGCGGCGGAGCATTGCTTACAGGAACTATAGGAGTTTCTATAGGCTCATACCCAGTAGTAGTTGGAGCAGGTGGTGTTAGCCAAGCGACACTGGGACCACGAGGAGGCTCTGGACAATCATCATCTTTTTCTGGAATTGTTGCTATTGGAGGCGGTGGTGGAGGTCGTGGATCTGCTGCTGCTGACAATTTAAATGGAGGCACTGGCGCTTGTGGCGGAGGAGGCGGATCACTTCCTGGCTCTTCTATAGGATATGGATCAGCAGGAATTCTAGGATTCTCTGGAGGTAATGGGGGTTCAGATGGAACCACTTTTCGTGCTGGAGGCGGCGGAGGAGGACTTGGCGCTGCTGGAACTAATAATAGCGGAAATACAGGTGGAAATGGTGGTATAGGTGTTGTTAATAATATAAACAATATTTCTACACATTATTGCGGAGGCGGTGGTGGCGGTGGAGGAACAGCAGGAATTGGAGGACTCGGAGGAGGTGGAAATGGATCATCTACAGGAGTAGGGGTGTCTGGTACAGCCAACACAGGAGGCGGCGGTGGTGGTGGAAACGCATCGTCTGCTGGAGGGGTCGGCGGAAGTGGAATAGTCATAATCCGTTATCCCAATGCACTTATTCCAATACCTGCAAACTTTCAATCAGGATGGGCATCAATATCTTCTACAACTGGATCACCTACTGTAACCACCGTGGGAGATTACACTGTTTATCAATTTAATGGATCTGGATCAATAACTGTTGATTCCCCTGGCATTGTTGAGGCTTTGGTTGTAGGTGGAGGAGGTGGTGGTGGGGTGGCCCGTGGCGGCGGCGGAGGCGCTGGAGGGCACGTTTATTTTTCAAATGCTTATCTGCAAAGTGGCGATATTCCTGTAGTTATAGGTGCTGGTGGAGCAGGCGCTCAACTTACTTCTACAGGCGTGTACGGGGTTTCTGGAAACAATGGAGCAACGTCGCAATTAGGATCATACTTTGGCCCTGGTGGAGGCGGTGGTGCTAGTGTAGGAATTAGCACCTCCCTTGTTGGTTACTCTAATCGTGGCCTGAATGGTGCCAGCGGCGGCGGAGAGTCAGGATGGGGGGCTGGCGGAGGCGATGTGGGCTTTTCTGGTGGTGTCGGCACAACTGGGATTGGAAGTAATGGTGGACAAGGTAACCTTGACAGTGGAGGTGGCGGTGGAGGCGCTGCGGCAGCAGGCGCTAATGCTACTAGTGGCATCGCGGGCAACGGCGGCGCAGGTGCCAGCAACTTGATTACTGGCTCTGCTATAGTTCGCGCAGGTGGCGGAGGCGGTGGTGGAACCACTGCTGGTAGCGGTGGTTCTGGAGGTGGAGGCGCTGGTGGCGCTAGTGGTCAAAACGGAGTCTCAGGAGTCGCTAACACAGGCGGAGGCGGTGGAGGAACCCGTGCAGAAACTACTTCAACACTCGGAGGCGCTGGTGGTTCAGGAGTTGTAATCTTCCGTACAAAAAATCCAGCGCAGCCAGTATCAACAATTGTATCTGCCACTGGTGGAACAGAAAGCACATATGTTGGAAATGGTGCAAACGGAATAAATGGAGTTACTTATAGAGTTCATACATTTAATTCAACATCTTCTTTAAATGTTCAAAGTGGAGGAAATGTTGATGTTTTAGTAGTCGGAGGAGGCGGCGGCGGTGGAGGAGGATACCTCAATCAAGGAAATGGTGGCGGAGCAGGCGCTGGAGGATTTACTTTTATAAATTATAGGTTGCCAGTTGGGACACATTCTGTAGTTGTGGGATCTGGAGGGGCTGCTGGAAGTGGAAGGAACGCTGGATCTGCTGGAAACCCCTCTGCTTTTGCATCTCTCATAAGTTCAATAGGTGGCGGCGGAGGTGGAGGTGCATTTAACTCTGTAAACGGAGGTGGTGGAGCAAACGGAGGTGGGGCTGCTGGAGGAAACTTTGGAAATGGAATTGCAGGCCCATCCATTACTGCAACTGGATTTGCTGGAGGAGATGCTTCAAGAAGATCTGGTGCAGGAGCAGGAGGAACACCAACAAGTGGAACTGGTGGACCTGGATTGCCATCTTTAATTTCTGGATCTTCTGTGACGTATGCTTCTGGAGGCTCTGACGGAAGTAGTGCCGCAGGAGCCAGCAATACTGGAAACGGTGGTGCATCAGGAAGTGGAAACGGCGCAGACAATGCAGGGGGTGCAGGAGGATCAGGAGTTGTCATTGTCCGTTATCCATTAGCACAAGTAACAATTGGAACGTTTGCCACAATATCTAATACAACAGGATCTCCAACAATTACTTCTTATACTGGTAATGGAACTAATGGTACAAGTGGAACTATTTATGATGTTTATAGGTTTACTGGATCAGGATCTATTACGGTAGCCTCTGCTGGCTTTGCTGACGTATTAATTGTTGGTGGAGGCGGCGCGGCTGCTGGAGGTGGGGGGGGCGTACTTGAGGCATCTTCGGTTTATTTATCAACGGGCACCGAAACCATAATAATTGGTGCTGGCGGTTCCACAAATGGAGGCATCGGATTTAGTGGTGGCTCTTCAAGGCTTGGTCCGTACATTGCTCCTGGTGGTGGTAATGGGGGAAATGGCTCTAATGCTCTCCTTTATAATGGTAACATCGGTGGTTCGGGTGGAGGCGGGTCAATCTCTGGAAGTGGCGGTGCAGGATTTTCAACATTGGGTAACGCTGGTGGAATTGGAGCCTCTAATGCTCAAGGCGGAGGAGGGGGTGCTTCAGCGAATGGAGCCAACGCCACGGCCAACAACGGCGGCGCTGGCGGCGCTGGACGTGCTTCCTTAATCACAGGAACATCTGTTATTTATGCTGGCGGAGGAGGCGGCGCTGGTTCGTCATCAGGAGGCACAGGTGGTAGCGGAGGAGGCGGCGCTGGTAACACGACAACTGGCGTCGCTGGTACTGCAAACACTGGCGGTGGTGGCGGTTCTGGCTGGAGCACATCGTCATCTGCTGGTGGCTCTGGCATCGTAATAATAAGAGTTGCTAGAAATTAATGTCATATGCTAAAATACTAAAAATAAATTATAGAGGAGGATATTAAAATGGCACATTTTGCAAAGATTAATTCAGATGGAATCGTTGAGCAAGTAATTGTTGTAGACAACAAGGATTGCGGAGATCTTGATTTTCCTGAGTCAGAGGCTGTAGGTCAGGCTTTCATTAAGTCAATTGGATTAGATGGAGTTTGGAAGCAGACAAGTTACAACTCAAACTTTAGATCCAAGTACAGTGGGATCGGTGACCGCTATGATGCTGAACTTGATGAGTTTGTTTCTCCTGTTATTGAAAACCCTGCTGAATAATGACAAAAAGTTTGTTCAATAAACTTAGTGGAACTGTTGTTCAGTATACCTGCGAAAGAAACGGGTATGGTGGAGTAGGTCAGATCATGTCCTATGGTAACGGTTCTATAACAGGCAAGGGTCTAAGAATGCCAAGATCAGGAAGAATGTTTTATGCAACTCTTTCTGGGGCATTTGTGATCGGAACAACAACATTTAAAGCATATTTAAATGGTAAGACGCAAGACGAATACTTACTTAGCGCAAATGGCGAGGCAGACGATATAGGTGTAACCAAGGATTGGTCTGATCTACCTCTTTTCTTTAATGAGGGTGACGTATTGGGATGGATTCACACAGAGTCACCTCATAAAGCAAACACCATGAACATTTCTTACTTTGTTGTATTTGATTAAATGATATAATTAAAACGGTGATTAGGATTGACACAGAACATTGGGACGAACTATACCGTCACAATTCCAGCACTTTCTGACGATGCATCTATCGTAGAGGCCTTTAAGTATTATCATACTGGAGGTCTTACAGGATCTATTTTGCCAAACAGCATTGAACATCACATTACTTCTCTTAATTCAACAACTACATCAATACAAAATTCATTAGGTTACGCTGGAGTATCACCAACTCCAGCATCTGTTCATGCAAGACTAACATCGCTAGAAAGTACAGTTGGTGCAAGCCTTTCTTCTACATACATTAAGGCTATTCCTTCATCAAATGACACTCCAGCAACAAGAAATCTAATTCAGCCATCAACAACATCTGTAACACCACTCATTTTGCAAGGCGTGGTAGGACAAACAGCAGACTTGCAACAATGGAGAACAAGTGCAGGAACTGTGGCTAGAGTTTCAAATTCTGGTGCTGTATTTTCTTTTGATGGATCATCTATGGCAGAGGTAGCCACACTGTCTGGAACACAGACATTAACCAATAAAACACTGTCTACCCCAATTCAGACAATTGGAACAAATGTTAGAAACTCTTCATATACTTTAGCCTTATCAGATCAAAGCAAAATGATTGAGATGAACTCATCATCTGCAACTGTTTTAACAATTCCAACAGATTCTGTTGTCAACTTTCCAATAGGTACATACATTGTCGTATTAAGAACTGGCACTGGATCAGTAACGGTAGAAGGAATGACACTTCTTCCATCGATTGTCACCATAAATGTTACGCCTGGACTTACCCTTAGAACGCAATGGTCCATGGCTACTCTTATTAAGAGAGCAGCCAATACATGGGTCATGTCTGGTGACACAATTTAGCCTAATGGTATAATCGTAATATGGCTAGCGGTCTTACACCAACATACTTATTGCCCTATCCCCTTCAAACAGATTCCGTCAACGTAGCATCTGACGTTGAAGATTTGGCAACGGCAGTAGAGACAGAATTATTGCTTAAGGCTCCTATTTCCTCCCCTACTTTTTCTGGAACACCATCTGCTCCTACAGCGGCAAGCGATACAAGCACAACTCAGATTGCTACAACACAGTTTGTGGTAAATCAAGGATACTTAAAGTCATCTGTTGCATCTTCTACATATGCTGCACTATCATCGCCAGCACTAACTGGAGTACCAACAGCACCAACCGCTTCTTTAGGAACAGATACGACTCAAATTGCAACCACAGCATATGTGCAAAACGAATTAGATAATTTTGTTACTCTTCCAAGTCAGGCAGGTGCAAATGGATTATTCTTAAAATCTAATGGAACGGTGGCGTCATGGCAACAAATTGAAACTTCTGATGTTGATGGATTAGATGATATTTTTGCCACTCAACTTCCATTAGTTTATTCTCCACTAAATGTTTCTGTATTTACTGATACAACATCATTAAAAATTCTTTCTAGAGCAGATTCAGCAGATTTGATACAGATGAATTCATCTTCTGCAAACACCGTCATGGTTCCTTTTGATGGAGTTGGAGAAGCAAACATCCCAATAGGGACTCAAATAATTATTGTTCAAGCAGGAACGGGACAAACAACAATTGTTGGAGATAGTGGACCCTTTGGAACTGTTGCCGTTAATGGAACTCCAGGATTAAAACTTAGAACTAGATGGTCTTCAGCAACCCTAATTAAAACTGCATCAAATACTTGGATTGCCGTAGGCGATCTAGCAGCATAATGTATAATATTCTTAAGGAGAAGATATGCCGATTATTGGAGCAGTAGGGTCAGCAGCCGCAAGCGGCGGAAGATACGTTAATCCAAAACCTACGATCACTTACAATACTACTGGTGTATTTAATATTACCAATGCAGATTCAACTGCAAACTATTCTTCTGTTTCTTCAGTAACGGCTGGAACCTTGACCTTTGGATCTGGAAATTCATCAGTAAGTCTATCTAATGCAAATAGTATTGGAACAATTACAAACAGATCAATTAAGGGTGTGACTAACGCACCATCCACTTTGGTTGAAAGAAAGTCTTATACATTTACATATGTTGTTGCCCCCCCTCCATTTCAGTATGGATGCAGTCCATATACAGGGTGCGCTGGAACTCGTCACGGTGGAGACTGCATGGGATTTTTTGGTAGCCCATACACATTTTTAAATCCAGCACCAGGCTATACAAATGGTACAAGTGAATGGTATAAGATTACATAATTTGTAACAAAAATGTTATATTTTTCACTAAAAAATCACTCAGTCCGTATTGCGGATTAAACAATAAGTTGCTACAATAATCTTTATTATAATTTCAAAAGGATGGTGTTATTTATGTCATTTATTGACGAAAACGGATCAATCTCTGATCCGTACAGAAACTTTATTCATGTCTCAAGATACTCTCGTTGGTTAGAGGATAGGGGTCGCAGAGAAACGTGGGTGGAAACTGTAGATCGCTACATGGACTTCATGAAGAATCATCTTGTAAAGAATTACAAGTATGATGAAAAGGATATTAAGTTTGCTCAGGTAAGAGATGCTATCTTAAATCATAAAGTTATGCCTTCTATGCGTGCGATGATGACCGCAGGACCAGCGCTAGAGCGCGATAATATTGCGGCATACAATTGCTCATTTATTGCGGTAGACAGCCTCAGAGCCTTTGACGAGGCAATGTACATCCTTATGAATGGAACTGGTGTAGGATTCTCAGTAGAACAGAAGTACGTTGCACAACTTCCTGTAATTTCAGAAGAATTTTATCCAACAAACACAACCATTGTTGTTGAAGATTCAAAGTTGGGATGGGCAAAGGCATACAAGGAACTCATTGGTCTTTTGGTAACAGGCCAGATTCCAGAATGGGATATGTCAAAGGTTCGTCCAGCAGGAGCACGCCTTAAGACTTTCGGTGGTCGTGCATCAGGTCCAGAGCCACTTCATGATCTATTTAATTTTACTGTTGAGCAGTTCCGCATTGCCAAGGGTCGTCGTCTTAAGCCAATTGAGGCCCACGATATTATGTGTAAGATTGGCGAGGTAGTTGTTGTTGGAGGCGTTCGTCGTTCAGCACTTATTTCACTTTCTAATTTGGACGACTTTGAGATGGCAAAGGCTAAGAGCGGTCAGTGGTGGGAGCAGGAGCCACAACGTGCGCTTGCGAACAACTCAGCGGTATATAATGCAAAGCCAAATGTAGCGCAGTTCCTTCGTGAGTGGCGCAACTTGTATGAGTCAAAGTCTGGCGAGCGAGGCATCTATAACATGGATTCTGTTCGAAAGCACATTGAGAAGTTTGGTCGTCGTGATGCAAGCAAGGTTATGGGGACCAACCCATGTGGAGAGATTCTTCTTCGTCCAAACCAATTCTGTAATTTAACTGAAGTTGTCATTGATGCGAATGACACTGTTGATGATCTATTTGAAAAGGTTCGTATTGCAACGATTCTAGGAACTTGGCAGTCAACATTGAGCAACTTTAAGTACATCCGTAAGACTTGGAAGGACAATACGGAGGAGGAAAGACTTCTTGGTGTATCCCTAACAGGAATCTTTGGAAATAAGTTGACTGGAACCCTTCACAAGGATCTTGCAAATATGCTTGATGAGATGCGTGGTCTAGCAGTATCTGTAAATATGGATGAAGCAGACAGACTTGGCATCGAACATTCTGCTGCTATAACAACAGTTAAGCCATCTGGGACTGTTTCTCAGTTGACTGGTGTTTCTTCTGGTATTCACCCATGGTATTCAAAGCACTACATTCGTACCGTTCGTGCAGACAACAAAGATCCTTTAACACAATTCTTAAAGGACTTTGGTGTTCCAAACGAGCCAGACGTAATGAAGCCAGATGCAACTACTGTATTTTCATTTCCAATTGCTGCACCAAAGAATGCAGTGGTTACAGATGATCTATCTGCTATCGAACATCTTGAGGTATGGAAGACATATCGTACACATTGGACAGAGCACAATCCATCTGTCACAATTAATGTTAAGGAAGATGAATGGGTAGATGTAGCCTCTTGGGTATACAAGAATTTTGACTATATTGGTGGCGTATCTTTCCTACCTGCATCAGAGCATTCATATAAGCAGGCTCCATACCAACCAATTTCTGAAAAGGAATATCAAGAGGCACTTGCTTCAATGCCAAAGAGAATTCCTTGGGAATCATTGCCTCTTTATGAACTAGAAGATACCACGACAGGATCTCAAGAACTTGCTTGCACTGCTGGTGCTTGTGATGTAGTTGATTTGGTTCAAACTGCTTAAATAGGGAGGTATGGCAGGGCGGGGTACTAATTAACAGTACCCCGCTCTTGCTATAATAAGAGATATGGCGATCATAGGAAATCAGTACGCCGATAAGGTTTTTGCAGAGCATCCAATAGCACTCTGGCCCTTAGATGAGCAAGTGTACTATCTATCACTTATAGACAATAACGATAGGCTTTTTTCAAATTGGACATTGACAAATGCAACCTATGACGATACTCCAATGCTTCCAGAAATTTCTTCTCCATTTTATGGAGAGGTATCTTCCTCTATAACGTCAAATACAACTTCTCCAGTTGTTGTTGAAGCAGAAAGCCCTGATCTATTCTCTCTTACAGATACCAATCTAGGCGTTGACACATTTTGCATAAATCTTTTTCTTTATCAGAATCCAACATTCATCAACTGGTTTAAGGTTGGATATAGGTATTTAGACGCTTTATCAAATCCACAAGAAGTAATCTCTGAAGAAATTTATGCACCAGATTCTGAATCATGGATCAACTTTAATAGAGTGTATTCAGTACCAAGTAGTTGGTCAGGATCAATAAGGATGTTCATTCAGATTAGTTTTGCAGATTCAACTGGTGGAGACACTGCATCAAGAACAATTATTATGCAGGGTCTATCGATTGGTCAAAATTCTGAAACGACATGTTATGAAAGTTTAGGTAGCACAAAACAAGAGTTGCCAGAATCAGCAGGATTCACTTCTTTATATGGAATACCATCAGACCAGTATGGAATTTTGGCAGATAGCGGATACCATATTGTTAGAAATAATGAATTGTTGGCAAAAAATGATGGGTTCCCTATGGTCTTTGGCACACCACAATCAACAAAACTCTACGCCTCTGGAGTCAACCTTCCTTCATTTATTTTTCCTGGCAAGGGAATGTTAAATGAATCTGGAAGAAATAAAGCATATTCCTTGGAAATGTGGATAAAGTTAGATCCACAAACAACCATTGCTAAAAAAATTATTGGTCCAGTATCTACAAATGATGGAATATATGTCAAAGAAGGATTCATAACCCTAGTAATTGGAAATGAAATAGGTTCTCATTGTATAGCAGAATGGTATAGGCCAATGCTTATACACGTTATCATTAAAGAAAGCAACGCAACATTAATGATTAATGGAGAAACTGTAATAGACATTCCGTTTGACAGAAAGACAATAGATCTTCCCAATGACAGGGATTGGTGGGGCGTCTATTCTTATCCAGAAGTATCTATGTTTCAAATAGATTGCATATCAATATATCCATATCCTATATCAGAAATTGTCGCTAAAAGAAGATTTGTGTATGGACAAGGAACTCCTTCTATTCAATCTATAGATGACTCATTTTTTGGAACACCGACAACGATTGACTTTACAACATCTCAGTACGGTGCAAGCGTTATTTATCCAGATGTTTATAGATGGGATGCTGGATACTTCAATAACCTTGATGCAACCAGAGACTACCTATCGGTGCCAAACTATTCCTTACCAATTATAAATATTGGTGGCAGAAATTTGCAAGAATGGTATCAAGATAATTATTATGTCAATACCCTAGAATATCCAGAAAGAAATCATCCAAACTTTATTACATTTAGACCAAATGTAGACTATGGATCATCAAGTCCAGAAGACGATGTTTGGAATAATGCTGGAAATAATTATGTTGAGCAGGCTTACTTTAACTTTCCTTCTTTAAATGTTTTGAATGACGCCATTTCTTCAACATATGCAATATTTGAAATAGAAGACGATATAGAACTTGATAGACCATTAATGACATTTGTAAATTCCACTAATGGAGATAACTTTACTATATCAATAAACTCAGACACAGTTTCATATGCCATTAATGGAAATATTTTGCATCAAGAGATAGTTAGTTTGTTCCAAGAAATTTTGGTGGGAA
>CAZKLA010000012.1:0-30147 GCA_964553455.1 uncultured Aquiluna sp. | reverse complement strand
ATGGCCTCAAACCATGGAATAGCGCCGGCGATGAAGATGCCTAGTAGTCCAAGTTGTTCTAGGTTCATTGCTTCCTCTCAAATAGCTTGCTGAAGTTTGACAGCAGGGCCTCCATGGGCCCGCGTCGGTTATAACGAGAGTTGATCTGCGCCAGCAGAGCCAACGAGAACCAGGTCCAGGCTGCGATTAAAACCACACCCAGCAAGGAGACCTCTGCGAATAGGCCGAATCCCCATGCGGAGAACAGTGTGGAGAAAACCAGTGACTGGCCGAGGTAAATACTCAGCGAGTGCCTACCCGCCGCACTCAACAGTGTGAGCTTGAGTTTCTGGGAGAGTAGCCAAAGTCCACCGAGCAACCCCGCTGACATAAGTGGCGCGCTTAGGAAATTCAAAGCAATCGCACCTAGATACACCGCATTGCCAAAGGTCTCCATTTGTGTGCTCTGGATGAACATGAGTGCTGCCACAATCTGAATACTCAGGCCAAGCGTCAAACCCCAGGCGGCAAAGCTCGTCATCAGCGGTCTAGATACGCTCTCTGCTAGGCCGCCTCTGCGGGCAACCAGCACGCCAACTAGAAACGCCATGAACACCAAAGGTCCCTGAAGTAAGAATGCCTGGCCGGCCATTATCGACCAAAGCTCAACTCTGGCGGCAGCAATCTCCAAGAAGCTGCCGTTAGCTAACGCCACATCGAGAATGTCGATGCTTGTTTCTGCTGGGAGAGTCTTTCCCTTGGAGGCAAAGTAAAGCTCGCCCACGTACGTCAGCAGGGCCAGTGCCACAAATAAGAGCGCTGTGACGATGTAAATGACCCATGCCCAGATTTTTAGCGTCTTGTCCTTGCGGAAGTAGAAGGCTGTCAGAAGCAGACCAAATGCTCCGTAGAGAAACAGGATGTCGCCATGGAAGAAGAAGCTCAAGTGGATAGCGCCCAAAACTAATAGTCCGATCGAACGCCCAATCCAGCGGCTGCGGTTGCTCTTTTCTGACTTGATCACATAGTGAGCCGAGTAACCGAAGAGGAACGAGAACAATAGGTAGAACTTCGCCTGAAATAGCGACCAGATAATGAACGCCACGGTGCCGTTCTCAGGCTGGGAAAGATCCAGCGATTCTGCCCCGTTGAAGGTGCTGATCGAGAAGAACTGGATGTTGACCATGGCAATGCCAAACAGCGCAAAGCCCCTGAGAACATCTGGGAAGTTATCCCTTGGTTTCGTCGTCATCATTCCCCTTCTTTCCCGCTGCGAAACTGCTGAATATAACCACTGCTAATCCGGCAAAAATCGCAATCCAAATCTCCATTGGCATCGATTAGGCCTTCTGCTTTCTAAGCTCGAGTGAAATCATCGCCATCGAAGGCAACATCAGTGCGTAACCCATGACCAACCAGAAGATTGCCTGAACCTGAGGCCAGGTGAATGCCAACTGGTAATTGAAGCCGTCCGAGCTGGTTTGAGCATCGGTAAAGATCGCGAAAACCATCAAGGCGGTGACCATAGCCACGCCAACCGCGGCCAGCCAACGATAGGCAACTAGGTAGCTGCGGTCACGCTGCCTGATCATGCGCTCATCTAGCGCTTCCTCGGGTGCGTCGGCGATTAAACGAACCGATTGACGCAGCAGGAACCAGCTGACGAAAATCAGCAGGATGTGAATAAGCGAATATGCCGACCAAACGTTGTCCCCCACTGAAACCAAGAACCCGGTTCCAAAGAGGATCACAACATTTGAACTGATCATAAGGAATCGCTTCGCCCCTGGGGTTCTTAGGCCGTCCCACTTGGTGTCATTGAGCTGCTTCTCAACCTCTTTCACAGAGGCGGTTGCCCAACCGGCGTCTGGGGAGCCCTTAGGTGCTAATCCAAACGCTGCCTCCCAATACTTGGAACTGAGACCACGTGCCTTCAGGTAGAGCAAGAAGATTGGCATCTCGATGGCAACCATCACAATCACAGTGAAGAAGAACCAGTTCAGCTCCCAGCCAAAGAGGCTGAAGACTGGATCGGATTCCCAGAACAAAATTGCCGAAATCGCAACCGGAATGGCGGTGACGACAAAGTCCGTCCAAATCATTGCCTTGACGTTGTCGCCGATCACCTTTGGGTAGAACCAAAGATAGGCAATGGCCAAAGTCGCCAAGAGATAGAAAACTACTAATAGCTCGTTCATGCTTGTTCCTCATCCAGCCAAAAGATCTCTTCGACCTTGGCCCCTAAAACTGAGGCGATGCGAAGTGCCAGCACCAGAGATGGTGAGTACTCGCCGCGCTCAATGTAACCGATGGTTTGATAGTGAACTCCGACCTGCTCGGCGAGCTCTTGCCGAGATAGTCCGGATAGGGTGCGCAGTTCTTCGATGCGGTTAGCTACCCGCTCTTCTTCAGACTTTGGTTTACGACCCATGGATGTAGCATAAATGCTATGTAGTAAAAATACAACAATTAAAGAGGAACTTTTTTCAAGGCAACGTGCGCCTTGGCTGCCCAGGTGTGCTTCTTGGCCAACGAGCCGAGAATAGCTACCAGGATTGGAAACCAGAAATTCTTGATAATCCAGAACACTACTTTTCTCATGCCATTTTCCTCAGCTGCTCAAAAACTCGATCTTCGTCAATTCTCCAGAACGCCGCCTGTTTGCCGTTTATAAGCAACACCGGTATCTCATCGGTGTACTTCTCAAACTCCGGCTTTGAATCCATCTCAACTAGCTCAACTTCATAGCCAGTGTCTGGATATTCCGAACTAAAGCGGCCCAACACCCTGGCCAAGTCACTCTCCGCAACTTCACAGAGGTGGCAACCCTGGCGCACTACGAGGGTTAGGTGAACTTGTTCTGGCACACATAAAGCCTATGTCCTCTCAATGGCGGAATAGACTAAGCCGGTGCCCGAGCCAGAAGACCTAAAGCCCACTATTGAGGCTGCGTTTTTTGACGTCGACAACACCCTGGTCCGCGGCTCCACCTCTATCCTGTTCGGCAAGGTGGCATTTGCTGGCGGCACCGTCAAGCGCCGAGACATCTGGCGCTTCATGTGGGAGCAGGTGATGTTCATCCGCCGCGGTGAGAAGAACTCGAAGATGGCTGACTTTAAAGATCGCGCACTTCAGCTCACTAAAGGTCACCCGGTGGCCGAGCTCAGAGAGCTGATCGACACGGTTTACGAATCAGAGATCAAGCCCAGGCTCTGGCCAGAAGCGGTTGCTGCCCTCAGGGAACACCTAGCTCAGGGTCGCGAGGTCTGGCTAATCTCCGCTGCGCCGATCGAACTGGTTCAAAAGATTGCCGACGACTTAGGCGCCACTGGAGCACTTGGAACAGTGGTTGGCCACGATGGCGACGTATTGACCGGGGAGCTGGTCGGTGAGCCGCTGCATGGTAAAGCAAAGCGTGAGGCAGCCAAGAAACTGGCTAAAGAACGTGGGATTTCACTGAAGCGGTCCTTCGCATACTCAGACTCAGTTAACGACCTGCCGCTTCTGACCTTGGTCGGTCACGCGGTAGCGGTGAACCCGGACAAGGTCCTTAGGCGTTACGCCGAGGCTGCCGGATGGGATATTCAGCAGTTCAGAAAGCGCGACCTCAAGAAATAAAAAACCCGCCCGAAGGCGGGTTTTAGAGAAGATTTACTTCTTATTGCGACGCTGGTGGCGAGTCTTACGCAGAAGCTTGCGGTGCTTCTTCTTAGACATACGCTTGCGGCGCTTCTTAATAATTGAACCCACGAAAACCTCACAAAGCTTGTGTTACTGTCCGATTGGACAACCTGAGAAGTTTAGCCCCTACGCTTGAGGCGCTCAACCTCTGCATCAACATCCGCTTCGGTAATTGGCTTGGAGCCGAGTCTTCCGTACGCGTCTAGGCCTGCGAAAATTGCTCCCACACCCATGCCGAAGATGACCCAGATTGGCCAAAAGTAGCCCTCGGGAGTTGTTACCAACCAGATTCCGGACACTAGGGCACTAACACCTGCGTAGGTCCATAGGTACTGCTTGAACTCTTGCTTTTTCTTTAGCTGCTTGCGAGCAAACTCGCGAAGCTTGTCCTGATCTTGGGTCACTTAGTCCTCTTGACCTTGCTCTTGACCTCGGTTGCCAAGTGCTTAGCCTCGGCCTTTACCTCGTCAACAACCTCTTCGACCTTGTCGCGAGCGATCTTCTCGAAGTCCTTAGCGCTCTTGGCTGCCTCAACCTTGGCGTCAGCAAGCTTGCGACCTAGGCGGTGACCTAGCTCCTTAGGGTCAACATCGATATCAAGCTCATCTGCCTTTTGCTTGAGCTGCTCCCCGAGCCATCCAGCCTTTTCTGTGAGCCAGTGACCTAGCTTCTCTCCGGCGGCGCCGAGGGTCTGCGCGATCTCATCGCCCTCTTCCTCCTCGGCATCAAAGCCGAGCGACAGGAAGTTGATCATCCAGTCTTCGATTTCCTCGAGTGGCTCTGGGACCACTGAGTAGAAACGCTTCTGGCCGTCCTCGCGGGCAGCAACAAGGCCGACCTCGCGGAGGGTCTTGAGGTGCTTGGAAACGGTTGGCTGTCCCAACTTGGTGCGCTCAACCAGCTCAGTGACGGTGAGTTCTCCGCTACCGCCGGTGAGGTGAGAATCTAGAAGCGTCTCAAGCAGCACGCGTCTAGTTGGATCTGCAATTGCTTCAAAGATGTCTGCCATGGAATAAGACTATCCCTGAATTTCAAGAGTTAGCGATTTCCCTAGCCCTTGCCACCGCCGCGTTTAGTGACTGAGCAAAAATGCCGTGCAGGTCAGCCTGCTCCATTGTGGCGATGATGCGCTCAGTGGTGCCGCCTGGACTAGTCACTTTTCTACGAAGTTCGGCTGGCTCTTCGCCGGATGATTCCAGCAGCTCAACGGAGCCGGCCAGAGTCTGCCGCACCAATAGCTTGGCGTCTTCTTCGCTGAATCCCTGGGAAACCGCGACTTTCTCCCACTGCTCAATGATGTAGTAAACCCACGCAGGGCCAGATCCGGAAACGGCACTAAGTGCATCGATCTGCTGTTCAGGAATAACCAGCACTGATCCGACAGCCTCAAACAAAGCTTTGGCGGCATCGACCGCGTCCTGAGATGCGGAGCCAGCAGCGGCAAGTCCTGTTACTCCCTTGCCGACCAAGGCTGGGGTGTTTGGCATGGTTCGAATGATGTTTGGGTTCTCGTCTAGGACAGCGGCCATGGTTTTCAATTGAATGCCGGCAGCCATCGAGATGACCACCGCATTCTTGCCGATCTCACCCTTTAGCTCAGTTAGCACATCAACGATTTGATAGGGCTTTACTCCAAGGACAATCAGGTCCGCATCCCCTGCCATCAAGGCATTGGCGTCTGGTGAGGTCTCGCCAGCCAGTGCGCTGATGCCTCGATCGCGCAGCGCTTTAGCCTTGGCCTCAGTTCTGGTGGTGGCAGAGATCAGCGACTTGGGGTGACCCGCGGCTAGCAGGCCATCCAGCACCGCCGAACCCATAGAGCCTGTGCCGATAAATGCGATGCGAAGATTGTCCATTTTCAAATCCTATGAGTCAAAGACCAGCGGATAGCCAATAAAGACAACCGCATCCATCAAAAAGTGCGCCAGCACCAAAGGCGCTACTCGCTTTGTTTTGTGAAACCAATAAGCAAATACAAGGCCCATCACAAAGTTTCCAAAGAAGGCCGAGAAGCCTTGGTAAGAGTGATAGCTGGCCCTAAACAGGGCGGACAGCACGATCAAGGTCCATACAGAAAACTCGGGCTTCCACTTGGAGAGCTTGGTCATAAAGAAACCGACCGCGATTACCTCTTCCAAAAGCCCAGCCTTCATGGCTGCCAGCAAAAGCACGGGAATGCTCCACCAGTTATCTCCGAGAGCGCTGGGGATTACCCTGGCCGTCAGCCCTAGCTCAAGCGCGAGGAAGTAAAGCCCGATGCCTGGAATCCCGACACCGGCGGCCACCAGGACCACCTGGTTGATGTCTGAGCGTTTTGGTTTGAGTCCGAGGTCAATCTCATCTTGCTTCAAGAAGTAAAGCGCGAGCAAGACCGGCACTAAAGCCAAACTGATGCTGGCCAATTGGCTAACCAGGTCTAACCACGGCACTTCGGCAAGCGGGCGATTTAGCGTTGCGGTTGCCTGCGCAAGCCCGCCCTCCTGGAGCAACTTGCGAATCAACGAGATGGAGGACCAAATTGCGGATGCGCCCAAAGACAGCATCAACACCAGCCAAAACTCATGCCTGTGGTTCTTTGTCACTTCTCAACTTTCAACACCAGCCTGTTTGAAGAGTTTAGGTGTCGCAGGTGTGAGTTAGGTTTCATTCGTGGCTAAGCAAAAAACCGAATTCAAATGCTCCGAGTGTGGCTGGACCACCGTCAAGTGGGCGGGGCGCTGTGGCGAATGCCAGGCTTGGGGCAGCCTGGATGAAACCAGTGGCACTACCAAAGAAGTGCGTGCGCTAAAGCTAAACGAATCCCAAGCCGCAAGGCCAATCACCGAGATTGAAACCGGTGAGAATCAAAGCCAGCCAACCATGGTCGGTGAATTCGATCGTGTGCTCGGAGGTGGCCTAGTCCCTGGGGCTGCCATCCTGCTCTCCGGAGAACCCGGAGTGGGCAAGTCGACCCTGCTCTTGGAGGTGGCATCCCGCCTAGCCAAGCAGGGCAAGAAGGTGCTTTATGTCTCAGCCGAGGAATCTGCCTCACAGGTAAAGCTACGTGCCCAGCGGACTAATGCGCTGACTCCAAACCTCTATCTAGCTGCCGAGACCGACCTGGCAACCGTGCTTGGCCAAGTCGAGGCCATAAAGCCAGAACTGTTCATCGTGGACTCGGTTCAGACTGTCGCCTCCAGCGACATCGATGGCGTTGCCGGCATGCCGGCCCAGGTTCGCGAGGTGGCGGCAAATCTGATCCGCACCGCCAAGCAAAATGGGATTCCACTGCTTTTGGTTGGCCACGTCACCAAAGATGGTTCGATCGCAGGACCTAGAACCCTGGAGCACCTAGTAGATGTGGTCTGCCACTTCGAAGGCGACCGACAGACCTCCTTGCGCTTTATCCGAACCCTGAAGAACCGATTTGGGCCAACCGATGAGGTTGGCTGCTTTGAGCTCACCGGTGAAGGAATTCTTGAGGTTCCAGATCCGAGCGCGCTGTTTGTGTCAGGTTCTCAGAACCCAGTTTCCGGAACCTGTATTACCGTCACGGTCGAGGGCAAACGCGCCCTAATCGCCGAGATTCAGGCACTGGTGGTGCATTCCACCGCACCTCAGCCAAGACGCGTTACCAACGGTGTCGATTCATCACGCGTGGCAATGATTCTGGCCGTACTGGAAAGGCGAGCTGGCATTTCGGTCTCAGACAAAGACGTCTATGTCTCAACTGTCGGTGGCATGAAGATAACCGAGCCAGCCGCGGATCTCGCCATCGCTATTGCGATCGCCTCAGCCGTGAAAGATAAGCCGGTGGCCAACCAGATTGCGGCATTTGGTGAAATCTCTTTAGCGGGCGAAATCAGAGGCGTCACAAACGGTGCGCAACGAAGTCAAGAAGCGCTCAGACTTGGACACCCGAAGGTAATTGGGGAAAAGGGTCAACTGGTCAAGGCCGCAATCAGCCAAGCAATTAGTTGAGGATGAAGCTCTTCTCCTCAGAGATCACACCATTGACCTCGACCTTGATCTTGTAGGTAGCACCACCGGTTGGCACTGGATCATTGCTCTCGGCATCGCAGCCATTCTCAGATGAGTAAACCTTGTCCCATGGGGAACGCTGCGCGGAGACGGCCTGGTTTGATGGCAACACTACGTCGGAGTCCTTTAGCCCATCTCTGTCACACTGCTTTGAAGACCAGTAGGTCTGATCCCCCGAGGTAATGGTAAAGAAAGTGCCGCGCAGTCCAACATTGAATCTGCAGTCTTCTAACCCGGTGTTCACGATGGAATACCAGATCAATGGGGTTTGATCTGCGCTAAAGGTATTGAGGGTGTCTTTCTCATCGCCAATCATTGCCTCGATTTGAACCACACCTGGCTGACAAACCGGAACCTCGCTGCCCGGTGCTGCTGGGGCTGAGACGGTCGCAGACTCTGTGCTTGTGCTGTTGGTCATCTCAGGCTCAGGTGAGCTAAATGGGTTGGCAATTGAAATCCATGCCCAAACACCAATCACAAGAAGAGCGAGTAGGGCGACGCTGCGACGGCGAGCGTAAAGCTGTTGTTGGGTAGGCATGAGACAAATCTAGTTACAGGTATTTGAGCATGCGGGAGTTTCCCAGCGTGTTCTGCTTAACTCTCGCCAAATCCAAGAACTCAGCGACACCTTCGTCGTGTGAGCGAACCATCTCGGCATAGGTCTCCTGGTCGACAGGGATATCCGAGATAGTTTCAAAGCCATGGTTTTTAAAGAAATCAACTTCGAAGGTTAGGCAGAATACCCGCTGGATTCCCAGCGATTTGGCTCTGGCCAAAAGTTCAGTCAGCATTGCCGCACCAAGACCGCGACGCTTGTGATTGACATCGACCGCCAAGGTTCGAACCTCAGCCAGGTCTTGCCACATCACGTGAAGTGCGCCAAAACCAACCACTTCGCCATCTAGTTCAGCAACCACAAACTCTTGAATCGACTCATAGAGCTCAACCATCTCTTTGCCCAGCAAGACGCGATCGGCAACCAGTGGTTCTGCGATCTGTTGGATGCGCGGAACATCCAGAGTCTGGGCGGAACGAATCAAGAGCATTGGGCAATTATGGAGCAATTAGCCCTGAAGTGGAATTAGAACCTCGTTGTGACGGAGGAAAAATGGTGTCCACGGTCCGTCATAACGAGCAAAGATTGCTGGGCCGGCTGCCTCGACCCCCATTGCGCTGAGCTTGGCGCTGAGCCACTTTGCCTTCGAGTCGAAGAGAGCCTGATTGGCCAAACCGGAGAAGGAAACTGCCGCAAACTTTCCACCCGGTTGTTCGGAGAAGGTCAGACTCTGGTCCGAAGTTGAAGGCATCTGGTCCATAGCCATGCTCGCAGGCATCACAAACGATGTAATGAACCCAGTCTCTTTCGGAGCTTGCAGCACCGGTGCGGTCATTGCGATTGATCTGCCGGAGTTATTGCCCCCGAAAATGTAGTTCGCCAAGCGCCTAAAGGCCTGAGTCCCTGCCGAAGACATCGAACCGGATTCACTTGTGCTCACCAGGATGTGAGGCGAGTAGAGGCGAATCTCGAAGCCACTGAGGTCCTCAATGACTTGATACCCCAGCTTCTCGGTCACTTAGGAAACGACAGACTCTGCGCGATCAGAGGAAACGAAGGTGAACTCACCTGAAATGAAGTCAACCAAGATGTCCTGCGAGTTCTTAACTTCTCCATTGAGGATCCGCTCCGAAATAGCATCTTCGATCTCACGCTGCACGATTCGGCGCAAAGGTCTGGCTCCAAGCGATGGCTCGTAGCCAAGCTCGATTAGCTTCTCCTTCGCACTTGAGGTCAGGATCAGCTTCAGGTCACGGTCGTCAAGGCGCAACTGCAGACGCTTGATGAACAAGTCGACAATCTGAAGTAGCTCCTCGCGGGTGAGCTGTGGGAAGACGATGACTTCGTCGACACGGTTTAGGAACTCTGGCTTGAAGTTCTGCTTCAAGGATTCGTTTACACGTGCCTTCATCTGGTCGTAGTCATTCTTGGAGTCACCCTCAAGGGTGAAGCCAAGCGCACCGCGGGTGATTTCCTTGGTTCCCAAGTTGGTGGTCATGATGATCACGGTGTTCTTGAAGTCGACAACGCGACCCTGGCCATCGGTCAGACGTCCCTCTTCAAGAATCTGAAGTAGTGAGTTGAAGATGTCCGGGTGCGCCTTTTCGATTTCATCGAAGAGCACAACCGAGAACGGCTTGCGACGAATCTTTTCGGTCAGCTGACCACCCTCGTCGTAACCGACGAATCCCGGAGGGGCACCGAACAGACGTGAAACGGTGTGCTTCTCGCCGTATTCGCTCATGTCCAAAGAGATCAGGGCGTCTTCGTCATCGAATAGGAACTCGGCCAAAGCCTTAGCCAGCTCGGTCTTACCAACACCGGTAGGGCCGGCGAAGATGAAGGAACCGGAAGGACGCTTTGGATCTTTGAGTCCGGCACGCTGACGACGGATGGTCTTGGAAAGGGCTGCGATTGCCAAGTCCTGGCCAATCACACGCTGGTGTAGCTCCTGCTCCATGAAGATCAGCTTGGCGCCTTCTTCTTCGGACAGTCGGAACACTGGGATGCCGGTGGCCTGCGCCAGCACCTCGGCAATTAGACCCTCGTCGACAACGCCTGGCTTTTCGATGTTTCCCTCTCGGAATTCTCTCTCCATGCGCATCTTCTCGGCGATAAGCTTCTTCTCCTCATCGCGCTTGGCTGCTGCCAGCTCGAAGTCCTGATCGGCAATTGCCTGCTCCTTGGCCTTCTTTACAGCCGCAACTTTGTCTTCCATTTCGCGAAGCTCAGGAGGGGAGGATAGGAAGCTCAGGCGCAGTCTCGCACCAGCCTCATCGATTAGGTCGATGGCCTTGTCCGGTAGGAAGCGGTCCGAAACGTAGCGGTCCGACATGCCAACCGCAGCGACAATTGCGGCGTCGGTGATGGAGACCTTGTGATGTGCCTCGTAGCGGTCGCGCAGACCCTTGAGGATGTTGATTGCCATCGCAGGTGTTGGCTCTGCGACCTGCACCGACTGGAAGCGGCGAACTAGTGCCGCATCCTTTTCGAAGTGCTTGCGGTACTCATCCAAGGTGGTGGCACCGATGGTCTGTAGCTCGCCCCTGGCAAGCATTGGCTTGAGGATGGAGGCTGCGTCAATCGCACCCTCGGCAGCTCCAGCACCAACCAGGGTGTGAATCTCGTCGATGAAGGTGATAATGTCGCCACGGGTGCGGATCTCCTTGGTGACCTTCTTCAGACGCTCTTCAAAGTCACCGCGGTAGCGAGAACCTGCGATCAGGCTTCCCATATCCAAGGTGTAGACCTGCTTGCCGCGTAGCGTCTCTGGAACATTGTTCGAAACAATCGCCTGGGCCAAGCCCTCAACCACTGCGGTCTTACCAACACCTGGCTCACCAATCAAGATTGGGTTGTTCTTGGTGCGGCGAGAAAGAATCTGCATTACGCGCTCGATCTCGCGCTCGCGACCAACCACCGGGTCTAACTTGCCCTCGGCAGCTGCCTGGGTGAGGTTGCGACCGTACTGGTCCAAAATCTGTGAGCCCTTAGGCTGCGGGTTGGTCTCGCCGCCAACTGCGACCGACTCCTTACCCTGATAGCCAGATAGCAGCTGGATTACCTGCTGGCGAACCTTGTTGGTGTCTGCACCCAGCTTGGTTAGCACCTGTGCGGCAACGCCTTCGCCCTCACGAATCAATCCCAGCAACAGGTGCTCGGTGCCGATGTAGCTGTGACCCAGTTGCAGTGCCTCGCGAAGCGAAAGCTCCAGCACCTTCTTGGCGCGAGGAGTGAATGGGATGTGTCCGGATGGAGCCTGCTGGCCCTGCCCAATAATCTCTTGAACCTGCTCGCGAACCTGCTCCAGGTTGATGCCGAGCGCTTCTAGCGCCTTGGCCGCTACACCCTCACCCTCGTGGATCAATCCGAGCAGGATGTGCTCGGTGCCGATGTAGTTGTGGTTTAAAAGCTTGGCCTCTTCCTGAGCAAGCACGACCACTCGTCTGGCCTTGTCGGTAAATTTCTCGAACAAGTTGGCACCTCCAAAATCTCTAATGAAGATGCTAGGTGGCGAAAGGGGTAACTACTAGGGCTGTTCGCCCAAGGCGTTAGCGCGCTTTGCGCGTTCCTCGGCTTCGATCTTGGCGTAAGTGTCGCGCTCGCCCTTATCTGCGCGCAAAATCGAGCGCAGCATGATCCAAAAAAGCACGCCGACCAAGGCCGGTGGGATAAGCGAAATAAGTGCGTCTAGCAGCAGGTCACCGGTCATCAGAACTCCTACTTCACCAATGGGAACAGAATGGTTTCACGAATACCCAGGCCGGTCAAACTCATGAGCAGGCGGTCAATGCCCATACCCATACCGCCCGATGGTGGCATTCCGAACTCCAGGGCCTTCAAGAATTCTTCATCAAGCTTCATGGCCTCTGGATCGCCAGATTTGGCAAGCTCCATCTGGGCCATAAAGCGCTCACGCTGAATAACCGGGTCAACCAGCTCTGAGTAACCGGTGGCCTGCTCAAAGCCGCGAATGTAGAGGTCCCACTTCTCCACCACGCCAGAGATTGAGCGGTGGTCGCGGGTCAGCGGCGATGTGTCTACCGGGAAGTCGATAACGAAGGTTGGGCGATCTAGGCCGGGCTTTACAAAGTGCTCCCAAAGCTCTTCGACATACTTGCCGTGCAGTGGGTGCTCGATGTCGATGTCCACGCTCTTGGCAAGCTTCTTGAGCTCGGCGATGTCGGTCTCAGGCGTGATCTCAACGCCCGCAGCCTCAGAAAGCGAGTGGAACATCGAAACCTTAGGCCAGATTCCGCCAAGGTCGTTCTCGGTGCCATCATCGAGCGCAACCTGGTGTGTGCCAAAGACATCCATCGCAGCGTTTTGGATAATCTCGCGGGTCAGATCGGCCATAGTGTTGTAGTCACCGTAGGCCTCGTAAGCCTCAAGCATTGCGAACTCCGGAGAGTGGGTGCGGTCTGCGCCTTCGTTGCGGAAGTTTCGGTTTACCTCGAAGACGCGCTCCAATCCACCAACCACTGCTCGCTTTAGGAACAGCTCTGGAGCGATACGCAGGAACAGCTCGGTGTCAAAAGCATTGGAGTGAGTCTTGAATGGTCGAGCAGATGCACCACCGTGCACCACCTGAAGCATTGGAGTTTCAACCTCCATGAATGCTCGGTTAGCAAAAGTATTGCGAAGCGACTGCATTACCTCGGAGCGAATCTTTACAACCTCACGAGCGCGGTCGCGAACAATCAAGTCGATGTAGCGGTGACGAACCCGGAACTCTTCGCCCAGCTCATTGTGCAGGTTAGGCATCGGACGAATGGTCTTAGCAGCCATCAGCCACTCTTCGGCCAGGATGCTTAGCTCACCGCGCTTGGAGGTAATTACCTCGCCGCGCACGAAGACGTGGTCACCTAGATCAACTAGCTCTTTCCACAACTCAAGCGATTCTTCGCCGACCTTGTCGAGCGAAATCATGGCCTGGATGCGCTCACCGGTTCCAGCCTGCAACGTTGCGAAGCAGAGCTTTCCAGTGTTGCGCAAGAACATAATGCGACCGGCTACCGCCACCTCATCGCCGGTGGCGATGTCTGCCTCAAGATTTGGGTAGTGAGCACGAACTGCTTCAATGGTGTGAGTAATCGGCAGGGAAACCGGGTAAGCGCTTGAGGTCTGGTTTAGACGCTCACGCTTTTGCATGCGAACAGCGATCTGCTCTGGAAGGTCGTCGACCTCAATCTCTTGCTCGCTCACGATTTCCTATCGATGTAGACATTGTCAAGTAGTCGAACCTCGCCCACCCTGGCCGCCACAATCAGCGCTGCCAGACCAAGTCCCGGTTCGGTTGGTTCAAAGCTATCGGCATCGACTAGCTCTAGATACTCAAGTTTAGCCTCAGGGGAAATTTCTGCCCGAGCCAGCGAGAGGACTTCTTCCCGAGTGGCGCCCTTGCTCCCCGCAATCAATGCCCGACTCAAGGACAAAGCCGCGGGAAGATCTCCTTCGGTAAGAAACTTGTTTCTAGATGACAGTGCTAGGCCCGACTCGTTTCTGATCGTGGGGCCAACCACCAGCTCAATTGGCGCGCGCGAGCCAGAGGCTATTTGCTCGGCAAGCATTTGCTTTACGAGCGCCACCTGCTGAGCATCTTTTTGCCCAAAAAACACCGCATCAGGCTGAACCAAATCGAACAACCGGTTCACCACAGTCAACATGCCATCGAAGTGACCGGGGCGAATCTCCCCCTCAAACTTCTCTCCCATTGGTCCAGCGCTGAGCTGCTTCACCGGATTGGTGGCTGGATAGACCTCCGATGGAGCGGGAGCAAATAGCACGTCGACATCATGCTCGGAAAGCAGATTGGCGTCGATGCCCAAGGTTCTTGGGTACTTGTCAAAGTCTTCGTTGGCACCAAACTGCAGCGGGTTTACAAACACCGATACCACCACAAAGTCGCACTTCTGTTGGGCGAGTGTGGTTAGCGATAGGTGGCCCTCGTGTAGCGCACCCATGGTTGGAACGAAACCGATTCGATCACCAAGGCTGCGTCGTTCCGAGATGAGACTTCTAAGTTCTGTTGCGGAGTGAATCAGCCTCATTAGATCAAGCCCTCTGGATCCAAAGGCGCAGCCGGAAGGTAAAGCGCTTTATCAACTGCGCTTCTCACCACCGGACCAATCAGCTTGGCTGGAGACTCCACCCCGGCCTCCTCCAAAATGCCAACTGCTTGCTGGACCACCAAGGACGAGAAACTGCTAGCAACCTCAAATGCCTCGGCATAGGCGGCCCGCTGGTGCTCCTGGACCACTAGCGGTTCACCACCGAGCTCTATGGCGAGAGCCTGGGCAATTGGCAGCAAAACCTCAGGAGCGCTAACGGCAATGGTGCTGTTTTTCAATACCAAAAGATCCATACTCGTGCCGGTGAAGTGCATCACCGGGTGAAGCGCAATCGGCACCGCACCCAGCTGAGCGGCCGATGCCAAAACCCCATAACCTCGAAGCGGGGAAATGTGGGCGACTAACTTCTTGGGGCCAAATAGACCCAAATCTGTCAATCCATCGCAAACCAGCTCAACGTCAGAGTTTGGAACTGCGAGTAAAACTAAATCCGCATCCTCGGCGACCGCCGCCATCCCAGCGATTGGAAGATCTGGCAGTAGCGTCTCGACTCGTTCGATGGCCTCAGGGCTGTCCACCGCAGCACCAACCAACTCGTGCCCGGCCTGTGCCCAGGCCTTCGCCAGCACAGGACCAGCCGGCTCGTTGCCTACGAATCCGATCTTCAAGCTGAGTCTCCATCTGGATCTTTTGGAAGGCGGCAGTTGAATTCTGCCCCAAGCCCTCCAAGATACATCAGCAAAGAAGCGGCAGCCCCGAGGATGGTTGGACTAACCAATCCGGATGGTGCGATGGAGAAAACCCAAAGCCAGATCAATTGACCGATGTGCCAGCCAAGAAATCCCAACGCCGTGATCATGACCGCGCGAGAGAGCACTAAAAGTCGGAACGACAAAAGTGGATCTGGGCGCTTCACAGCTTGAGTAATCTGCTTCTCAACCAATCGTCGATAACGAAAGATGGGGAAGGTGGCGCCGTAAATAGCAATGCCGATAGCAACCAAGCTAGTAGCCAAGAAGGTGTCACTCGCCGGGAAAGCCAAGCCATAGCCACTGGTCAGTTGCGCAACCGAGCCACCGGCGATTACACCGAATACAAACCACAAAGCTAGGAATCTAAGGTCTAGTTTCATTCGAACTTCCAAACCTCGCCGGACATAGTTGCCGCCAGCTCTGCGACCTTGCCACGGCCAGGCAACACAGCCTCAGGATCAAGCTCTGCCCAGGGAACTAAAACAAATGCTCGCTCGTGAGCTCTGGGGTGAGGGATCACCAAGGACTTGGTCTCGACCAACTCAGTTCCGTAGGTAATGATGTCGATATCTAATGTTCTAGCTGCCCAGCGCTCGAGACGCACCCTGCCAAATTGATTCTCGACATCATTTAGAACCGCCAAAAGCTTTCTTGGCTTCAGCGACGTTGAGACTTCAATGACGCCGTTTAGGTAGTTCGGTTCAGATTCATCGATGCCCTGTGAGGTCATGGCGAATGACTCGTAGAGCGAGGATTCGCGCTTGAGCTTGATATCTGGATGAGAGTCGATGCTTGAAATGGCATCGCGAATGGTTTGAACTCGGTCACCGAGGTTGCCACCGAGCGCCAGGATTGCCCTAGTTTTCAAACCGACCGCTTTGAACGCTCACCGACACATCTGAGAATTTGTGATCAATCGGTGCGTGTAGTTTGTGAATTGTTATCTTTGCCGCCGTAATCTTGGCATCCAATGCGCAAACCGCAGCCAAGCAGGCGTTGGCCAAAGACTCAATTAGCTCAAAACGATTGCTGGTCGCCGTAACGTGAAGCAGGTCGGCAACCGCTGCGTAGGAGACGGTGGAGGTCAGCTGGTCTTCAGCCTCGGCCTCTACCTGGTAGCAGCAATCAATTAGAAAGTTTTGACCGAAGTCCTGCTCATGCTGCAGCACCCCGTGATAGGCGTAAACCTCAAGACCAGTTAGTTCAACTGTGTATCTCACTAGAGCGACTCCTTGAGCTTTTTCACAATTGCAATTGTGTCAGCGGTTAGCTCAACATTGTGGACTCGCACACCCCAAAGTCCACGCTGCAGCAGCAACGCTGTCAGCACCGCGGTAGCAACATCGCGTCTACCGTTAGCCACACCGGCAGGATTCTCACTATCCAGAGCGGCTGCCAAAAATCGCTTGCGTGAAGCACCGACCAAAATCGGCAAACCCAAGTTCTTTAGCTCATCTAGCCTTGCGACCAGCTCCCAGTTTTCCTCGATGTTCTTGGCAAAGCCAAGACCCGGGTCAACCACAATTCTGGATCGGTCGATGCCGGCCGCTACCGCTACCGCTACCTGTTCGCTGAGTTCAGCAACGACATCCTTTGCGATGTCTTGGTAGCCGGTGAGTTGATCCATCACGTTGGAGTGCCCACGCCAGTGACCAAGGATGTATTTACATTCCAGGCCGGCGATACTGGAAAACATGGCTCGATCTGCCAGGCCTCCGGAAACATCGTTTACGTAATCTGCTCCGGCTAACACCGCCAGCCTCGCAGTCTCGGAATTCATGGTGTCGACTGAAACCTCAACATCAAGCTCGGCCTTGATCGCTCTGATGACCGGAATAACCCGAGACTGCTCTTGCTCGAGGGTGACGCGCTCTGCCCCAGGCCTGGTGGATTCGCCACCGACGTCGATGATGGTTGCGCCCTGAGAAACCAAAAGTTTTGCGTGGCCGAGAGCCTGCTCTAGCTCGAGAAACTGGCCGCCATCACTAAAGGAGTCTGGAGTGGTGTTGACCACTCCCATAATCTTTGGCGCAACCCAACTCATGATGGGCGGCTTATCAAGCCCATGATTTCAGCTCGGAGCACTGGGTCAGAAAACTCGCCTCGGGTTGCCATGGTGATGGTGTTGACCTCAGGCTGCCTAGCGCCACGTGAGGCGACGCACTGGTGCCTGGCTTCGATTACCACCACAACGCCGCGGGCGGAAAGCCCAGTCTGAATTGCGTCAGCAACCTGGGCGGTTAGGTTTTCTTGAAGTTGAGGGCGAGACGCCAAAATCTCCACGACATTGGCTAGCCGACCAAGTCCGGCAACCTTGTCGGTTGGTAGGTATGCGATGTGAGCGGCACCGGTGAATGGAAGCAGGTGGTGCTCGCAGATAGAGACCAGCTCGATGTCTTTGAGAATTACTGCCTCATTGTGCTCGGCTGGGAAGTTGTCTGCCAAAGGAGCTAGCGGGTCCTGGCCGATACCCTTGAAGAAAGCCGCATAGGATTCTGCGACCTTGCTCGGAGTCGCAGCTAGCTCAGGGCGATCTGGATCCTCACCAATTGCGATGAGCAGCTCACGGACCGCACTGCGGATTCGATCAGCTTGCACTTTCTTCCTTGGACTCAGTCTCTGGCTTTGGTTCTTCCGGAAGTGCCTCAAGCTGCTTTACTTTGCGCTTTGGAACCGCAATTGGGCCCTTGGTGGAAAGTGCGCGCTTGGTAGACGAACGCCAGGTTGGTCGCTCCGGCAACTTCTTGATGCCCTTGAAGATCTTTGCGATCTCCTCTTGGTTCAAGGTTTCCTGCTCCAAAAGTGCTTTGGCCAACTTGTCCAAGATGGCGCGGTTCTGAGTGATTGCCTTGTGAGCCTCATCCAGTGCCGACTCCAAGATCAGGCGCACTTCGGCGTCAACCTGCTGGGCCATTTCGTTCGAGTAAGCGCTGTGGGTAGCAAGCTCTCTTCCGAGGAATGGTTCTGAAGCGCCAGAACCAAGCGAAATCGCTCCAACCTTCTGGCTCATTCCATACTTTGTCACCATGATGCGGGCGGTGCTGGTGGCCTTCTCGAAGTCGTTTGAAGCGCCAGTGGTTGGGTCCTTGAAGACAATTTCCTCGGCGATGCGGCCGCCCATGGCGTAAGCAATCTGGTCCAGCAACTGGTTGCGAGTAATCGAGTAGCGGTCCTCCATCGGCATAACCATGGTGTAACCCAGCGCACGGCCTCTTGGCAGGATGGTGATCTTGGTGACTGGGTCGGAGTGGTTTAGCGCTCCGGCTACTAGCGCGTGACCGGCCTCGTGGTAGGCGGTGATCAGGCGCTCGTGGTCTCGCATCAGGGTGGACTTCTTCTGCGGTCCTCCGATGACGCGGTCGATTGCCTCGTCGATGATCTCGTTATCAATGACCTTGCGGTTCAATCGGGCCGCCAAGAGCGCGGCCTCGTTTAGCACATTCGCAAGATCTGCTCCGGTAAAGCCAGGGGTGCGGCGGGCAACCAGTTCTAGGTTTACGTCCTCACTCAATGGCTTGTTCTTGGAGTGAATGCCCAAAATCTGCTCTCGACCCTTTAGGTCTGGAGCGTTGACACCGACCTGGCGGTCAAATCGACCTGGGCGCAATAGCGCTGGGTCTAGCACATCAGGACGGTTGGTTGCGGCAATCAAAATGACGTTGGTGTTGGTGTCAAAACCATCCATCTCCACCAACAGCTGGTTCAGGGTTTGCTCACGCTCGTCGTTACCGCCACCGATTCCGGTGCCACGGTGACGACCAACCGCGTCAATCTCATCGACGAAGATGATGGCTGGTGACGCCTGCTTAGCCTGCTCAAAAAGATCGCGGACGCGGGAGGCTCCAACGCCGACAAACATCTCCACGAAATCGGAACCAGAGATCGAGAAGAATGGCACTCCAGCCTCGCCAGCAACCGCCTTGGCAACCAGGGTCTTACCGGTTCCCGGAGGTCCGTAGAGCAAAACGCCGCGTGGAATCTTGGCGCCCATCTCCTGGAACTTCTTGGGGTCCTTTAGGAAATCCTTAATTTCTACGAGCTCTTCCATGGCCTCGTCGATGCCAGCAACATCCTTGAAGGTGACATTAGAGGTTTCTTTGGTAACCATCTTGGCCTTGGACTTGCCGAAGTTCATTACTCCGCGGCCGCCACCGCCCGACATCGATCCCATCAAGAACCAGAACAGCGCCAGGATGATGATAAATGGCAATAGCGAGCCAAGGATCGCTAGGTACCAGGGGGTGCGCTGGACTTCATCGGTCCAGCCCTCGGCGATTGTGGCTTCCGCTACCGCCTTTGTGACTGCAACTTCGCGACCTATTACGTAGAAGAACTGAATTTGCTCGCCGTATTCAGGATCTGGCTTGGCCAGGGTGACGTCAACGCGCTGGGCGCCATCGAAGATTTTTACGGTCTTTGCCTTGCCGGACTGAATCAGCTCGAGGCCGACCTGGGTGTCCACCTTGGTGAACTGCTGAGCAGTCATCAGCTGGCTGCCGATCAGCATTACACCTAGGGCGAGAGCAATCCAGAGCCATGGGCCGCGCAAAAACTTCTTCATCTTCATTATGGGCGTTCGCCCCTTCCGTAATTTCTAGCTGTAGACGCTTGGTGACAGGATGCCAACACCGTCCAGGGAACGGTACTGCTCGTTGTAATCCAGCCCGTAACCGACTACGAACTCATTCGGGATATCAAACCCCACCCATCTGACAGCTATTTCAACTTTGGCTGCATCCGGCTTGCGAAGCAGGGTAACGATCTCGACAGATGCTGCCCCGCGCGCCTTCAGATTGGCCGTTAGCCAAGAGAGCGTGAGGCCAGAATCGATAATGTCCTCCACGATCAAAACGTTGCGGTCTTTGACATCGGTGTCCAGATCCTTGAGGATTCGGACCACTCCAGAGGAAACCGTGCCGGAGCCGTAGGAGGACACCGCCATCCAGTCCTGCTTGGTTGGGATCTGCATCGCACGAGCCAGGTCTGCCATAAATGGCACCGCACCCTTGAGGATTCCAAGCAAAAGGACATTTTTGTCCTTGTAAAACTCGTCGATTGGTGCGGCAAGCTCGGCGATGCGCGCCTGAATTTGCTCCGCGGTAACCAATACCTCTTTGATGTCTGGGTGATTCAGATTCACTAGCAGGCTCCCGGGGTTGGTGGCTTGGATTTGGTAAAGATCAGCTGGTCTTTTACCCGCTCTACTGTAATGCCAGAAAGGGCGACAGATTTCTGCCCGTGCCAATTGGTAATAAGTGCGTCGATGGCATCAATTTGGACCGATGAAATTGCCTTCGCACCTGCCAGATTGGCAATCATGTGAAGCGCTTTGCTCCTAACCGCATCGGGTTGACCAGCCAGCGCTTCAATGGCGTAGCTCACCGACTGGGCAGAACCTGTGAGCTTTGCCGCACTGATCAGCTCGGCCGCTTGGAAGGTTAAAAGCTCTTCAACTTCGGTGACCTGTTTGGCGGTTCGAGAAAGTGATTTGGCAATGCCCGGGCCGAGCTCTTGTTCCAAGACATCGAGTAGCTTGCGGGCCCGCACCCTCAGAAATTGCGGGTCCTGGTTATGCGGATCGTCCCAGTAATCAATCCCCTGGTCAACACAAGCCTGCCTAAGCGATTCTCTGGTCAGCTCAAGTAACGGCCTTGCGATGGCTCTTGCTGGGTCATGAGAATCCATACCCGCGAGCGCCGACAATCCAGATCCGCGGGCCAGGCCAAGCAAAACTGTCTCAGCTTGGTCCTCAAGGTTGTGTCCCAGTAGAACTAAAACTGCCCCCTGCGAGATGCGAACCTTCTCTAATGCCTGATACCTGGCATCTCTGGCAGCCGCCTCAATGCCGTTGCCTGAGACCTGAACGGTTACCTTTTCAATTACGACCGGGTGTAGACCGAGTTCCTCGCAGGTCTGCTTTGCCTGCGCCGCAATCTCGGCACTGCCGGCTTGAAGTTGGTGATCAACGATTACCGCACCAGCCGCAAGTCCCATTCGCGGAGCTTCGAAGGCGGTTGCGGCAGCCAGCGCAATTGAATCTCCACCCCCAGAGCAAGCCACCAAAACCAGTGAACCCTTGGGTAAATCGAGTGACTGCAGTTGCTCTCGAACCGCACGCCTGGCATCGGCCATCGCCGGAGTGAGCCTAGGACGCTGTGTCATCTGTCTCGATTCGGTAATCTTTATGCGAAAAGCCTATTGAGGAGAAGCCGTGTCTTACGACGTAGTTATTGAGATTCCAAAGGGAAGCCGCAACAAGTATGAGGTTGACCACGAAACCGGTCGCGTATTTTTGGACCGTGTGCTGTTCACCCCGTTCGTCTACCCCACCGACTACGGCTTCTTCGAGAACACCCTCGGAGGGGATGGAGACCCGCTAGACGCACTGGTACTTCTTGAGTACCCGCTGTTCCCGGGGGTAGGCGTCAAGGTTCGCGCGGTTGGCATGCTGGTGATGGAAGATGACGGCGGAGTGGACGAGAAGGTTCTCTGTGTCCCTGTGAAGGACCCTCGCTGGAGCCACATCCAGGACCTAGGTGACGTTAGCTCCCAGGTAAAGAACGAGATCGAGCACTTCTTCTCGCACTACAAGGACCTAGAGCCTGGCAAGTGGGTAAAGATTCAGGGCTGGAAAGACAAGGCCGCAGCTGAAGAAGTTATTGCTGCCGCTTACGCCAACTACAAGCACTAAAAACTAGTTGGCAGTAGGTCTTGCTGCGTAAGGGAATAGCTCTCCGAAGCGAACCGGCACGATTCGCACTGTTCTAGCTGGGTTTGGCGCTTCGAGCATCATGCCGTTACCCAGGTAGATAGCTACGTGATACTTATCTCCCGAGAAGTTCGAAGACCTGGTCCACCAAATCAGATCGCCTCGCTTGGCATCTTGGAATGGGACCAACTTCTTATTTGAAGCCATGATGTTGAACTGCGCGGTTGCCGAGTGCCAACCGATATAGACACCGGCTGCGGCATAGCTCTTCATGGTGATACCGGAGCAGTCCCAAATATCTGGTCCGGCGCCGCCGAGCACATATCGCTCGCCGAGCTGCGCTGAAGCAAAGGCAATCGCCTTCTCAACCAGGTCCTCATTTGGTGGACCCACGGTGTAAAGCTCAGGGGCGGTTGGCGCATCCTTGACGGCATTCTGGCGACGCTCAGCCTCCAGGCCTTCGCGACGCTGACGCTCAAGATCAGAAGCGGTGTCCTTCAGGTTTGCCAACTGGCCCAACATGGTGGCTCGCTGGGACTCGGACTCATTCACCTTCGCGATAACCGCATCCGCTGCAGCCTTGGCTTCGCGGTAAAGCTTTTCTGCGGCGGTTCGTCGGGTTTCCAACTCTGCCTGCGCACTCTCTAGCTCATTAGCTAGCGCCTTGGCGTCGGCTTGCTTTTGCATGGCCTGCTCATACATCACCTGGGTGCGCTGCGCCACTACATCGCTTGCGCCCAGCTGGTAAAGAAGTTCGTCTGAGCTCTCAGGGTTGAAGAAAATCTCCAAAGTGGTGTTGCCGCTGGTGCCCTGGCGATACATTCTCGCCACAATCTGACCAAGCATGGTCTTAGCCTCTTCGGCATCCTCCTGGGCAGTCAGAACTTTGGCCTCAAGGCCGGCAACCTTGTCTGCCATCACCTTCACGGCCTGCTTGGCTTGGTTGTACTGCTCATTCTTTTGAAGCGCGACGGACTCCAGCGCGTCAGCTTCTTCCTGCAAGGTATTGAGGATGCCCTCAATGCGGGAAATCATCTTCCGCTTCTCTTCGACGTTGCGCTTAGCAGCGGCAACCTCGGCAGCGGTTGGGTAGTCAGGCACCGCATAAGCTGGAGAAAGCGTGAAACCGGTGACGAGCAGGACGATGCCAGCAAAGCCTGCAATGATGGATTTAGAGCGCTTTGACATGACACCTCCTGCTTTAAAATCTAACCCGAACTTTCAAGTATCACCTGAGAGTTTCCAAAGTGTTGCGCAACATGCCTTTTAACGGGTAATGTTGTGCCTCGGTGCTTTTGAAGAAGCCAGCTTCGCGGCCCCATCGTTTAGTGGCCTAGGACGCCGCCCTTTCACGGCGGTAGCACGGGTTCGAATCCCGTTGGGGTCACCATAAGGCCAGCAGTATTGGCCCTGTAGCGCAGTTGGTTAGCGCGCCGCCCTGTCACGGCGGAGGTCGCGGGTTCAAGTCCCGTCGGAGTCGCTTCGCTTTCATAGCGAATGGGGAGAATTCTCTCTAGGCTCTGTAGCTCAGTTGGTAGAGCGAACGACTGAAAATCGTTAGGTCACCGGATCGACGCCGGTCGGAGCCACCGCACAGAGAGGCGGACAGTGACGATTTTCTTCGGACTACTGTCCGCCTTTTCTTATGGTTATGCCGACTTCGTTGGCGCTCTCGCCGCCAAGAAGGTAAGGGCCATCGCAGTAACCACAGTTGCCTTTTTCTTTGGACTAACCATTGCGATCGGACTGAGCTTCGTTGTTGGAGCCAACTTCTCCCAAGCCGCTATCACATCGGGCATCTATGCGGGAATTGCCTCCGGTATCGCGATCAGCTGCCTGTATGCCGCCCTGGCGCTGGGTCCCATTTCAATTGTTAGTCCTTTGACCGCGGTGATAAGTGCGATCATTCCGGTGATCTTTGACCTAACTACTGGCGCATCACTCGGTCCATTTGCGCTTATTGCGATTGTCTTGATTCTGGTTGCGGTGGTCTTGGTGGCTTTCATCCCGGGTGAGGACTTTAGGTTGCCATCGCTAAAGGCGCTGCTTTACTCGGTTGGGGCTGGGCTTGGTTTTGCGGGCATCTTTGTCTTTCTGGATGGTGCGCCAAGCGATAGTGGCCTCGCGACCCTAATTGTGATGCGAATCGTGGGTATCGCACTGATGCTTGCGGGCTTGACCTACGCCTTTTTCAGATACCGCCCGAAGCAGTTTTTGGAGACCTCGATCTTCGGCCGGTCACTGATCTGGTTGGTGCTACTGGCAGGTTCCGGAGATGTCCTTGGAAACGTCTTCTTTTTGGTAGCCACCCGTGCCGGCGAGTTGGCTATCGCAGCGGTGCTCACGTCTTTGTATCCGGTGGGCACAATCCTGCTGGCGCGTATAGTGCTCAAGGAGCGCATCGCCAAAAGCCAGACGCTCGGAATTGTTTTAGCCATTGGGGCATGTGTCCTAATCGCAATCGGAAAACCCGCCTAAGTCAGGAACCTGAATGTCTCAAACTAAAAACCGCTGGGTTGCCCTGCTCTTTATCTCGATGGCAATCTCCCTGGTGATCATCGATGGCACAATCGTCAACACCATCTTCCCGGCGGTTATTGAAGACCTCAGCCTTACCTCCACGGAAGTCCAGTGGGTTCAGGAGAGCTATGTGCTGGTGTTTGCCTCCCTGCTGTTGGTATGGGGTTCGTTAGCCGATCGCTATGGTCGCAAGCTATTGCTACTTGTAGGCATCGTGATTTTTGTGCTGGCTTCGATTTGGGCCGGAAACACCGACAGCGCGCAGGCAATGATCCTGGCCCGCGTGGTGCAGGGCATCGGTGGAGCCATGGTTTTGCCGACCACGTTGTCGCTGGTGAATGCCAACTTCGAGGGTAAAGAGCGCGGCATTGCCTTCGCCGTCTGGGGTGCCACCATCGGTGGAATGGTTGCGGTTGGACCGGTACTGGGCGGCTGGCTGGCCACCGACTTTAGCTGGCGCTGGGCGTTCCTAATCAACCTGCCACTTGGCGTGATCATCATCGCCGGCCTGATGTATTTCCTTGGCGAATCTAAAGCTGAGCAACGCAAGGGTGGCATCGACTGGGTTGGCGCAATCATCTCGGTTGTCATGTTCTCGACCCTGGTCTTTGGTCTAATCGAAGGTCGCGTCTACGGCTGGTGGGAGCAGAGCAATAACCAGTTTGAGATGTTCGGTTTTGTCTGGCCCGAAGGTGCCATCTCGGTTATCCCGGTAGCGCTGGCAATCTCACTTATCGCAACGGTGCTGTTTGTACTCTGGGAAAGACGCCGTGAGGCCGAGCAGAAGAACGTGCTGCTAGATCTCAATCTGTTCCGTATCGCATCCTTTAGAAACGGTTCGATTGCGGCGATGATCATCTCGATGGGTGAGTTTGGAATCCTGTTCGCGATTCCGCTGTGGCTGCAGAACGTACTTGGGCTTAGCCCAATCAGCTCGGGTCTTGTACTGCTCTGGCTGGCCGGTGGCGCATTTGTGGCATCCGGTGTTGGTGGCGCACTATCAGGCAAGCTGCCACCACATCGTGCCGTGCAGCTCGGTGTGCTACTTGAACTAGTCGGCGTGGCCGGCATTGGCTTCTTCGCATCGCCAGAGCTTGGTTGGACCGGAGTAGCGCCGTTCCTGTTTATCTACGGAATCGGTATTGGTTTGGCAACCGCTCAGCTGACCGGAGTGATCATGGTGGATGTGCCGATGGAGAAGATTGGCCAGGGTTCTGGCTCTCAATCCACCGTTCGTCAGATCGGCTCTGCTCTGGGTATCGCGGTTTTGGGTTCGGTGCTCTTCACCGGCACTCAGGTTTCCTTTGAGGACAAGTTGACTGGGCTGAACGTCGAAACCAGCCAGAGCGTGGTCTTGGTCGATGCTGTTGTTGAGTCAGCCGGTGGTGCGATACCGCAGCTCAGCGAAGGACTGCAGGCGCAGCAGGTGCCACAGGCGCTAGCCGATGAGATTCAGCTGGCAGCCGGTGAATCATTCACCGATGGTGCGAAGTGGGCTTCTTTTGCGGCAGCGCTGTTCTTGCTGCTGGGCTTTGCCTCGACCTTCAACCTCTCGAGTCGAGTCAGGAAAGAGTAGTGTCCGCGAAGTGGCAAACCGCATCGTAGATGTATTTGCCTAGGCCTTGGCGGTAACCCTCGTAGGTCTCATTGAAGCCGGTTGGCAGCACATAGCTCATCGCCAATGACTTATAGCTCTCACGATTTGGCGTCCAGAACTGCAGGCAGAAGTCGTAGTGCTTCTGGACTGCCTGCTGCATTTCCACCGAGTCATAGCCAAGACCGCTGTCTAGGTGCTGCACCATCTCCAAGGTGATGGCATCAAACTTGGCGGCAAACTGCTGGTTCTGCTCGGCGCTGTAGCTGTTCTGGTAGTAGCTACCGGCAATAAAACTCTGATCATTCATGATTTTTACAGCATAGCCATCTCAAACCCGCTAGGTTGAATGGGTGCCAACCAAAGCCAAATTACTCGGGTATGTATTCCTCGGCGGAGTCCTCGGAACCATGCTCCGTTACCTCATTTTTGAGGCGATGGGCCCGCTTTCGAATCAGCCAACCGTCGAACTAATTGCACTTTTTATCGTGAACCTTTCCGGCACATTCTTCCTCGGCCTGACAGCGAGATATCCATATTTCCAAACTGAGGTTTGCCGAAACCTCTGGGGTGTTGGCTTTGCGGGTTCCTTTACGACCATGTCTGCGTTGACGCTTTGGATAGAGAACCACGGTTCCAGCGTTGAGGTAATCGCCATGCTGGTAGCGGGATTTGCTCTTTACTGGGTTGGCTTTAATGTCGGACGCCGGGCAGCGAGAAAACAACGCTGATGGATTGGCTACTGGGTTTTCTTCTTATTGGCCTGGCCGGCGGTGTCGGTTCGGTAATCCGAGCATTGCTGAGCAAGCTAGATGGCTGGCTGCCCTTTGGATTGTTCCTAGCCAACTCGCTGGCTGCTGGCTTGGTTGCGTGGTTACTCCTGAGACCAGAGCTCACGGTTGATCTGCTTGCGATTGCCAGCGTTGGTTTTGCCGGCGGGCTGTCGACTTTCTCTACCGCTATGAAGGCCTGCTTTGAGTTCTATCTCCGTGGTCGTCTAATTCAGGCGGTAATAACCATGGTTGGCAACCTGGTGGCCCCGATGCTTGCGGTAATGCTGGCAACAGCGCTTCGCTAGCCCTGCTACAATCAACGGCAGAATTCAAAGGTTTCCCTGGGCGCCGCAAGGTTCTCAGATCACTAAGAGATTAAGGGGGCTCGCCATGGGGCGTGGCCGTCAAAAAGCGAAGAACACCAAGGTTGCTCGCGAGCTGAAGTACTACAGCCCAGCCACCGACTACTCAGCGCTCGAAGCCGAGCTGGGTCACAAGAATCCCGATGATGGTCCTGACTACGAGGACAAGTGGGCAGATTTGTACGAAGACGAAGAAGAAGAGCTGGTTGCTGACGACGAGCGCGAAGTAAAGCTCGACGAAGACTAATTCAATAAACCTGCATTCATTGCGAAGTGCACAACCTGAGTGCGTTTTGTGCAGCCAACCTTCTGGCAAATGTTGTGCACGTGAAATTTGACTGTCGACTCTGAGATAAAGAGCTGCTTGGAGATTTCCTTATTGGCTAGACCACGAGCCAAAAGTCGCAGCACGTCCAACTCTCGATCTGAAAGCTGCTCTTTTTGCTGCGCGCCGCCTAGTCCCTTGGCAATCAGCTTGCTCACCCCGTGACCTAGCGAGGATTCGCCGGATTGCACATTACGAACCGCACGCTGTAGCTCGTCGGCGGTAATTTGATCCTTGAGAAAGAATCCCAGTGCTCCACGACGTAGCGCGTCGACCACCACAAACTCCGATGCGCTATCAACCAAAACCAAGATTTTGGTTAGTGGGTATCGAGAGGTGATCTGCTCGCAAAGTTGCAGACCTCTTGTGGTGTCATCGGCCAGGTCGAGGTCGATAATCAAAACATCTGGTGCGTGCTCTTCAACGGCCAGCAGGGTGTTGTCGTAGCTGGCGGCCTCGGCCACTACAGCGGTTGATGAGTTTCTCTCAAGGATGGTTCTGATTCCGACTCGGCTGATTACTGTCCGATCGGCAACAACAACTCGAGTCTTTGCCAGCGGGGCTCTGCGGCCCAGCGCTACGTCGGCTCTGGCGTCAGCGGTCACGATTTCCATGTTAGAAGCAAAACTCCAACCTGTCCATAAGTACAGGTCTTTAGCTCTACCTAAGTCGCAGAAATGGCTAGTTGTCCCATTTCTGTTTCGCGTTTTCTTGGGGACAGGCGTAATTTCACAATCGTCTGGTGCAACGAGGCGCCAGCTGGAGACAAAGGTCAAAGATGACTGTTTATGCACAACCCGGCACTGCCGGGTCAGTAATGGAATTTCGCTCCCGCTATGACCACTGGATCGGTGGCCAGTATGTGGCACCAAGCTCGGGCGAGTATTTCGAAAATGTATCCCCTGTAAACGGAAAGGTGTTCTGTGAGGTAGCTCGCGGAAACGCCGCAGACATCGATAAGGCTCTCGATGCTGCACACCGTGCCAAGGACGCCTGGGGCAAGACCTCAGTAACCGAGCGTTCGCTCATTTTGAATCGCATTGCGGACCGCATGGAGGCAAACCTCGAGAAGATTGCGGTGGCCGAGACCTGGGAAAACGGAAAGCCGGTTCGCGAGACCCTGGCTGCCGACATCCCACTGGCTATCGACCACTTCCGCTACTTCGCAGGCGTGATTCGCGCTCAAGAGGGAACGATGGGCGAGCTAGACAACGACACCGTCAGCTACCAATTCCATGAGCCACTGGGCGTGGTTGGCCAAATCATCCCTTGGAACTTCCCGATCTTGATGGCCGCCTGGAAGGTTGCCCCTGCCCTTGCAGCGGGTAACTGCATCGTGCTGAAGCCTGCTGAGCAGACTCCGGTTTCGATCCTCTATGTGATGGAGCTAATCAGCGACCTGCTGCCTGCCGGTGTTCTAAACATCGTCAACGGATTTGGTGTTGAGGCCGGAAAGCCATTGGCATCTTCGCGTCGAATCTCAAAGATTGCGTTCACGGGTGAGACCACCACCGGTCGTCTGATCATGCAGTACGCATCAGACAACATCATTCCTGTCACCCTAGAACTAGGTGGCAAGAGCCCGAACATCTTCTACCGCGACATTGCGGACCAGAATGATGCTTTCTACGACAAGTGTCTAGAGGGCTTCACCATGTTCGCACTGAACCAGGGCGAGGTTTGCACCTGTCCTTCACGCGCACTGATTGATGCACCTATCTACGACAAGTTCCTAGGAGATGCCGTAGAGCGCACTCGCAAGGTGAAGCAGGGCAACCCGCTTGACACTGACACCATGATCGGTGCCCAGGCATCTAACGACCAGTTGGAGAAGATCCTGAGCTACATCGACATTGGCAAGCAGGAGGGTGCGAAGTTGCTTCTCGGTGGCGAGCGCGCTGACCTTGGTGGCGACCTATCCGGTGGCTACTACGTCTCCCCAACCATCTTCGAGGGCAACAACTCGATGCGCATCTTCCAGGAGGAGATCTTCGGACCGGTGGTTTCGGTTGCTAAGTTCGATGGTCACGACGAGGCGATGAAGATTGCCAACGACACCCTCTACGGATTGGGTGCTGGCGTCTGGACCAGGAACATTAACAACGCCTACCGTGCCGGTCGCACGATTCAGGCTGGACGTGTCTGGACCAACTGCTACCACGCCTACCCTGCTCACGCCGCATTCGGTGGCTACAAGTCCTCCGGTATCGGTCGCGAGACTCACCTGATGATGCTAAAGCACTACCAGCAGACCAAGAACCTGCTTGTCAGCTACTCAGAGAGCAAGCTGGGCTTCTTCTAAAACAACGAGGTGGGCTGGGGTAACTCCCAGCCCACTCTCGCTTAAGCTGAAATCGAGAGGGGTAACTATGGAAAGACCATCCAGAGTTGAGTTCACCGAAGCCGCCAAGGAGCTACTGAGCGTTTTGGCAAAGCGAAACGGTCCGCTGATGTTCCACCAGTCCGGTGGTTGCTGCGACGGCTCCGCCCCGATGTGCTACCCGGCCGGAGAGTTCAGAACTGGTGGCGCCGATGTCATGCTTGCCGAGCTGACCGTCGAGGGCATCGAAAAGCCAATTCGTTTTTGGATGTCGGCCGAGCAATTTGAGTACTGGAAGCACACTCACCTCACGATTGACGTGGTGCCGGGCAGGGGATCGGGATTCTCACTCGAGTCCACGGAGAACAAGAGATTTCTCACTCGCTCCAGAGTCTTTGAAGACTGGGAGTGGGAGTTGCTAAAAGACCAAAAGGTCCCCACCGGTCTTGAAGTCAGCGCCTGAACTACCAGGCGGTAGCACCAAC
>CAZKLA010000011.1:0-34718 GCA_964553455.1 uncultured Aquiluna sp. | reverse complement strand
CCATCGATGCTCCACCGCCGGAGGCACCCGAGCTACCAGCACGAGCCGCGTTTAAAGCGGCCACATAAACACCACCGGAAACATTGGCTGCGATTGCGCTAGATCCGGCCGAACCACCAGCACCGCCACCTAGAACGGAGATTGAACCGAAGGTCGACCCCTGGCCATTTCTAGCCATACCCAACGGGTCGGTTGTAGTGGATTCGTTTGGACGCTTTACCTGGTCGCCGACAACCCAACCGGATACACCGCCCTGACCGACCACCACGGGAACGGTGGAACCCGGAACAAGTTGGGCACTGCTTGTGATGCTGACGCCACCGCCACCACCGCCACCGCCGGACCAGCCCGTGGTGCCACCAGCACCGCCACCACCGCCACCGCCGACCACGAGAACGTCTGCGGTGTTGACTCCGGCAGGAACGCGCCAGCCACCTTCACGGGTGATGTATGAGCGTGGGAAAGTTACGGTGGTTCTAAAGCCGGTGGCTGCGTTACCGGTGCGAGATGTGGTTTTGACATCAAAGTAGGAAATGGTGCCGCGAACCATCAGGTTTGGCTGCGAGTTGTTGGCCAGGTTAGTGACGGACTCTAGGCCCTGCTGGTTGAAGTCAAAATAGCCAACCATCGCCGTGGAGCTCAACTCGGCATCGGTTGGACGCTGGTGCATACCAGCCCTAATCTGAGCATCAGTTCTCTCTGATCTCCAGATCTTTACCTCGTCAATGCGACCAAAGAACCACTCGGACCAGTTACCTCTGGAGCCGATGGTGAAATCTTGCCCGACATTAAGGTTGGTTGGAACGTTAGCGGTCTGGTGGGACACGATTTCGCCATTGATTAGCAGGCGAAGTGAAGTGCCAGTCTTCCGCCAAGCGACGTGCTGCCAGCGGTTGTAGTCGACAGGAACGCCGGTTGAGTACCAAGACCAGCCGCTGTTTACACCCTGCAGTGCCCAGGCGTACTCGCCGTTAAGAACACCAAACAGCCAAGAGTTTTCTTTACCCATGTAGGTACAGGCCGAAACGCCACAGCCACCCTCTGGGAACATCCAAGACTCAACCGTGAAGTTGCTGGATCCGAATGTGTAGTCATTCACGCTGTTGGTGAAAGGCATGTTCGCAAATCCAGTGATTCGCATTGCGTAGTCAGCAGGAATGGTCTCAGCGACAGCTGACTGAGGTGCCTGAACAAAGGACACAGATGCCACACCCATGGTCAAGGCTGCGCCACCAACTAGGAATCTTCTAGTGAATTTGCGTAAGCGCTCTTGACGGGTCCCGGAAGCGCGGAAGCGAGGCAACTTGAATCTCAAGTGAACCTCCCTTCAATCTGGGTACGGCAAAGCCGTGCCTTAACCAATTAAGACTAAGGCCAGGGTTGAAAGTTGAATTTGAGGTATTCGGTTACCCGAAGGTATTTCAGGTAGTTTCCACCCAAAGATTCAAAAGATTCCCGGTGGGGAACTACCTAGGATTCTTTACCGTCTCTGCGGGTTGCCAGGTAGCGACGAACTACAAACCAAAGCACTAGCAACAGCAGCAAGAACCAAAGTGCTCCGTCCAGCAGCGATCCGGATTCGGATCCGCCAGAGCCGTTACCGCTGGCCTCGGAATCGCCCTCGCCCTCAGGGCTTGAAGTGCTTGGCGCAGTTGGAGATTCGGTTGGCTCAGGCGTTGCCGACTCGGTAGGCGTTACCTCACCACTTGACTCGCCATCGGTGTTGCTGCCAGAACCAGAGCCGTTTCCAGAGTCACCGTTTCCAGAGCCGCCGCCAGGGTTGGTTGGCTTCGGAGTCGGCTTGGTGGTTGGCGAAGCAGTTGGCTTCGGGGTAGGCGAAACGGTAGGTGAAACTGTTGGAGAAACAGTAGGAGATACCGTCACAGGATCTGGCTGAACAGCAACGAAGACCGGAGGCGGTGCTGGGGTGGTGTAGCTAGCAACCGCAGCCTCACCAAGACCAAGCGCGTTTCTAGCCTGAACGCTTACGTTGTAGGTGACCGACGGGCTCAGCGTGCCAACCTCACACATGCGAACCTGGATGTTCGCACAAATCACCTGGTTGTTGACCCTGACGTCATAGTCCTCAATCGCAAAACCACCGTCCGAGGTAGGAGCTCCCCAGGTGACAACAATCTTTGCCGGATCCTGAGTGTCCAGCGATAGCTGAGTTGGTGCGTTAGGCGTTCCAAGTCCAACCTTCACACCGTTAGCGGTGTTGATGGTCTGAGATGACGAGAAGGTGTCCGTGATGGTTACCACCTTCATGGTGTAGCCAACCATTGCGCTCGCGGTGGCAGCTTGCTGCTGAACGGAGGCAAGCGAAACAAAGCCCATTGGCCTGTGCATCATGGTGCCAAAGACAAACTGCTTGATGGCTGGGCGGAAGTAAGTGGTTACAACATTCAGCTGAGGCTGGGTGAATACCACCGGAGCAACAGTTGGACTGTTGGTCGCAATCTGTGAGATGTCGATTGAGATTGTCGACGAGCTCGAGTTGGTCACGGTTGCGGTCGGCGTTGCTGGCTGCTCACTACCGGTGACCCAAACGTAAACCTCGTAACGCTGGAAGTTACCCTCGATTGCAATCGGAGTCTCCCAATCGAGAGCTAGACCGGTGGATGCCACGGTTGCGTTCAGCTGGGTAACGCTCATCTCGGCGCGAGAAGGAGTTAGCGGAACGGTGACGTTCGAGAACTGACCAATACCTGCGTTGGTAATGGCAGCAATTCTCGCGGTGTAGGCAACGCCATTAGGAATACCAGAGATGGTACATACCAGCGGAGCGGTGGTGGTACATGCCGAGTTGACGTAGCGGTTGTTGTTTACGTCGGTCACCTCGAGTCGGTAGCGCTGAACCGCGCTGCCACCGAGGTAAGAAGGAGCGGTGTAGCGCAGCGTGAACCACTGGTTACCAACCGCAGCAGATACCAAAGCAGGTGAACCTGCCTGGTCTGGTCGGATGGTAAAGATCTTGGTCACATTCGGAGCGGGAGCCCATGAACCGTTTCCAGCCTGAGATGCCACAACCTGACAGATGCCCTCAGAAATCAAGGTCAGCATTCCGGCGCTGGTCACGCTACACGCGGTGATGCCCTGTGACACGGTGTAGCTCACGTCTAAGCCGGAGCTAGCAACCGCACCAAGTCTGAATGCCGGTGCGCCATAGGTCTGGTCCTGGATGTCCTGGAAGGTAATGGTCTGGTTCTGGCGACCAATCTCGAAACGCTGGGTAGCGGAGTTGGCAGCGAAGGTGTTGTTACCTGCCTGGGTGGCGGTGATCTCACAGAAACCACTGCGCAAGAACAGCACCTGTCCAGATACAGACTGAGATAGCTGACATACCGCAGGTGAGTAGCTCACGTTGGCACTTGCCTGGACCTCCTGGCCGAGGCTGATGCTGTAGCTGATGCTCAAACCACTGGAAGCGGTAGCGGTAGCAAGGTAAGTCTGACCAGCCAGCGGCATCTGAGGCACGGCACTGGTGAAGCTAACCTGCTGGACCTGCTTAGAGAAGGTAAAGATCACGGCCGGGCTGGTGGCCAGGTTGTAGTTCACATCCTGAGCCTTCTGAGCGCTGACCTCACAGTTTCCGTTTCTAGAGGCGCTGAGGACGTTGCCGGTAACCGTACATTGCGCGGTTCCGGCATCGGTGACGGTGTAGCTCACGGTTCCAGAACCAGCGCCGCCAACGGTAAAGAGGTTGATGTCACCCACCGCAGTTGCACGCGAGTTACCAATTGCCAATGGCTGCTGAGCGATTCGCAGCACCGTGATGTCCATAAATGCCGAGCTAATCGGTAGGTGGTTGGCATCGCCGGCACGGCCAGCCAAAATCGTACAGGTCGGGGTTAGGTCCTCGGTGGCATTGCCCTGTAGCGCTAGCGAACTACCAATGGTGCGGCAGTCACCGGTTGCGAAGAACCTGGTGGTTGCGGTTCCGCTACCACCCGAGGCGGTTAGGTTCAAGACCTGACCGAAGTCAACGAAGTCATCGTTGGTGATAACCAGCGGAGCCTGAGGTGACTTAGCGATCACCAGGGTTACGTCCTTGGTGTTGGACTTGTAGTAGACGCCGTCCGCAACGCTTGCGCGAACCACACAGTTGCCGGCACCGATGATGGTCACCACGCCAGTTGATGAGTTCACCGAACAGAGGGCAGGAGTTGTCACGATGAAGCTGATGCTGTGCTCGGTGGAGTCGGTGTAGTTGATGGCTGGGCTTACGGTTCCGCTTGCGGTGTAGACCACAGGTGAGTAGCTGAGGTTAATCTCAGCGGTCTTGAAGACCGTGAAGCTGGTGGTGTCAGCCAACTGGAAGCCACCCGAGGCCGCGAAGTTCAAGGTGTAGTTCACACCAGGAGAACCAGTTGCGGCCAGTCCGGTGAAGATAACCTCACCAGCGTTGGCGGTGACAACGTTTGAACCGCTGACTGCTCCCCCAGCACCAGAACCGATAGTCGCAGTAACAACGGTGGTGTTGTCGTAAATCGCCTTGTTGCCGTAGCGGTCAAATAGGAAGAGCTTGGGCTGGGTAGGCAGCAGCGCACCCTGGCGACCACCCTGAACATAAGGTGACTGTGCCACTAGGTAGGAGGCATCGGTGTGCCTTACCACCAGTGGAGTGGTCGTGGTGATCGCGAACGAACCTGAGGCGGTGGTAGCGGTGAAGGTCAAGGTCTGCGATACCGACGGAGTCGCAACCATGGTTAGACCATTGAAGGTCACGATTCCATCCACCGCAGCCGAGCTGGTGCCGGACTCAATGTAGCCACCACCGGTGGAGACCGAGGCGACGATGGTTGCTGAGGTCGAGGCAGCAATGTTGCCGTCGAAGTCCATCATGCGCAGCACAGGCTGAGTTCCCATTACCTCACCGGTGCGCTGAGCCACCGGCTCCTGGATCCACTCAAGATAGGCAGCACCGGATGGGCTGACCTGGATGGCCTGCGAGTTCACGCTGAAGCCTGCGGCACTGAAGCCAAGGATGTAGTTGCGGTTGGTGGCACCAGTGAAGGTCAGGTCAGTAAAGGTTGCGATACCACCCTGCACTGTGACGATTGTGGTTCCACCGACGACCGCAGTTGCTCCGCCTGGACGGGTAGGTCCAGCCACCATCGATACCGATACCTGAGTTGAGTTGTCGGTAGTAACAAGGTTGCCGAAGCGGTCTAGCAACTTAGCAACCGGCTGGACGCTCAACGCCTCAGCGGTTACGCCACCGACCGGCTGAGTGTCAAGCACGATCGAGGCAACCGCCGCAGGCGAGATGCTGATGTTTGCGGAGCTGGTTCCAGTCAATCCGTTGCTTGAGAACTGCAGGTTGTATGTGGTTTGTGGGTCACCCTCAATACGCAGGCTGTTGTAGGTGGCAACACCGTTTACAACCAGTGCGCTCACAGAAGCAACAGTTGCGTCCTGTCCATCAACCAACCGTCCATTGGCACCGGCAACTGTGACATCAATGCTTCCCACAAAGTTAGGAACAAGGTTTCCGAAGCGGTCCTCGACTCGCACCTGCGGCTGAGTACCCAATAGCTCGGCTGCCACAACGTTTGCGCTTGGCTGGACCAAGACCTTCAACCTTGCTGGGTCAGCGAAGGTCAGTACCAGGTTCTGGCTGTTTGGTGAGACAACAGCTGCGGAAGCAGAGTTGACGGCACCGAGCAGGGTGAACTTGAGCTGCTGGCTCTGGCTCGGAGGGGCGACCAGGGTCAGGTTCTGGAAGGTTGCGATACCTCCATTGACACTGGCAAGGCCTGAAGACTCGATGTAACCGGAGCCAACCACAACAGAAGCACTAATGGTCACACCAGTTAGAGAGGTGGTGCGGTTGCCATCAAAGTCGTAAACCACGATCACAGGCGACTGCTGCAGTGGGTCACCAGTCTTGTTACCGGCCACCGGCGAGGTGGAGATGCCTAGGTACTCGGCATCTGCGTGCGTTACCTGTAGGTCAACCTCTGCGGTGTGCTGGTTTGAGCCGTAGCTGAAGTTCAAGCGGTAAACCTGGTTCGGGTCAACGATCATCGCAAGGTTGGAGAAGGTTGCCACTCCAGCGAGCGCCGATACCGTGTAGTTCTTTAGGAAGTCTCGGTTACCACGAGGAGTCTGGTTCAAGGTGGCGGTAATAACATCAGCGGAATCCAGCACTCGGTTACCCGCGGCATCCTGAACCTCGATCACCGGCTGCACCTTGAGTGCCTCACCGGTCTTCGAGCGAACCTGGTTCGAGTCGGTCGAAGAAGGCAGGCGCAGGAAGCCGATCTTGTTGGCAATACCGTGGGTAATCACAATGTTCTGCTGGACAGCAGCTGTCACGCCACCGCCCTGCTTGTAGAAGTTGATTTCGTAGGTGTTGCCAACTAGACCCGAGATACCCATCTGGAAGGTGTATACACCGGCGGTGTTTCTAACACCCTGGTTGTTGTTGACGTTTGCCGCACTACCGTTACCAGACTGAACCTGTGGGTTACCAATGATTGTTACCGCTGGGTCCTTGAAGACTCGGTTGCCGTAAACGTCAAGCAGCGCCACCTGAGGTGTGGTGTCAAAGAGCAAGCCAGAGCGACCATTTGCTGCTTCTCTTACGATGCTGATGCGATCTGCAACGTTGTGCATCACACTCAGCTGAGCCGATGGGCTCGAGCTGAATGCGCCATACTCAAACTTGAGGCGGTAAACCTCGGCCGATTGGGTTGGAGTCTCAACCTGACCAATCAAAGCCAGTTCGGTGAAGGTAGCAATACCGTTCACAACCGATGCCGAAGCGCTGAGCAAGCTTCCACCTGAACCTGAGGCAATAGCCGCAGAAAGGGTGGTGCCGGTTTCGGTTGTGACTAGGTTGTCGTCCTGGTCCAGCAGGCGAATAATCGGCTGGACAGCAAGCGCGTTACCGGTTCGGGTTAGGTTTGGTGCCACTCCAGCACTCGGCTCTCGGTCAATAACAACCTTCGCAACCGGACCTGGCAGCACAACGAACTCGGAGCTGGTAACAGCGCTCAGGCCAACCACCTCGAACTGGTAGTAGTAACCACTGCGTGGCTCTGCCCTCAGCGCTAGCGAGGAGAACTGAATCTCACCATTGTTTGCGGTGAAGGTTAGGGCGCTCTCGGTGATCAAGGTGCCGGAGCGGTATAGCTTGGCAACCGCAGTGGAGGCGTTGTCCGAGATGACCTTGTTGCCAAACTCATCGAACAGCTCAATCAAAGGAGTGTTCTGCGGGGCAACTCGGGTCTGCACATCGGTGGCGGTCCAGCTCAAAGAGGCAGTGGCTGCGGTACCGGCGAGCAACTGAACCTGAGTTGACTTGGTGATCTGTGAGCCACCAGAAGTGATGGCGTAGGAAAGCGTCACAGCACTTGAGATTGAGCCGGTTAGCTGAACACCTGAGAAGTTGGCCACACCGGCAACAGCGCTTCGGCTAGTGCTTCCGGATAGCTCAGCACCCTGGGCAGTGACGCTAACAACTAGTGCGCTGTCAGAAACTAGGTTCTCTGCGCTGTCCCAAATCTCAACAACTGGCTGCTGCGCGAAGTTGATACCGGCGCGCACAGCGCTCGGGTGAGTAGCGATGTTTAGCTGGGTCGGAACACCGTGGGTAACGGTGACGGTCTCAGACAAGGTCGAGAATGCGCTGGTGTTCTGGTTGAATCTGGCCTGGAACTCAAGGTCATAGTCACCCACCACAGCACGGAGCTTGAGCTGCGACATGGTGACAATTCCGCCGGATGCAGTGGTCTGAGTTCCAGTGAAGGCAATCGGAGTGTTAGCACCTGTGGTGACAACATCGATCTTGATGGTGCCGGTGTTGACAACGTTACCGAAGCGGTCAAAGGCCTGAACCGATGGGTAAGCCGCATTGCTGCCAGCCAAGATCTCATCGTTGGCAACAGTTGCTGCCGGCTCTACCATCCAGCTGATGCTTGAGGCAGCAGCGTGCGAGATGGTGAAGGTGTTAGAGGTAATGCTCTGGACACCGGTTTCGGTTGAGTAAGGACCAGTCTCAAACTGGATCTTGCGATCTCCCGCTGAGGTGAAGATCAAGCCGGAGAAGGTGACTACACCCTGGTTAGCACCAAACTCGCTCGAGAGCGATACAAAGTTGCTGGTCGAAGCATCCTGCAGTCTGGCAACCACGGTCGCAGACTGAGTCAGTCTTAGAACGCGGTTGTCATAGGCATCCAAGAACTCAACCGCTAGATCGTCGGCGAAGGTCTCGCCTGCGACAACATCCTGAGGCTGCTCAATGATCGAGAGCTCTTGCGAGATACCGGCAACAACGGTTACCTGCTGGCTAACCGAAATGTCACCTGAGTCGAAGACGAAGTTCAGGTCGTAGTTTCCAGCCTTACCGCTTAGACGCAAGTCGGTGAAGTTGACGCGACCAGCAACCAGGTTGATTGTGGAGTTGCCAGAAAGGTCTACACCAGTGCGGGAGTTAGTCCAGTCGTTACCCGAGTAGTTCACGCTCACCTGAGCGATTGCCTGAGCCGAGGTGGAGATGCGGTTGCCCTGGGCATCGCGAAGTTCAAGCTGTGGCTGAACACCAAAGTCAATACCTGCCGACGCAGATGCGATCTGCTGAGTAAAGACCAGCTGGCTCGCCACACCGTGGTTTAGAACAATTGCCTGCGAGACACTCGCAACGCCAGAGGCGGAGGTTCCCTCTGCGGTGAAGACCAGGGTGTGGCTTCCAGCGATACCTCTTAGACGCAGGTCAGATGCGAAGGTAGCAACGCCGCTGGTTGCCGATGCAGTCACCGAACCAGAGAGAGTTGCGGTGGCAACTGTGAGGCGAATGTCCATGCCGGCAGATGGCACCTGGTTGCCAGATACGTCTCTAACGGTTACAACCGGTGAGGCGCTGAACAGGTCACCGCTTGAGAAGCCGTCTGCCTCGGTGGTGAGGTCTAGCTCGAAAGCATTTCCATAGGTGAGCTCAATGGCATTGGAAGTTGAGATCGCAAATGGCAGTGTGATGGCAGCCGAGATGGTCTTGTTGCCAACCAGACCGGTAGCGACCACATTGCTGAAGGTTGCGATACCGCCAACCGCATTCAATGTGGTGGTTCCAGATAGCACAGCATCCGAGATGCTCACGGCAATACTCTGGGTTGACTGGTTACCGGTGATGACTAGGTTGCCGTCACGGTCCAGAATCTTGGCCACCAGCTGAGAGCTGGTGAGTGCGTTGCGGGTAGACGCAGGGCTCGAGAACTCGATGCTTGCCGCAGCACCGTGGGTCAAGGTAATTGAGACAGTGGCAGAGACTAGTCCGGTTGAGCTCAGGCCTAAGTCGTAGCTTCCCACCGTTCCAGAGATTGCCATATTGCTAAAGCTCGCGATGCCACTGGATGCGAACACGGTAGTAACACCGCTCAGAGTTGCACCACTTAGATCCGCAGAGATCTGAGCTGCTGAATCTGGAACAACGTTGCCCGTGCGGTCCAAAACGCGAACGGTCAGCTCCGCCAAACGCTCACGGCTGCCAGCGCTCAGGGCAGTTGGGCTGACGCTCAACTGATATGGGACACCGGAGGAGATGCTGAAGGCGGCACTGTTCAAGGTCTTGTTGTGAATAGCGGTGTTGGACTGCGAGGCGTGGAATCTGATCTGCGCATTGCCCAGAGTGCCAGAGATCGCCAAGTCTGGGAATTCAACAACCGAGCTACCCGAAGCCTTCTGAGCGACTCCGCCAGTAATCGATGTGATTCCACCAGCAATTGCTGATATCGAGAAACTCGTGGTGGTGTCGATCACCGGGTTTCCGAAGAAGTCCCTGACCTCAAGAGTCACGACCGGGCTAAAGGTCAAGCCCGACTGAATCGAGGAAGGCATATTCGTTTGGATCACGAAGTTGTCCGCCTGAGCATTCCTGATTTGGAATGTATTGCTCAAGGCAGGCTCGAGTCCTGCTGCGCTGAACTTGAACTGATAGCTACCGACGAAGTTAATTCTGAAGTTGGTTCTAGGAATCGTCAGAATCGTGCTCTGCGGCGAGATGGTGAAGTTTCCATAGCTGCGCTGCTCGCTGGCGGTGTCGGATGACGATACCGCTGTTGCGGTAATTGAAATGGTGCTGCTCTGCGAGGTGCGGTTGCCATAGGCGTCTAGCACTTCGATAACGAAGTCGCTTGATGCAGCGAGTCCAGCAATCTGGTTGGTGGGCTGACCGTTGAACAACCTCAGCTGACTTGGCACTGCGGCATTTAGATAGATGTTGCTTGTGTAGAGCAGGTAGTTCAGACCTGAAACGGACATTCCTAGACGGATGTTTTGGTTTGCTCCCGATGTTCCAGCAATGTTGTCGAAGGTCGCCAAACCGGCGGACATGCTAACCGACTTAGTTCCAACCACCGTGGCGATGTTTTGGTAGACGCCAAAGATAGTCATCGACTTAGACGAATACTCACCGGTGGTAACACGGTTGCCACGGGCGTCGATGACCTCAGCGGTGATGGCCGACATGGTCGATCCAGCCGTTGCGCTTGCCGGCTGGGATGCGATGCGAAGTGCGACCGCGACACCGTGGGTTAGCTCAATGCTCTGGCTCGCGCTTGCCACCGCCGATGAGCTTGCGCCCTCAATTGCGAAGCTGATGCTGTAGCTGCCAACGGTTCCGGAGATAGACAGTGCGGTGAAGGTAGCAGTACCGCTGGCGGTATTGATGGCGATGGTAGTGCCAGATAGCGAAGCCGCAGGGTTGATGGTTGCCACCACGTTGTGCGCGACTCCGGTGACCAGGTTGTTGGAGCTGTCGCGCAGCTTAAGGACCGGCTGGGTGGTCAGGGCAACACCGTTGACAGCGCCCACGCCTTCAGTTTCCAAGGTGAGCTTGGTGGCAACACCAACGCCAAGTTCCACAATCGCAAGGTCAGAGATTGTGATCGGAGCATAGATTCTCGCGGTGACCGTCTTGCTGCCGGTAGAGCCTTCGATGGCAATACCCGAGAAAGTTGCGATACCGCCGGAGGCTGAGATGGCGGTTGCCCCAGTGAGTGTTCCAGGGGTAACCGTGAGCTCGACGGTCTGGTTTGACTGGTCACCAGAGGTAACCAGGTTGCCATCGATGTCTAAGATCTTCACAACTGGCTGAGATGCCAGTGCTTGGGCGTTCTTAGCCGAAGCGGAGGTTGAGATGGCTAGATAGCTCGCATCACCGTGACCAACGGTCACGGATACGGTCGCCGACACCAAGCCGTTGGCGCTGAAGCCGAGGTCGTAAGTTCCAGCAGCACCGGAGAGCACTAGACCCGAGAAGGTGACCTCTCCGGCATTGGCAAACCTGATTGCGGTTCCAGAGAGGGTGACTCCAGATACCGATGAGGTGATCTGAGCGCTTGAGTCTGGAACAACGTTTCCAGTTGCGTCAACAACGTAAATCGCGATGTCGCTTATGGTTGCTCGGTTGGCAACGGTGGCAACGGTGGCACTCGCACTCAACGCATAAGCAGTTCCATTGGCAAGCGAGAACACGGCAGTGTCTACTGAGGTGCCATTGACTGGAGTACCGGTGTTGGTTGCTGTCAGCCTTAGTTGCTTCAGACCAGCAGCACCGGCAAGGTTCAGGTTCGGGAAGTCGATGTATGAGCTGCCCAGGGTATTGGAAGCCGTTGCGCCAGAAAGTGACTGCAGGGTTCCGGAAATCAGAGTCGCGGAAACCGTAGTGACTGAGTCAAGGACTGGATTGTCGAAGATGTCCTGAACCTGTAGGCGCAGCACTGGGCTGAAGGTTAGACCGCTAGAGATTGTGTCTGGCATGTCACTGGTGATAACCAGCTTGGCCGCATCAGCGTTCTTGATGGTGATAGCGCGGCTAACTGTTGACAGGAGATCGGGGGCAGAGAATCGGAACTGGTAGTCGCCCACCTCGGTCAAAGTGAAGTTTTCCTTGGCAATGTTCACCTGGGTGGTCAACGCAGAGATGGTGAACCCGCCGATTACCTTCCTCACGACGTTGTTGTTTAGAGCTTCAACGGCGTTAGCAGTCACGGATACTGCGCTGCTCTGTGAGGTTGCGTTACCCCAGGCATCCTGAAGGCGAATGGTGATAGCTGAACTCTGGGTCACGCCGGCAGATAGTGAAGTCGGCTGCCCACCACTAGTAACTGCGAGTCTGTATGGGAAGCCGGCCACCATTGGAAGCTGGGATGTAATCGTCATGCTGCCAACGCTCGGAGTCGAGAAAAACTCCAATCTCATACTGGCCTGAGCCCAGCCAGTAACGGCAACGTTGCTGAAGGTTGCAATTCCAGCCGAGAACGATACTGCTGTCGTTCCAACAACGGCTATAGAGGTTCCAGCTCCGATCCTTATGGTTGCGGATCCTGAGGATGCGTTACCGGTGTCAACCAGGTTGCCTTCGGCATCCACCACTTTGATAACTATTTCACTCGTGGTTACCCCGACTCGAATGCGTGAAGGCTCCTGCACCATGGCCAAACCGGTCGACGTACCGTGGGTCAAACTAATGGTCTGGCTAACGCTCGCGATGCTCGAAGCACTCGCACCGGTGACCGTATAGCTCACAGAGTAGATGCCGACCGTGCCACTAATCGCGGAGTTGGTGAATGTAGCAATACCGTTCGAGGTGCTCACCGCAATGGTCGCATTCGAGACGGTTGTGGCTGGGCTGACTGAGAACTGGATGGTCGCAGCAACACCTGTCACAAGGTTTCCGGCCGAGTCGCGAAGGGCAATCTGCGGCTGAGTCGTGAAAGCGATTCGGTTCGCAGCTCCGCTCGCCGCACGCTCCAGTGATAGCTGCGAAACGTTTCCGAAGGCTAGCGAGACGGCTGCTGAAGTACTGATGTTTGATGGGGCCGAAATCTCAGCGGAGATGGTCTTTGATCCAATCACGCCCTCGAGAGCAATGTTTGAGAAGGTTGCGATACCACCTGATGCTGAGATCGCTGCGGTGCCCGAAAGCGTCGCACCAACCGCAGTCAAGGTCACGGACTGAGTTGACTGGGCACCGGTGGTGACCAGGTTTCCGTAAGCGTCAAGAATGCGAACCACTGGCTGGGTGGTGAACGCGATTCCGCTTCTAGCGGTGGCTGAGGTAGTCATCGAGATCTGCGCCGCCGCACCATGGGTCAGCGTGATGGCTCGAGCCGAGGAGGTGACTGTCACGGTCTGGTTGTCAGATACGCGCTGGTAGGTAACAGTGAAGGAAACCGAGATGGTGTCACTGACCGAGCCAGTGATCACAAGATCACTGAATGTCGCAATGCCGTCATCGTCGGCACGAACCTGACCGCCAGAGACGATGGTTGCTGTGGTGCCGGAGATAGAAGCAGAGACCGTGATGTTCTTGTTGTCGCCAACTGTGATGCGGTTACCGAAGGCGTCTTCGACTCCGACGGTGAAGCTAAATCCAGCTTGAGCAACGACCGACACAGTGTCGGAGGCGGTGACGATGAGGCGACCTGGTTCGCCTGCCATGACGTTGTAGTCACCAGTTGCGACGGTCAAGGTTGTAGAAGGTGTTTCGACATTTAGGTCGAAGTTGTAAATGCCAATGCCGGTCATGACCTTGATGGCATTGAAAGTGATGTTTCCACCGACGCGGCTACTCGCGGTTAGACCAGTTACAGTTCCAGAACCAGAGGTTACCGTGGCAGATGCGGTGTACTGGTAGGCAAGTCGGTTATGGCGATCCAGCACAATGTTGTACGCATCTCTCACAAGAACCTGTGGTGGCGGGTTGAAGGTAACCGCCAAGAACTCATTGGCTTGCTCAAGCGTTGGGCTATTGGTTAGCGATATCGCTCGACCAACACCAAAGACCGCGTTGGTTCCATCCACCACCGCAGGTGAATATGAAACCGCAGATGTGTAGACCACAGAGCCCGAAGCAGAGATGGCGATGTTTCCAATCACAGAGTTTTGGCCAGGCAGGTCGACATTGCCGCCCGCTTGAATCGCAAGGTTAGGAGCGGTAAGAGCAGCACCAACAGCTCGCGTGACGTGAGTCGGCGTAACAATCTTTAGGTTGGTGATGTTGGCTGAGGCGAAAGTGATGCTTGAAGCCACGTTTACGATTCCTGAGGCCGTGTTACCAAACTGCAAGGTAGTCGCCCGCAGGAAGTTAGCACCCGCGGCAGGCAGTGCTAGTGCGGTAGAAGACGTAGCCCCAAGAACAATGCCTCGGCCGGCTGTACGCTGAGCGATCTCAAGGCGCGAGCTATTGGTCGCAGAGATATTTGCGCTTGCGGTAAATGTGTCAGCGACAATCAAGATTCGCTTACTGGAACTTGTAGTGGTGATAGCTCCGCTCACCGAAACGCTTCCACCCCGAAGCACAACGTCACCATCAATTTGCTTAGCCGCTGAGATGTTGATGTTCGACGAATTAGAAGGTGTTCCAACTTCAAACAGCGAAGTCGAACTCAAAAGCCTGAAGTTGCCACCGATCTCCATGGACGAGCTAAATGAGCCGTTCGCCGGAAGAATTCGCATCGAACCTGAAGAATTGAAGTTAAAGTGAGCGGCTGAATTATCAATCAAGGTGTCTATCTCAAACAGGGCGCCGCCGCCAGCCGTGTTGTTGTAGCCAAATCCAAAAGAGGTGAAGTCGTAAAGCGATCCCCAGGCTCGAATAATGATCGCATCGCTAGCTGAGTTGGAGCTGTTGATTACGACGGCGGAGTTGGCTGGGGTTGCGCTAAACCATGGTGCTAGCCAAAGAGCAGAAGGGTATGAGGCAGCTGCGGCCCTGAACTGACTTGAGACAATTAGCTTGCCAGCGCCCAGATTCAGCGTGGTTCCATTACAGAATGCCACGCCCGGCTGAATAGCGGCACTGCCAGCATTACCGGTGGTGCCAGCGCCTCGCAGAATTATGTCTCCGCCGCGAGTCGAGAAAACATTGTTAACTGCGGTTGCACTGTTCGCGACACATGGCCCCATCGCAAGACCAGTGCTTGCTGGGGCGGTTGTGCCGGAACCGTTGGCAGCAGCGCCTGGTAGACCGGAGTCAAATAGGCTCGCTGCGCCGCCACCCATGACAATGTCTCCACCGGATGCTAGCGAACAGGTGCCTGCGGCGGTATTCCAACCAGTACAGATGGTGTTGGTGGAGTCGATATCGATGTTTCCCGCGCCTGACGCGTCAGCATCTGCCCAGAGCACAACGTCGCCACCACCGGTTCGAAGATCAATGCCGGTAACCGTCTCTATGTATCCAAGGGCCCTCAAAGTGATCCGACCAGAGGTGCTGGTTGAAGTCATGTCCCTGTTTACGATGATGTTGCCACCGTTGAAGCTGATGTTTCCGCTCACGGTGTGAGTACCGGTGAGGTTAATGTTTCGGGAAGTGTCACCAGCCTGAGGGGTCCTGCCGATGGTTAGGTTACGAATTCCATCCGTGCTGAATGAGAACGCTGCTTCCTCGCCAAAGAAGTTGGCGGTCTTGGGAAGGATGGAGACATCGCCCTGGGTGCGGAAGACTGTGCTGGCTTCATCGAAGTCCCAGGTGTCCATGAGAAGCGTCACATTTGCGCTAGTGGTTGTTACGTAGGGGCTGGAAGCGTTGCTGCCGAAGAAGTTATTTCCCGCAGCACCATAGTCAAGGGTTAGGTCATTTACGTTTGAGGAGACGGTAATCGCTCCGTTGCGCGACACGATCTGAGCACGCATGATGCGCACGTCCTCGGTTGCTGCCGCAGCAGCCTGACCGTAGATGTCGATACCTCCACCAGTGGTTGCGGTCGAGGCAAGCGTGATGTTATTGCTCGCACCCCAACCATAAAGGCGAACAGCTTGCGCAGTTCCGGCTGTCTCGCCTCGGATCTTGATGGCTGGTGACTGGGTGGCCGCCGAGACAATTGTTAGTGGTCCATTGGCCTGACCAGAGAATCCGGTGTCGATAAACGCAAACCCATAGGAATCTCCCGTGCTTGTTGAAACTGCGTCTATTTCAAAAGTTCCGGTGCCGGTGAAAGCGGTGAAATCGCGGTAAAGGAGCACTGCGTAAGTGCTGGCGGTGCGGCCTCGCAGCACAACGTTTCCACCGCCTGAGTAAATGCCAGCCAGGTCGTAGAGGGCTATCGCACGGTCAGTCGCGAAGATAGCTGCAGCCGCGTAACCAGTTGGATGGCCGTCGGCGTTTCCGGTGGTTCCACCACCCATGGTGATGTCGCCACCACCAGAGAGCGCACTTGAGGTCTGAACTCCGTTAGCCGAATTGACCTGGGCATAGTAACCGAGCCAGACTCCGCCGGAGTTGTTTCCATCGGCATCCGCCCACATGATGATGTCACCGTTATTGGTCTGGACCCTGGCGTGTAGAGCATTTCCAGCGCCGCTTCCGCTGTCACCAACCACATCTCCCCTGGACTTGAGAAGGACGCGGCTACCCGCCTGCTTGGTGTAAATGTGCTTTCCAACATTCAGGAAAATCCTGTTAGCGAAGATCTCGACCGGACCACTGGTGCTGATGTCTGCCAGATTGTTTACTTCGTGGGTGGCAGTGGCAATTAATGAATCCGAACCGATTGAAAGCTTGCTTGCGTCGTTGACGTCCGCCCACATCTCAATGGTCGATCCGAAGTTCGAAGCAAACGGTTGGATGCTCACTTCGCCTGAAGTGCTTATGGTTGTGGCGTTGTGGTTTCCATCGACACCATTTGCTATCCAGTTCACATCCGCAACTGAGCTTGAGACGCTAGTGCCGGAGCGGGCTCCCCAGAACTGGGTGTAGTCCTGGTTCGTGATGTTGAGTACACCATTGGTTCTGAAGTTGATTGGGCCGTTTGCGCTGAGCACGTTGACGGCTGCTAGGTAAGTTGTAATGCCAGTTGCGGCGGGGGTACCGATGCTGGAGTGGAAGGAGATTCCACCGCCGGATGTTGCCAACGATTGGATGGTCGTTGGGTTGGCAGAGTTCTGGTTGTAAAGACGGAACGCCTGAGTAGTGGTGCTTGAGATGGACGCTGAGATTGAGATTGCTGGCGTCAGGGTTGCATGTGACGAGAAGAGTGCTCCCGCTTCAGACTCGGCTGTTCCAGAGTACAAATATTCGAATGCCTCAACGGCCGAAGTTGCCTGAGCATCGATAATGATGCGTCCCGTTCCGGTTACAAACTCATCAAGTGACTGGAAATTGAAGGCGCTGAAACTGCTGTTTTTTGCTCGAGCCCGCGCGATGTAGTCACCACCGCCGGTGAAGACGTCAACAAACTTTCCAAAACCGACTGCAATGTCATTGCTTGAGGCACCTTCATTGCGATTGCCGGTGTCCCACGCAGCTCCCGCAGGTCTGCCGTTGCCATCGCTAGCACCACCGGCCATGGTGATGTCTCCGCCGCCGGAAACTGCGCCATAGGAGTAGACGCCATTTGCCGAGTTGATTCTGGTGTTGTGCCCAATCCAGATCAAGCCCTGCTCATTGGCATCCGAGTCAGCCCAAAAGGTGATGTCGCCATTGTTGGATTGAATCGTGGAGAAGCTCGCATCGGTTGCCTGCACATTTGTGGTGTTGCTGTTTTCGATGTCAATCCACTGCTTTGCCTTGAACAAAATCTCACTACCGAGACCGGTGGCAGTCAGGTCAACACCGAGGTCGATGGTGATGGCATTAGCGGACAAGGTGATTGTTCCCGAGGAAACAACATCGCGTGCCAACTTAATGTTGTTGGTCGCACTGTTTACACCAGGCTCATTTCCAAAAACAAACCCACCTGCCTCAACCTCATACTGCAGCTGAGAGTCGGCGTTGAACTGGGATGCCACTGGCAAGATCGATACGACACCGGATGTGGAAATCTTCGACAGTGTGTTTGCGGTGTCATCGAGCAGCGCACTGGTTCTAATCGTCACATTTGCCGAGGAGCTCAAAACGTCTGATGCAGCCTGAGCGCCAATTGCTCTAGCCCTGGTCGTGCGCCAGTTGGCCTGACCATTAGTGGTGATGTTTATTTCGCCGGCACGTGAGAGGAAGTTTCCTCCCCACATGTAAATCGAGTTATTGGTAGCAGTGCCAGCGGTCGCAGAAATGCTGATTCCACCGCCGCTGCTCGCCAGTGACACCAAGGTCGCCGGTAAGTTTTCAACGTCGTAAATGGCATAAACCGCTCCACTGACAGATGTGGTTAAGGAGATTGCTGGGGACGCACTTGCGGCTGAAATCCAGGTTCCAAGCAACTTCAATACGTTATTTGCTGTGGTCTTGGTTACTGAAACGTTAATCTGGCCAACGCCCGAATAGATCAAGCTGCTGCCATTGACGTGAGCGCCCTCCTGGGCGGCATCGCTAACGGCACGAATGGTTACATCGCCACCACCCGAATAAATCTTTGAGTCGGACTGCAGCACCAGTGCGTAGGTGGAAGCGCTACCGCCATTGTTTCCCGTGTCGGACATGGAACCGAGCGGGTGACCGGCGGCATCTGCTCCGGCATTACCTCGAGATCCAGCAAGTGTTATGCGGCCACCACCGGTGCCAGTCTTTGAAGTGGAGCCATTGGCAGAGTTGAGTTCGGTGAAACCACCTACGTAGATTGATCCATTTCCACTACCGTCGGAGTCAGCCCAGAGAATAATGTCACCGTTGTTGGTTTGCAGCTTTGCTCTTGCGGTCGTGCTAGAGCCGTTCGGGAAGTCAATCCAGTCCTCCGCCTTGACCGTGATTCGGCTACCGACTTCTGTAGTCGTGACGTTAGACGTAATTGCGAAGGTGACACCGACACCCGAGACTGAAATGTTGCCCGATGTGGTGATGACTCGGGAAATCCTCACATTGTTAGAGGCCGAGTTGACTTGGTCAATATTTCCGAACTCGAAGCTGCCGGCCAAAACTGAGAACTGCAACTCTGAGTCAGCATTGAAGTTGTTGCCAACCGGAGCGATCCTCACCGCGCCTGTGGTGGAGATGGCGGAGGAAACGTTCAGGGTTGCTGAGTTGTCAATAAATGCGTTGCCCAAGATTGTTATGTTTGCCGATGAGGTTGTGACATCGGTTGAGGCAGCAGCGCCCAAAGCTCGAGCGCTCGTGCCGGCCCAGTTGTGGGTTCCGTTGGTTGTGATTGTGATGGCACCGTTTCTGGAAAGAATATTTCCAGCGATCCAGTTGGTGGCCGCATTTGTGGCTCCGCCCACGGTTGCCGAAATGCTAATACCACCTCCGGTGGTGGCGGTGGAGGCGAGGGTTGGTGGAACGCCGGTCGCACCGTTGTAAAGACCATAAGCATTGCCGCTGATGCTGGTGGCAATTTCGATAGCAGGCGATACGGTGGCGGCAGATATCCAGGATCCGTAGTGCCTAAATGCTCCCTGGGCCTGAGTCATTGTGCCGTTGAGAGTGATCTTTCCGGTTCCGGACCAAATCAACGCATTTGAATTGGCGTGGAAACCTTCGGCGGCCGCATTCGAGCGGTAACGAATGGTTACATCACCGCCACCGGAGAAGATCTTTGAGTTCTGCTGGAAGGTCAATGCGATAGAGCTACCAGCACCGTTGTTCTGCCCAGTATCGGAAAGCGAACCAAGCGGGTGACCATCGGCGTCTACTCCAGCGTTACCGTTTGAACCGGCAAATGTGATTCGACCGCCGCCAGAAGCAGTCTTGGACTGTACGCCATTGGCAGAGTTGAACTCCGTGAAGGTACCGACGGTAATTGAGCCGTCACCACTGCCGTCAGAATCGGCCCAAGCGATGATATCTCCGTTATTGGCCTGAATCACAATACGAGAGGTGACGCTGCCGCCATCTCTGAAGTCGATCCAATCTCTAGCCCTTAGAACGATGTCTCCACCAGCACTTAAGGTCTGGATAAAAGGTGTGCCAGTGACGTCAATGTCGTCGGCAAGAACTTCAATTCGAGCTAGCGCACTGAAAGAGGAGTTCAGTTCGATCTCATTGCTGTTCGATGCGCTACCAAGGCGAATGCTCGCTGGGGCGGAGGCAAACTTGATCTTGTCTCCGGTTCCAACGTTAAACGCATATGTGGTGCTGGAGTTGCCATCACGCATAGCCGTGGTCATTGGCTCGAAGACGACAGCGCCGCTCGCACTTAGCGTCATGTCTAGGCCACCGTTGATGTGGTTGGAGCGGAAGATCACTCCACCGGCAGAGTTGATGCGCGAATTGTCATTTCCGCCCCAAATGCCGTAGTCAGCTGCGCTGCCGGACTCCCTACCCTGGATCAGAACGGCATCAGATGCGGTATTCAAAGATGTAAGGGTTGTGGTTCCACTCCAGGCATTGAACTCGATCATGCCGTCGGGACCAGTCCCGCCAGCGCCTGTTGTTTCACCGAGGATGTTGATCTTTCCGTTTCCGGCATATATCTCGGTGCCGCCTACAAGAGCCACACCCGCGCCCCAGGCATTAGTAGCCCAGGAAGCAAACATGCGGCCTTGAATAAGCACATCTCCGCCGGAGGAGTAAAGCTTTGCTCCACCCGTGACACCAAGGGTTCCAAGCTGAACACCGGTGGTGTCGCTGGTGCCAAAGAGGTTATAAGCGTTGCCGGTGCCGACAGCAGGACCAGCAGGACGGTTGGTGTTGGTCAAATCGGCTGGGCCACCACCGATAACAATGCTTCCACCGCCAGTATTGGAAGTGGCGCAGTTGCCTGCTGTAGTACATAGCGTCGAGCCATTTAGCAATCGGACCAAACCAGCCGAGTTACTATCGCTGTCTGCCCAAAGCACAATGTCTCCACCCGTGGTGCGAATCTGCTTTGAAGTGGTCAGATGCAGGTTGCCGCTCGCTCGAAGAGTGATCGAGGCATTAGAGGCATTCGAAGTTAGGTCCTCATTCACGGTAACTGAGGAACCATAGATGCCTATCGGACCATTGATGGAAATTGGTCGGTTGATTGTCACGGCAAGGGCGGATTGCGAAACCACAGCGCTGCCGGAAATTCGCCCTGGCTTTCCAACTGTCAAACCAGTTACCCCGCTAGATGGCTGCAGGAAGTTCATGAAGTTGAGTGATCCACTAAACGAATCATTAAACGGCTCGATGGTCACGGTTCCTGAAGTGCTCAGGCTTACCGTGCGGAGCCAGCCGGCAAACTGATCGGCTCGAATGATGATGTTGGCTGATGATGTAAGGCCCGTAGTGGCACCAATGTTGGTAGAGGCATCCCAGAAGTGGAGAGTTGACTCATCATTGGTTGTGCCATCGCCACGAGCCTCGAGAACAATCGATGCCGTTACGGCGTGCATCGACATGCTAGACACCCTAATTGGCACACCAGTGGTAGCTGAACTACGACCGGAGATGTATATGCCGCCGGTGCCCTTGCTTGAAATAACGGTATCCGTTTGGGTAAAGCCGTTTAGGAATGAGATTCCTAAGGTGTCATTGCTGGTGGCAGAAGAGGTTCCGACAATCGAGATTGCCTGACTGTGAGAGCTGTAACTCTCAAACAGGCTGGGGAACCCAGCGTACGCAATCTGCTCGAACGCGTGAGTGTTATTGCCGTCGGCCGTCGTGACAGATGTGTTATTGGCGGCGATGATTAGGCGACCATTTCCCGCCTTGAACGTGACTTGACCCTGAATGTTCACCGCAATCCGGCGAGAAGAGTCGCCGCGAATAACAATGTCTCCTCCACCGGAGTATGCCGAGAAGGCATTGGCAGCGTTGTTCAAGCCCAGCCAGAGTGCCACTCCAGTGTTCTCACCTGCGACACTTCGCGCTGATCCATCTGGCAGGCCGTCACCATTAGTGTCCAAACCGCCGGCGATATAGATGTGTCCACCGCCGGTTAGCGCATTGGTCGCACCGTTGACCGTGTTTAGAACAGACCCCTGCTCAGCTCTGAAATAGCCCGCACCATTGTTGTCTGAGTCCGACCAAAGAACAAGGTTTCCACCGTTCAGCTGTAAGTCAACGTTGGCAGAAAGCGAGATACTTCCCCCGGCTCGAAGGGTCAAGCTAGATGTTGCCGAAGAGATGACATCGGCAGAAACCGAAATGTTTCCAGAGGCTGAGATAACCGTTGAGAAGCTCGCGAGGTGGGCGCTCAAATCAGAAGCCAGAACGTTGGCCGTGGTGTTACCGGCAGTCACATAGAACTGCCCCTGGAAGAAAGTTCCCTGCGTGCTGACACCCGTGGCGATGTTGACGTTTGTCGGCAAGGAGTTTGGTGCCAGAACCATGCTAGTTCCGACAAAAGTGTCGGAGGTAAATGTCAGCGTTACTGCGCTCGAAGCGCCTGCGGAGAATCCGAGGCCTGCAAAGTCCACTATTCCGTTGACGGCATTTACGGTGTAGGACTGCGTTAGCAGAGTTCCATTGATAGTCAAGACATTCGCAGACGCAGTGACAGTTACCGAGGCGTTGGTTGCCAGGATTCCACCAGTTAGCTCATCGGTCACCTGAATTCGGATGGAGTTTTGGAATGGTGTTCCTGGCAGCATGGCCACAGGTGATCTAGTTACTTCTAGGTATGGTCCGTAAGAGACGATAACGACACCAGAGCCACCGTCACCGCCTTGAGTGGAGTCGCTACCCAAGGCGAAATTTCCGCCACCACCGCTACCGGTGTTGTTGGCTCCGGTTTGGCCGTTGCCGTTGACGCTAGCTCCAGCACCTCCAATTGAGCTTCCACCGGCACCACCAGCGCCACCAGCACCACCACCACCAGCCGCATAAAAGAGCGAAGTGCCAGTTATTGAAGATGTTCGACCAGCACCACCAGCGCCACCAGTGTTTCCTGAGCCTGCGCCACCGACTGCGCCTGCACCACCACCACCACCGGAACCGCCGTTGGTATTGCCGACATCGCCAGCGCCACCACCGTTGTTTCCCTGGCCCGCAGTGCCGTTTCCTCCAGTTTTGCCGACCCAGTTAGTTCCACCACCACCTGAGCCACCGCTAGCGCCATTGTTGTAACCATTTGAATGCGAACCGCCTCGACCACCGCCAATCGCGGTTTGGCCAAAGGCGATTGAGTTGATGCCGTTAGTCGGCGGGTAGGTGATACCGACACCACCTTGTCCAACCTGAATCGGAACAACAGAAGTGGCGGTGAGCAAGCTTCGCTCAATGTAACCACCGGCACCACCACCACCACCGTTTTCGAAAGTTCCGGTAATACTCTTACCACCGGCACCACCACCGGCGACCACCAATGCCTTATAGCGAGTGATGCCCGCAGGGGGTGTCCATCCACCGGTTGCTGTTAGGTAAGTGCGGTTGAACTTCAGCACTGTTTGTTCAGTGAAGGCTGTGCTGGTTTCTAGCAAGAAGTTTTCATTGAAGTCTGTAGACGAATAGCCTCCTGCGACAGCAGTGTTGAACGCCAGATTGTTGTTGTTTCCGGTGCGGTCTCGAACAATACCTGGTTCGAACTCGTTGAAGTCATAGTGGGCTTTCAGCGTTCCGGTAACTCCTGAGGATGAATAGGTATTCATTGACGCACGGACGCCAGTCTCATCAAGGGCGGTAGACCAGACCTTCACCTGGTCAATTGCGCCAGAAAGCTCGACAACAGCTGCTTCATTATTTTGCCTGATGCCTCCAACAGCAAAGTGTGAACCTATTGAGCCCCACGTAACTGTTTGATCCACTATCTTGACGCCGTTTAAGTAAACTTCGACGTCGTTTACATTCCGCACTAAAGCAAGGTGATACCAACGATTAGCCAAAAATGTTGTTCTGGTATCGGTGGTTCCTTGAAGACCACCGTAGGTGTAATAGAGCTGTCCATTGATCAGCCACAATGAGGCGCGGTTAGTGTAACTGTCCGTATCATCCATTTGCCCAAAAAGCGCATGGAAGCCGGAACTGACATCCGTTGAATCTAAGTAGTACCAGCCTTCATAGGTCCAATCGCCCGTAGCTGGAATTATTTGAGAATTTGCGAACGCGTAGCTCTGCTGGGTTGAATTCTTATCCCAGACCAAGTCCCTGGTTGGCGTGTAACGAACGATTACGACACCCGAGCCACCAGCTCCCGCCAAAACGTTTAAAGAATCATGTTGCTCGCCGCCACCGCCACCAGCTCCGGTGTTCTGTGGTGCGCTCAATCCCGAAGCGCTACCACGCTTCCAGGTTGTGCCATCACCAGTTTGGCCCGCACCGGCTCCACCCCAGGCATAGTCCGTGGCAGTCCCGGTAATGTCGAGCGCTAATCCAATACCACCATTACCGCCGTTATCGCCGGAAACACTTCCTCCGGCGCCACCGGCACCACCACCACCGCCGCCTGCTAAGTTGCCTTGAGTTCTTCGATCCGAGCCAGACCCACCGGCAAATCCTTGCCCCGGAGTACCCGCGCCTCCAGGCTGAGGTTCTTGGCCACCGTAAGAGGTTGGGCCACCACCACCCGAGCCTCCTGACTTTGCGCCGAAACCAGGCAGTCCATACTCACCGGCTGCTCCGCCGCCGATGGCAACCGAACTTCCGAAAACGGAGTTCTGTCCGCTCTGTTGGGCGCGAAAGTTTTGCGCAGTGGTAGCTTGCGATCCACCGACACCGCCGAGACCACCTTGACCAACGGTCACACTTAGCACCCCAGAGAGAGTGCTTGGGGAGAGCTGCATCAAACCACCAGCACCACCACCAGCGCCTCGCCAGCCAGTCGCATCCAGTGGATAGCCACCGCCACCGCCACCAGCGACAACAAGAGCCCTAATGTTTGTAATTGCGCTAGGAACTCGCCAGCCACCAATTCCCGGTAGGTAGGTGCGTGGGAAGGTTACGACAGTCTCTCCGCTTGAAAGGAATTGGGTTTGCTTCACATCAACGCGAGTTGGCGAATTTGTAAGAGTTAGATTCCCAATCCCCGTGCGGTCGAAAACCACAGTGCCGCTAGGTTCGTTAAAGTCCCAGTATCCCTGAAGTCCACCTGGAGAGTTACCTGGGAGCTTGACGTGCATGTTGCTAGCTATAGCGCCGCGTCGATCCGCGTTCCAAACCCTAACCTCATCGATACGTCCTGAGAAAAACTCTCCATTGGTTCGGCGACCCACCTGGAAGCGATCAACGCCATTATTGCCGGGCGTGGTCGCATACGCCCCAAGCGACCAATGGACCACTTGCTGTCCATTCAGGAAGATATAAACAGACTCGCCGAGCTTCACATAAGCAACGTGGCTCCAGGCATTTAGTGGAAGAGATACGTTGGAAACGTTGTCACGCCAAGCATTTGTGCCGTTGTAAAAAGCTGTCCAGAGTCGACCGCCATCGGTTCCAAGTGTGTAGTAGAACTCCTTAGAAAAAATGCCCTGGCGACCTGAAGAAGAGGTCGGGAAAACCCAACCCTCCCAGGTTGCATTTGCCTGGCCATTTGTGAAGTTGACATCGGGGTGAATAGCGGACTGAGTGGTGGCTCCGCCAATGTTGACCTGCATGGCGTAGTCAACTTCAGAGAGTGATCCATCGGCGGAAGAGTTGGCCGCGTTTAGGGTCACCAAAGTCATGGTCGCCGCTACAACAAGCGCGACAAAGCTGAGGCCAAGACGGCGCAACCACAAGGCTGCTCCCCTTACCAACTTCAGCTCTGACATAGTCTCTCTCGTTTTCGGGCATGCAAAAGCACACCCTTTAGGCCCTTCAATTGTAGGTTTAGGCCAAAATGGCGGTTGAGAAATGTGGGGTTAGCCGTAGGCATTTGAGCCCTCATATGGGGGACTTTTTTCGCCCTTGGCGAATGATCTATTTGACTCTTACCTGAAGCACTTGAACCAGTGCCCCATCGATGTAAACCTGGACTGTTGCGGTCTTGCCAGAGCCGATTTTCTTGAGATTGTAGGTGTAGTTGGCAGGGAGCGAATCCACAACTTTCCAACTCTTGCCAATCTTGAAGGAAAGCTGTTTTCCCCTGAGCGCTTTGGTGTAGATGGCGACGTAGCCGTTGAAGGTGCCGATGGTCACCTTGGAGTTGTTCGGTAGCTCGGTCGCAATCACCTCAAAGAGGCTGGTAAAGATAATCGATCCGTAGTCGCCGAACAACTTCACGGCTGGATCTCCAGGCTTGACTCCAACCGGAATCCTGATGGTGATGCTGTTCTCGCTATTGACGAAGAAGCTAGTTGGGACGCCATCAACGTGGACTTCTTCCACCTGATTTAGTTTGCTTCCAAGTAGTTGGACCGAACCGTTGATCTTGACCTGATTCGACCCCGATATGCCAGACACCGAGGGCTTTTCTACCAGCGGACTGGTTGCCAAAACGCTTTGGTTTTTAGCATGTGCGGAGACTGGTGGAGAGAAAGTTTGAAAGGCCATCAAGATCGCAAAAACCAGTAGCCAGGCCACTGGCCTAACGCTGCTTTGAGTTCTGAATTGCGTGGTCATCCTGCCCAAAGGATAGCCCTGACAATGGTGATTCCAGCTGAGACAGTGCCGCCCGATCTACAGGTAAAAGAAAATCCCCTGGGCTTTCGCCCAGGGGATTAGTTCTTTGCTTTGGGGGGATTACTTTAGGGTAACCTTGCCGCCGGCAGCCTCTAGCTTTGCCTTAGCGTCCTCAGCGGTCTCCTTCTTGGCACCCTCAAGGATGGTTGCAGGTGCACCATCAACTAGAGCCTTTGCCTCGCCTAGACCTAGGTTGGTGATTGCACGAACCTCCTTGATGACCTGGATCTTCTGGTCACCAGCGGACTCTAGTACAACGTCGAACTCGGTCTTCTCTTCTGCAGCCTCAGCAGGTGCAGCAGCACCGCCAGCAGCAGCAACTGCAACTGGTGCAGCAGCAGAAACTTCGAATACCTCTTCGAACTTCTTTACGAACTCAGAAAGCTCGATAAGGGTTAGCTCCTTGAAAGCCTCAATGAGCTGGTCGGCAGTTAGCTTTGCCATTTGTGTCTCCTAATGGGTTGTGAACGATTTGTTAGTTGGACTCTTGCTTTTGACGCAACGCGTCGACAACGCGAACGGTTCCCGAAGGAAGTGCGTTGAAGGTGTAGGCAGCCTTGAACAGCGAGGCCTTTAGAGCACCAGCGGCCTTGGCCAGTAGTACTTCGCGAGTCTCGAGGTCCGCAAGCTTCTTAACATCTGCAGCAGAAAGAGCAGCGCCATCTAGGACACCGGTCTTAACCACTAGCAGCGGGTTAGCCTTTGCGAAGTCCTTCAGTGCCTTCGCTACGGAAACTGGGTCTCCGTGAACGAATGCCAATGCAGATGGTCCAAATAGCTGACCGTCGAAAGCAGTAACTCCTGCTTCCTTTGCTGCGATTGTTAGAAGGGTGTTCTTAGCAACTACGTAAGTTGCGTCATTAGCCAATGCGCGACGCAGCTCCTTGAGCTGGGTCACAGTGAGTCCGCGGTATTCAGTAAGGATTACTGCACTCGAGCTAGAGAACTTGTCTTTTAGCTCGGCGACCGTAGCCTTCTTGTCTGCCATGGCACTCCTTGTTTGTGTTGGTGCCGGTCAGTTCTTAAAAGAAAAAGCTCCGAACGCAAGTAAACGTTCAGAGCTAAAAAGCTTCGTACATTCACCTGCGCTGGCCTTCACTTTCGTGAACCTTAATCGGCGCAGGTGAATCTAGAAACTAATTTCTTTGATTACCTTTGACGAAACCGGCGGTCTTTGGCTGCGTATAGCTTATTTCCAGAGCTGCGCTCGCGCAAGTTCTTTTTTACCGCCGACTTGTTGGTGGTCTCGAAACGAGAGTCACCAAAGTCCAGGGAATCAACAACTGGAGGTGGGGCAATCGGGCCAGCAAGATCAGAGATGAACTTGTCGCCTGCCACTACGTGAACGAACTTGGCCTGACGGTCAGCACGCTCTAGCAGTCCCTCAACCTTGCGGGTTCTGCCCAGTGGAACAAGCGAAACCACGGTGCCTGAGCGACCGGCACGGCCGGTGCGGCCAGCGCGGTGTAGGTAGGTCTTGTACTCCTCCGGCAGGTCAAGCTGGATAACCAACTTCACATCGTCAACGTGAATACCGCGAGCAGCAACGTCGGTTGCGATCATTACGCGAGCAGCTCCATGAGTAAAGCGCTCTAGGTTCCTGGTGCGCTGAGCCTGGTTTAGGTCACCGTGCAGACGAGCGGTTGAAACACCGGCATCGTTTAGTGACTGAGACAGTGCCTCGGCGGTTGCCTTGGTGCGAACAAACACAATGCTCTTGCCCTCACCCTGAACTAGGCGGTGGAAGATCTGTGAGCGATCTTTTGGCTCCATGGTCAAAACCACGTGCTCAATGTCAGAAGTCTCGTTGACCTCGCCTGGAACCTCGTAGACATAAGGGTTAGGCATAAAGCGCTTGACTAGGTTTGCGACCTGCTTGTCCAGAGTCGCCGAGAACAAAAGCTTCTGAGAATCTCCGGTTGCCTCCAAGATGCGAGTCACTGGCTCAACAAAGCCAAGTTCACACATGTGGTCGGCCTCATCGATAACGATGCGCTCCACACCTGATAGGTCTACTAGACCCTGAGCCATTAGGTCCTCTAGGCGACCTGGGGTTGCGATTGCGATGTCAACACCGCGCTTTAGGGCCTGCTCCTGACGGAACTGAGGAACACCGCCGTAAATGGTGGTGGTGAAAAAGCCAACGCTCTTAGCAAGCTGCGAAAGAGTGCGGTCGATCTGGTCTGCAAGCTCACGAGTCGGAGCGAGTACCAAAGCACGAGGCTTACGTGGCTCGCGAGGCTGGTTGCCCTGAGCTGCCAGCATTGCTACCAGTGGGACTCCAAAAGCAATGGTCTTACCGCTACCGGTCTTACCGCGACCTAGAACATCCTGACCAGCCATGGCAACCGGAATGGTTGCTGCCTGGATTGGGAACGGAGCTGCGGCGCCCATCTTGGCAAGTTCCTGGGTTAGACGCTCTGGAAGGTCCATCTCCTGGAAGGTTGCGAAGGTAGCCGCATCGGTTGCGCTCTCAAGCTTCTCTAGCTTGACGTCCTGTGTGAAGGTCTTGCCGGTTGAGCTCTTGGCGCGAGCACCTTCGAAGGTTCTGTTGCGGTCGTTGTCGCGGGCTACGCGGTCTGGTCGCTCGGAGAAGTTCTTGCGAGTTGGGTCAAAGTCGCGGCCACCAGTACGTGGCTTGCGGTCGCCGTCAAACTCACGAGCTGCTCTTGGCTTACGGTCGCCATCGAAGTCACGCGAAGCACGAGGCTTGCGGTCACCGTCGAAATCAGGGCGAGAAGCGCGAGGCTTGCGATCGCCATCAAAGTCTGGGCGTGCGGTTCTTGGCTTGCGGTCGGCTTCTACGCCGCGCTCTGCCTTTGGAACATAGTCACCCTTTTTGGAGGCGTAGCCTTTACGGCCATCTTTCTTGGCAGGAGCTTCACCGCGAGGTGAATCCCGCTTAGGTGCTACTGCTCTTTTTTTACCAGCTGCTGCTGGCCGAGACGCGCGCGAAGGCGCCGAAAAATCTTTTGGCATTTTTGAGGATTCCTTAGGGGGCGTGCCTAAGGACGGTTTCCTCTAGCACTACGAAAGGCCAGCCTACGGGCTAAGTGCGAAAAAAGATAGAACCAAATTAGCTGATCAAGCCGCGGAGCTTTAGCTCAGCGTGCAGAACAGCGTCCGATGGCTCAACCAGGTGAGAGCCATCAGCAAAGCGAATCACTGGGATATTGGTGCGGCCAGAGATCTCTTTTGAGCGATCTGCTGCTGAAGCATCAGCCTCAACATCGTGCATCTCGTACTCAACACCGAGGGTGTTTAGAAGTGACTTTGACCTTCTGCAGTCGCTGCACCAGTCTGCTCCGTAGAACTCAATCTCTGCCATTTAGCTACCTCAACCTAATCGAATCTGGAATTACCAACTCGCCATCCTCAAAGGTAATTCCCTTGAGTGAGCGAACCACAATGTCTGCCTGAGTGTCAAGCGCATGCTCTGTGACACCAACCAGCAATCCTGCGCCAGCCTCTAGGCCGGCGAGGATGCCGGATGCGGCATCCTCAAATACCACGCACTCTGAGATGTCAAAACCAAGATTGGCAGCACCTTTGAGGTACGGCTCCGGGTGAGGCTTGCCATGTTCAACATCCCAGGCGGTCACTATCTCGTTCGGGATTGGGATACCGGCGGCGCTAAGTCTCGCTCTTGCCAGGTTTGGATTGGCGCTGGTTACCACGGTCCAAACCCCTGGCTTCATCGAGGTTAGAAACTCGACCGAACCCTCCAAAGGAACAGTCAGGTGAGCAAGGTCTTGCTCGAGGTTGTTGATGTAGTCATCCGCCTCTTTGAAAAGCTTCTCTCCCGCCATCTGCAGCACCAGATCCTGCGCTCGCTTGCCATGATGCTCTGCGGTTAGCTCAAAGCCGGGGTGATACTTTTCTCCCCACTGGCGCCAGGCGCTAACAGCACCGGGCATGGAGTCAACCAGGACGCCGTCGTTGTCAAATAGCAGTCCCTTGAAATAACTACGCATTCTTTACTTTGTGCCTCGAAATCATGCTCTGGTAAACACCGAAGGTGGCAAGCGCAAGTAATACCAGCGCTGGCAACAGCGACTCGACGAACCAAGCCAACGATGGTGGGTTTACAAATGGCTGCTGAGTCTCTGGTTTTCCTTCAACCCACTGTGGCCACTCGCGCAGGTTCTCGATGGCTGAAAATCCAAAGGTAAAGGCCATCACGGTCACCACGACGCCGAACACGATTGAGAGCACCAGGTTCAGGTTTACCGCCGCGGTGCCGGTGCGCCTTGGCTTTGGCTGGAGTGGCTTGGAAGACTTAGCCTGAGCTGCAAACCGGGTTCCAATAATGATTGAGGTGGCGATGATGGCCTGGATGATGACCCAGATCCAAACATCCAGTGTCGTCCTGGTGGTGTCGTAAACCACCAGTCCAAAGATGATTGCGATAGCCGTACCGATAATCGGTGAGGCATAAGCCAGACCAACTGCGCGCTGCAGTCTGGCGCGCTCCTCGTCCTTTTCCTCGTGCGAGATATCTGGAGCATCCTTACGGAAAACAAACGCAAACAAAATAACTACAACCACAAGTGCGGTCGCTAAAACAATTGGCACGTAGACGCCAAAGATTCGAATCAAAGGCGAAGCATCTCTGGAGTCGTAGCTATTGAAAGCCCCGAGGAAGTTGCCGATGGCAAATACCGCACCGCCAACCAGCGAAAGGATTACGAACAGGTTGTTGAAGCGGTGGGCACTCACGGCGATTGGGGAATCGGCCTCGTTGCGCAGGGCAAGTGCGATGCGCTGACCAAGTAGCGATGCGATTGCCACTCCAGTGATTCCGAGCAGAATCAGGTAAACACTCCACTGCAACGTGATCTCATAAGGGAGTTGCTCACCATTTGGTTTATAGGTGGGCATCTCACGGTAGAGGTCTACAAACTGAGCCAGCATCATCATTAGCCACAGAAAAGCCACGCCTATCAGTGGGAGTTGGATCGCTCGATTCGCACTTCTAGATTCACTCATAGCTACAGCCTAGACTTGCCCCATGATTTTGGTGATTGGTGAGGCTCTGATAGACCTTATTGGCACCGCCGATAGTGGCGGCCAGTATCAGGCAGTCGTTGGCGGAGCTAACGCGAATGTGGCTTTGGCCCTAGCCCGCCGCGGTGTTGACCAAAAATTTATGGGACGAATCTCGTCGGATGGCTTTGGCCAGCAGATTCGCGAACGCTTGGCATCAAATGGTGTAAATCTGGACTACAGCATCAATGCGAGTGAGCAGACCTCGCTCGCGGTTGCCACCATCGGTGAAGGTGGTTCGGCCAGCTACAGCTTCTACGTCGATGGCACCGCCGACTGGGGTTGGACTCAGAGCGAACTGCCAAGCGCTATTGAACTTGCTTCGCTTGACACCAAAGCAGTGCAGTTTGGCTGCCTGGCCATGGCAATCGCTCCCGGTGGGCTGGTTTTGGAGAAGTGGCTGGCCGACCTATATACCGCTGGCGAATCCACCCTGAGCCACGACCTCAACATACGCTCTGCTCTTGGGTTCCAGCGCGAGAGTGAGCTAGCTCGCGTGCTGCGCATCAATTCACACAGCCACATCATCAAGGCCTCCGATGCCGATATCGAATGGCTGTATGACCTTGCTGCTGGCAGCGAATTAGATGAAATCGCTACCGGTTGGAGTGCGGGCGGAAAGTTAGTCGTGATCACCCGCGGAGGCGAAGGTGCGACCCTTTATCTAAACGGTCACAAGCTGCTTGCCAAGGCCCCAAAGATAAACCTTGTCGACACCGTAGGGGCCGGCGACACTTTTATGGCCAATCTGTTGGCCGAACTCGACCTGGTTGATGCGCTTGGCAATGATCCGATAGCTCGTTTGGCGCAGCTTGCGCCTGCGCAACTTCAGAAAGCCGCTGAGATTGCGGCGGTGGCAGCTGGAATTGTTTGTGAACGCCAAGGCTGTGAGCCTCCGACGCTTGCTGAAACTACTGCTCGAGTTGTAGCCCAAGCGCAATAGCAGCGGTGAACCTGACACCCTCTTTGGTCTTGTACAGGTTATGGCTGTGGGTAAGTTCGGCGATAACGCTGGTGCCCATTCCCTGAGTGCTTGAAACTAATTCCTGACCATCGTTGTCCACAATCAGGTCCAGCAGCTGTCCACTGAGGGTAATTGTGACCTTGATGTTTTTGGCTTTGCCGTGCTTGATGGCATTTGTGATTGCCTCGCGCACAACCTCAATGGTGCTTCGCGCCAAACTCTGCTGCTCGGCAAGTGCCTGCTGAGCCTGCGGTTGGATGTGGTACTCGATTCGGCAGCTATCGGACCAAACCTCGGCGATATCGGCCAGCACCTGGTCGAAGCTTTCACCCTCTAGGTAGGCAGTTTGCCCCAGGCGAGCAAGCGCTCGGTCGACGGCATCTCTTACCTTTTCCAGGTCGGCAATTGTTGGTTGATCAATTTTGGAAAGCTGTAGCGCGGTGGCGTGCAGCGTTGCCTGCACGCTGCCGTGGAGTTCTGTGGCAAGCATCTTCTGATCGAGCCAGATCTGCTGACGGAGCTGGGAGTTTAAAAGTCTCAGTTCTTCAACGATTGACCTGAGTTGAGCTTGAGAAATCTCAGACTGATTGTGAGCTACCGCCATCAGATAGATGCTCGGGTAGGCAATCGAGAAGAACACGCTGGACTGCACTAAGAAGGTCGGTGGCAGCGTCAGGGTCTCCCAAAATGTGAATGGCCAGGCGGTCAAGCCAACCAGGGCGCCCGCTGGAATTGAAAAGATAAATCCCAGCCAGGTTGGGTGCTCGAGGTTGACCGTAAGAGACTTAACGCCGTAGGTCACCAAGCCAAACCAACTAGTCAACACTAGTGCCGTCACTAGTCCCTGCAGCGGATTAGTTGAGGCCGAAAGCATTGAGTAGCCCAGCACAAAGGCGGTAAGTGCCGTCCACCCCACCGGTAGGGACTGCCCTAAGGTTGCGCGCTTAGGGAGAGTTAGCCTGCCCAGCTTGGTTAGAAATGGTGCTGCCGAAGTCAAAGTTGGTGGATCAAAACGCTTTGCCAGCTCATGACTCAATGGGCGAACCACGTCGTCGTTTAGGCCACGCAGTGCCCGGACAATCGCGGATGCATCTTTGGAGAGCTTTGCGTCGTTGAGGTGCTTTGAGATCTCCCACAGTGAAGGCGTCACCATCTCACTGATCCTGGCTCGCTGAGCAAGCCTGAGTCGATCGATCTCTTGAGCGAACTCCAGCCTTGACTGGGTCAGCGAATACTGCTCCCGGCGAAGCTCCTGATCAATTTCCTTTTGATTTAGGTAGGCAACCACCAGGGTGTTGAAAACCATATAGACCGCGGTCACATAGAGCGGAGCAGCCGAGAGGCGGAACCACAATTCGCTCTCAGGCATAACCCCCAGCAGCCAGCCCACATAGAAAACAGTGACTCCACGAATCAAGCCCGCGAATAGCAAGATGGCCACATTAGCCAGGGTCCTGGGCTTGCCAAACAAGCGGATGTAGATCTGCTCCAAGAGCTCGATAGATGCCACGGTTACGGCGTACCCGGCAAAAACCACCAGGAACCAGCTAATTGGATCGCCGCCGAGCCTGCCATAGTCGTTGATTAGTCCGGTGACCACAGAGGGTAGGGCGAAAAACAGATGGGTTCGCCAGTTCAGGGCATGTTTGCCACCCAGAGCGCTCAGTGGAGAAACACTGCGTTGAGCCAAGAACTAGACCTGTTCTTTGAGCTGGTGGTACTTGCTGGCTGCCTCAACCCTTGGATTTCCATCCTTTGGGTCAATCGACATCAGTTCGAAGATTCGAGTCAGCATGCCCTCAACCGCGCGCACGGTCGTGCCGCGCAGTTCGGCGATTTGGGCATTGGTCTTACCCTCACTCAAGAGCTGGAGAGTCTCGACCTGGCGACGGGACAACGCCGAAAATGGTCGGTTGCTCGCAAGGTCGTGACGATATTCCTTGGTGATTGAGTCCTTTAGTACGGCCTCGATGGCATCTACTAATTCCTGACCATTCTGAATCGCACCCTTGCGCAGGTAGGCCTGGTTGGACTTGACGGTGGAGGAGTCCTTCTTGCCAAATCGAGGATCTGGCAGGTTGGTCAGATAAACGATTCCCACAGCCGGGGTGGTTGGGTTCAGCGATTCGACCAGCTCAAAACCATTTGGGCCAGGGCCTAATTCAATGTCAACCACAAGGGCATCTGGGTCAATCGATTTCATGGCCCGCTTGGCATCGGCGGCATTTGCCGCCGTGGTTACAACGAATCCTGCCGACTCCACCGCGCGTGCCAAAAGGTCGCGCATCAGCGGTTCGTTTTCAACCACAAGGACGTGGCGGTAGGCCTTTGGATCTGGCTTTGGCATAGAGCTCCAATTTTGAATCTAAGCAAGCATAATCTGAGCAG
>CAZKLA010000010.1:17533-34902 GCA_964553455.1 uncultured Aquiluna sp. | reverse complement strand
ATCTCTGCCTTTGGCGCTTACTCATCGGTGATGAGCGCGCTGGGAGCGTTGGCCCGCATCCAAGAAATCATGGTTATCGACGAAGAGGTTCAGGGCGATGGTGCTCTGAATCGCCAGGGTGACAATGCTGTTGAGTTCTCAAACATCTCATTCAGTTACGAGCCAGCTGAAGACGAAGAGCCAAAACCCATCTTGGAAAATGTGTCTTTCCAGATCCCACGCGGCCATAGAGTCGCGCTGGTCGGGCCATCTGGCGCTGGTAAATCCACGATCTTTTCGCTGATTGAGAGGTTCTACGAGCCGAGTCAGGGTGAGATTTTGCTGGATGGCCAAAAGGTTAGGGAGATGTCGCTCGACACTCTTCGCTCACAAATCGGATACGTGGAGCAAGATGCTCCGGTGCTTGCGGGATCTATTCGCGAGAACTTACTGCTTGGTCGCGCAGCGGCCACAGATGATGACCTTCGAGAAGTTTTGGACATGGTGAACCTAACCGAGGTGCTAAACCGTGATGCTAATGGTCTCGATGCTGAAGTTGGAGAGAACGGCATCATGCTCTCCGGTGGAGAGCGTCAAAGACTGGCAATCGCAAGAGCACTTTTGGCAGCGCCGCCGATTCTGCTACTTGATGAATCCACCAGCGCGCTTGATGGGCCAAATGAGCAGCGCATGCGCGAGGCAATCGATGCTGTTGCGAAGAACCGAACCCTGATCGTGATCGCCCATCGACTTTCAACTGTTGTAGACAGCGATCAGATCATCGTGCTGGAGCGAGGCAAAGTTGTTGGATCAGGGACGCACTCTGAGCTCGTGAAATCCACCCCGCTTTACGCCGAGCTAGCCAAACACCAACTACTGGTCTAGTTGTAGAGTGGGGGCATGAGTGCTGCCCCAGGCCAGACCTCGGCAACGCAACGAAGCTTTGCGCAAGAGCTCGATGCCGCCGATCCGCTGGCACATTACAAGGACCAATTTGTCATTACCGACCCAAGCCTTTGCTATCTGGATGGTAACTCCCTCGGGCGACTTCCCAAAAAGACCGTTGAGTCAATCAACCACTTCCTTTTGGAAGAGTGGGGAACCGAGCTAGTTGATGGCTGGAGTCACTGGATAGACCAGGCTCAGCCTGCTGGAAACCTATTGGCAAAGAGCGTGCTTGGCACCACCGACGGCCAGACTCTGGTCTGCGACACCACCAGCGTCAATTTCTACCAACTCTGCATGGCAGCGCTGAAAGCCAGGCCTGGTCGCAAGACAGTCATTATTGATTCAGCTAACTTCCCAACAGATCGCTACATTCTGGCCGGTATTGCTCAGCAGCTTGGGCTAAACCTCATCACGCTAAACAATGACGGCATGGGAGGTCCTGGGGCAGTGGACGTCGAGCATGACTGCGAGCTGATCAGCCCACAGGAGCTCGAGAAGCACCTCAGCGACGATGTTGCCTTTGTCACGCTGCAGGCCATTCAGTACCGCTCAGGTGGCCGCCCTGACATCAAGGGCATCACGGATGTCGCCCGCAAATACGGGGCCTTGGTGATTTGGGACTGCTCGCACGCGGCAGGTGCGATTGACCTGCAGTTTGATGCCAATGGCGTCGACCTAGCGGTTGGATGCACCTACAAATACGGCAACTCCGGTCCTGGTTCTCCAGCCTGGATGTTTATTCGCAAATCCCTGCAGGACGAGCTTCAGATCCCGATCCAGGGCTGGTTCTCCAATGAGCACCAGTTCGCAATGGGGCCTTTCTACGAAAAGGCAAAAGGCATTCGAGGTTTCCAAATAGCCAGCCCGAGCATCATTGGCATTCGCGGTGTCGAGGTGGCATTCGAGATGATCGCCGAGGCAGGCATCAAGCAGATTGAGGCAAAAGCCGCCAAGGGCACTGATCTGATGATCGAGCTGTTTGACGCCTGGTTAGCACCACTTGGTTTCACACTGGGCACTCCGCGCGATGCCAAAAGACGAGGTGGGCACATCATCGTGATTCACAAAGACGCCAAGCAGATCGCGGTTGCGCTCAGGAAGCTAAAGAACGTTATTCCGGACTACCGCGAACCAGGTGCGATTCGCCTTGCGATTTCACCGCTTGCCACCAGCTATACCGAGGTCTACGACGGGTTTGAAAGATTACGAGACCTGGTTGCCAGCGAAGAATACAAAACTGTTCAGCTGGATGGAAACCGAGTCACATGACCCACGATAAGCACGTTAGCTATATCTCCTATCTCAAGGTTGATGAACTCCTAACCCTGCAGCAGCCGCTTAGCGATGGCCCAGAACACGATGAGCTTTTGTTCATAACCATTCACCAGGTCTACGAGCTTTGGTTCAAGCAGATCCTCCACGAAGTAGCTGCCGCCCAAAAGTCGTTGGAGGCTGGCGACACTCACCGCTCGCTGGGGCTATTGGGACGCGTGAGAACCATCATGAAGACCTGCGTCTCGCAGCTGGACATTCTGGAGACCATGACCCCGCTGCAGTTCAACTCCTTCAGGGCCAGACTAACCAGCGCATCGGGCTTTCAATCCGCCCAGTTCAGAGAACTTGAGGCTGTATTGGGTAGGCGTGACCACGCCGGCGCGGATGCCGACAAGGCCAGCGGCATGGGAATGGCAGACCACCTGGTCCCAGGCTCTGAAGCCAGGGCGAGAGTCGAGGCGGCGATGCTCAGACCTTCACTATGGGATTCGGCACTTAGGTATTTCGACTCCAGATCAGCGATGCCCAAGGATGCCCTGCAGCGAGATGTCACCCAATCGTGGGAACCTCACGAGGGCGTGCAGCAGGTTTTGATTGCGCTACACAGATCTGACCCGGAGGCATCCATGGTTGCCGAGTCTTTGGTTGATTTTGATGAGGGCCTTCAGGAGTGGCGCTACCGTCACGTGAAGATGGTAGAAAGAACTATCGGTCGCAAGATGGGAACCGGCGGTTCAAGTGGGGCGGGTTATCTTGCCAGCACGCTATTCAACCCAGTATTCCCAGACCTGTGGGCAATTCGTTCTCAGTTTTGAGCGGCGAGCACAACGTTTTTTAGCAGCATCGCCCTGGTCATTGGGCCAACTCCGCCAGGGTTGGGCGATAGCCAACCGGCAACTTCAGCCACCCTCGGATCAACGTCCCCAGTTAGTCCGCTCTCGGTTCTGGTAATCCCAACATCCAACACCGCAGCACCTGGCTTGATCCACTCAGGCTTCACAAAGTGTGGTTGACCTAGCGCAGCCACCACGATATCGGCCCTGCCGACGGCAGCAGCGATGTCATTGCTAGCGCTGTGGAGTAGCGTGACGGTTGAGTCGATGCCTTTGCGGGTCATCAGCAGGCCCAGTGGTCTACCGACGGTCAGACCTCGACCGATAATCGCAACTTCAGCACCCTTGGTCGGAACCTGATAGCGCTTAAGTAGCTCAACGATTCCATTTGGAGTGCAAGGAAGTGGGGACTTCATCTCCCCTGCGACATTCATAACCAAACGACCCAGGTTGATGGGGTGGAGGCCATCGGCGTCCTTGGCTGGATCCATCAACTCCAAAATTGCGTTGGAGTCGATTCCACCGGGAAGTGGAAGTTGAACGATGTAACCGGTGACCTCTTTGGCATCGTTGAGGTCTCTAACCGCGGCTTTGATGTCACTCAGAGTCGCCGATGCTGGCAGGTCAATACGAATTGAGTTGATTCCCACCTCGGCACAATCTCTGTGCTTACCCCCGACATAGGAGTGCGAACCCGGATCATCTCCGACCAGTAACGTACCCAGACCTGGCTTTACGCCGGCCTGGTTTAGCTTTGCGACCTCGACTGCGAGTTCAGCTTTAATTGCCTTGGCGGTAGCCAGGCCATCCAGCAAGATCGCAGTCAAAGAATTACCAGTTCTCTAGGTTTGAGTAAAGCGGAATGCGGTCGGTCAGTTTGTGAACCCGAGCGCGAAGCGCGACAAGGTCTGCTCCCGGCTTGAGAGCGTTGGCGATGATGTCAGCCACCTCAGTGAACTCTTCAGAGCCAAAACCACGGGTTGCCAAGGCTGGAGTTCCGATGCGGATACCGGAGGTGACCATTGGCGGACGTGGGTCGAATGGAACCGAGTTCTTGTTCACGGTAATGCCAGCCTCGTGCAGAATGTCCTCTGCGTCCTGACCGGTGATTGGTGCGTTGCGAAGGTCAACCAAAACCAGGTGCACATCTGTGCCACCGGTTAGCACGGAGACACCAGCTGCCACCACATCAGGCTGAGTTAGACGCTCGGCGATGATCTGAGCACCCTCGATGGTGCGCTTTTGACGCTCGATGAAATCTGGCTGCATTGCCGCCTTGTAGGCAACCGCCTTTGCCGCGATGACGTGCATCAGTGGGCCACCCTGCTGACCTGGGAAGACAGCGGAGTCAATCTTCTTGGCCAGCTCCTGCTTGCACAGAATCATGCCCGCGCGAGGTCCAGCCAGAGTCTTGTGAACGGTTGAGGAAACTACGTCTGCGTATGGCACTGGGCTTGGGTGCACTCCAGCGGCAACTAGGCCGGCGAAGTGAGCCATGTCTACCCAGAGCTTGGCGCCAACCTCGTCGGCAATCGAGCGGAAGGCGGCGAAGTCCAAGTGACGGGAGTAGGCCGACCAACCGGCAATTAGCACCTGCGGGCGAACCTCTAGGGCACGCTCGCGAACGTTATCCATGTCGATCAGGTAGGTGTTTGGGTCAAGCTCGTAGGCGTGCGGCTCATACATCTTGCCCGAGAAGTTCAACTTCATGCCGTGGGTTAGGTGACCACCGTGTGCCAGCGAAAGACCGAGAATCTTCTCACCTGGGTTTGCCAAGGCCATCATCACCGCAGCATTTGCGGTGGCACCGGAGTGCGGCTGGACGTTGGCGTGTTCGGCACCAAATAGTTCTTTTGCTCGGTTCCGAGCCAGCTCTTCTGCCACGTCTACCGCTTCGCAGCCACCGTAGTAGCGCTTGCCCGGATAGCCCTCGGCGTACTTGTTGGTTAGCACAGAACCCTGAGCCTCTAGGATTCCGCGCGAAACAAAGTTTTCGCTGGCAATCATCTCTAGGGTGTGGCGTTGACGATCCAGTTCTTGCTCCAAGACGGCAGCAATTTCCGGGTCAATCTCGGAAAGCGGTGAACTAAAGCTGGCTGGTTGAGTGGACATGGCCAGAGTTTACCAGCCCCTTCGGCCCATTCTTGGGCTATTGACTCAATAGGATTGTGGGATGGCTAGCTCAAGAGAACACTGGGTCCTAACGTTTGTGTGCCCCGATCAAAAGGGCATCGTGCACGCGATTACCGGTGCGGTTGTTGAGATTGGTGGAAATATCACCGAGAGCCAGCAGTACACATCGACTGACACCGGTCGTTTCTTTATGCGACTCCAGATTGAGGCAGAGACCACCAAGGAAGCCTTCGGCCGTCAGTTTGAAGAGATCGCGGCTCGGTTCGATATGACCTACGTGCTAGATCACGTGGGACGAAAGATGAAGACCTTGGTGCTGGTATCCAAGGCGTCACACACCTTGAACGACCTGCTTTACCGACAGCGCGCAGAATTGTTGCCAATCGAGATACCTCGAATTGTGGGAAACCACCCTGACCTTGCGAACCTGGCGGAGTTCTATGGCATCGATTTCGAGAGCTTCCAGATTTCAACCACGCAAGACAAGGCCGAGTTCGAGATTCACCTTCGCCAGGTGATTGCGGAACAAGACATTGAGCTAATTGTGCTGGCACGTTACATGCAGATTCTTTCTCCCGAATTCTGCAAGGACTTCGCTGGCAGAATCATCAACATTCACCACAGCTTCCTTCCCGGTTTCAAGGGAGCAAATCCATATGCTCAGGCTCACGCCCGCGGCGTAAAGTTAATTGGTGCCACCGCACACTTTGTGACTGAGGATTTGGACGAGGGTCCGATCATCGAGCAAAACGTGACCCGAGTTGAGCACTCTGACTCCAAGCAATTGCTGGTCGAGATTGGTCAGGACGCGGAGTCGAAGACTTTGACCCAGGCAGTCAAATGGTTTGCGGAACATCGAGTGCTACTGGATGGCCAGCGCACCATCATCTTCCGCTAAATCTCCGAAGCAGCCCGACGGCAATGAAGATTGCCGACCCCACACCAATAAGCCAAACACCGAATGAGTTGTCTTGTCTTTGATGACCAGGTTCCTCAACAGCCAACACCACTTTCTCAACCGCATCCTTGGTATCCGCGGAGCGGGTTATGGCATCAACGGCCACAGCGGTTTCCTCGATCGACAACTGAGGCTCTTCCTGAAGCAGCTCCAATAGGTTCACATCCACGGCGTTGGCGAGCAACGATCCACCTGTCGCAACGGGCGCAACCGAGATAAATGCCGGCTGCTGAACTGGCACCGGAGTTGACTCTGTAAAGACCTGCTCTGAACTCTCGGAGACCGTTGCACTGACCGTGGGCTGGACTGTCGGCACCGACTCAACTGGCGGAACAGGCGGTGTAATCACAACCTGAGGTGGGACAGGCGTAACGGGCAAGACCGGAGCAGGTGGTTGAGTTGGAGGCGGCTCAGGAGCGGGTTCTGGATTGCTGACTGAAACGCGAATATCGCGATATGGCCCAAGGTGGCCAGCGTTGTCTTGAAGACTTCGGGCAGGCAGTGTCCAACTCAGGTCCGCATGATCGCAATTAGCCCTGAGCCGCAGCCCTCCTGATATCGGGATGATACTTGTGCTGCAGCTGGTGTTTGAGGCAAAGCGCAAACGGTCAACATCAAACTCGACTGTCTCACTGAAGCGCAAAATGGTCGTGTAGGTGAAGGGTCCTGATCCCTCGATTTGAATCTCGGAAAAGGTTGCGGTTGGTTCGGTGGCATCGATCACAATCTCGAACTTCAAGTCACTCTTCGGTCCTAAGGCTCCTGACCCCATTGAGTTTGCTTTGAGTGTCAGGGTGACCAGCCCAGTCGGACAATCGACCAACTCAATTTGCGCGGTGGCGCCTTGGATCTCTAGGTAACCAAGTGTGCAGCCTGCGGTGTACTCAAAGTCATCTTTTTCTAGGTTTTCGATGGGAGCATCAAAGAGCAAAATGAACCTGGTTTGGTTTATCGCCGGTTGCTCCGCGACATATCCGGTGACATCTGGAGTGTTAGTCGCCTGAGCAGGCAGGCCATTGAGCGCCATTACAGCCATCGCCAGCAAGACCTTTAATTCATTAGCCATGCCAGAAAAGTAAAACCCCCTGCGATTTCTCGCAGGGGGTTTTCCACAGCCTTATCGATTAACCGATTCTGGCCTTGAGGTTTGCTGCCAAGGTAGCCATGAACTCCTCGGTGGTCTGCCAAGCCTGCTGCTTGCCAACAAGCGCTGCTAGGTCCTTGGTCATGTGACCGGCCTCGACAGTCTTGATGATGACGTCCTCTAGAGTCTCAGCAAAAGCGTGAACCTCTGGGGTGCCATCGAGCTTGGCGCGGTGCATCAGACCTCTGGTCCAGGCGAAGATCGACGCGATTGGGTTGGTCGAAGTCTTCTCACCCTTCTGCCACTGGCGGTAGTGACGGGTCACGGTACCGTGAGCAGCCTCAGCCAGTGCGGTCTTGCCATCTGGAGTGGTTAGCACAGAAGTCATAAGGCCTAGAGATCCGAAGCCCTGAGCAACGGTGTCAGACTGAACGTCACCGTCGTAGTTCTTACATGCCCAGACGTAGCCGCCCTCCCACTTGAGAGCTGCCGCAACCATGTCATCGATCAGGCGGTGCTCGTAGGTGATGCCGGCAGCAGCAAACTTGTCTGCGTACTCAGCCTGGAAAACCTCTTCGAAGGCATCCTTGAAGGCACCGTCATAGGCCTTGAGGATGGTGTTCTTGGTCGATAGGTAAACCGGGTAGTTGCGCATTAGACCGTAGTTGAACGATGCGCGTGCGAAGTCACGGATTGAGTCCATGTAGTTGTACATACCCATCGCAACGCCACCAGCTTCTGGGTACTCGGCAACAGTCATGGTCTGTGGCTCGCCACCATCGGCTGGGGTCCAGGTGATGGTTACGGTTCCCTTGCCTGGAACCTTGAAGTCGGTTGCCTTGTACTGGTCACCGTGTGCGTGACGACCGATGATGATCGGCTTGGTCCAGCCTGGCACCAGTCTTGGCACGTTGGAGATGATGATCGGCTCGCGGAAAACCACGCCGTCAAGGATGTTACGAATGGTGCCGTTTGGGCTCTTCCACATCTTCTTGAGCTTGAACTCGGTAACGCGAGCCTCGTCTGGGGTGATGGTCGCGCACTTCACACCAACACCGTGCTTACGGATGGCGTGTGCTGCGTCGATGGTCACCTGGTCGTCGGTTGCGTCGCGGTTCTCGACCGATAGGTCGTAGTACTCAAGATCGACGTCTAGAAATGGAAGGATTAGGTGGTCCTTGATGTCCTGCCAAATGATGCGAGTCATCTCATCGCCGTCAAGCTCGACAACCTTGCCAATCACCTTAATTTTGCTCAATTTTTCTCCTGATAAACCTGCGCCACGTGCGCTAATTAGCCTTGTAAAGCCTAGCGGTTAGCATGGAGCCATGCGATTTACTTTCAAGCATCTAACCGCTGCGATTATTAGCGCTTTAGCGTTGACTGGCTGTACGGCAAATTCTGGCTCGGAGCGATTTGAGGACCAGGTAGGCGTTCAGCTATTCATGTGGAACTTCAACTCCATTGCTGCGGAGTGCGAATACCTAGGTGATGTTGGTATCGACTGGGCTTTGGTGTCTCCCCCGCAGGAGCATGTCCCCGGTGGTGAGTGGTGGGTCGGTTATCAACCGGTTAGCTACCAAATTGAATCGCAGCTTGGAAACAAAGCCGAGTTTGAGTCGATGGTAAAAACCTGCGCGGACCAGGGTGTTGAGATCTACGTGGACGCGGTTATAAACCACATGACCGGCAGCAGTGAGGGTGTTGGAACCGCCGGCACACCATATGCCAAGTACGAATACGGCGAGCTTTACTCCCGCAGCGATTTCCACGCCTGCGAGGAAACCATGGATGGTCAAATCGCGGACTGGGCCAGCATCACTCAGGTTCAGCAGTGTGAGCTACTGAATCTTGCTGACCTTAGAACCGACGACGAAACCGTGCAGGCCAAAATCGTTGGTTACCTGCAGGACCTCGTGAATCTAGGCGTCACTGGATTCCGCATTGATGCCGCCAAGCACATGGCGGTCTCCGATCTTGAGAGCATCAAGGCAAAGCTTCCGGCCGAGATTAAATACATTCAAGAGGTTGTACCCGGCACTCCGGGTGCCGAACCAGTTGATTACCTAGGTATCGGCGATATCTTTGGCTTTGACCTGGCATATCAATTGGCTTCAATCTTTAGCCAGCAGGTGGCGTTTATGCCCGACACCTCAACCGAATCACCCTGGATCACTCCCTCAAACCAGACGGTTGTGATGGTTACCAACCATGACACCGAGCGCAATGGTCAGGCTCTGAACTACAGTCAGCCAGGCCTATTTGAGGCGGCAACCGCGATGATGCTGGCGCTGGATTACGGTCAGCCCATGCTCTACAGCTCCTACGCCTTCGATAGCTACGACTGGGCACCAAAGGATGAGAATGGTCGCGTGCTGGACGCTAAGTGTGCCGAGACCAGCTCGATTTATCTAACCAACCACGAGGCCGGCACCTGGCTTTGCCAGCACCGCATGAGAACCGTGAATTCAATGATCGAGTTCCGCGCCCAGACCTCAGGTCAGCCGGTGGTCAACCCGCAGGCAACCGACTCAGTGCTGAGCTTTGAGCGCGGTGATGTTGGATTGTTTGCGGTGAATGTCACGACAGCAGATTTAACCGGAGTTGAGATTCAAACCAACCTTGCCGATGGCAAATACCTGGATGTGAACACCGGCAAGGAGCTCGAGATTGCCGCTGGAGTGGTAAAAACCGACCTGCTAGCCAACCAGGCAATCGCACTGATCAAGCGCTAAACCAGCGAGTCGCGCCAAGCCTTGTAGAGGGCAGCAAACTTGCCGCCTGATCCAGCCAGCTGCTCTGGAGAACCATCCTCGATCACTCGCCCGTGCTCCATAACCAGCACGCGTTGCGCGATTGAAACCGTTGATAGTCGGTGAGCAATAATCACTGCGGTGCGGTTGTGCAGCAAAGTCTTTAGGCCCTGCTGGACCAAGCGCTCGGATGGGATATCGAGAGAGCTGGTTGCCTCATCCAAAATCAAGACCGATGGATTTGCCAAGAATGCTCTGGCGAATGAGATCAGCTGACGCTGACCGGACGAAACTCTGCCGCCGCGTTTATTGACATCGGTGTCGTAACCATCAGGTAGCGACATGATGAACTCGTGGGCGCCAACCGCCTTAGCTGCTGCCATGACCTCATCCATCGAAGCATTCGGCTTACCGAGTTGGATGTTTTCGGCGACCGATCCCGAGAATAGATAGGCCTCCTGCGTGACCATGACAACCTCGTGGCGAAGGTCAGTGTTTGCGATGTCCCTGAGGTCAATGCCATCGAGACTCACGGTTCCCTTGGAGGGGTCATAGAAACGAGAAATCAGTTTGGCAAGCGTTGACTTTCCGGCGCCCGTGGTGCCAACCAACGCCACGGTCTGACCGGCTGGAATGGTGAGGCTGAATGGATGAAGCACTACCGATCCGGTGGCGTACTTGAACTCGACGTCCTTGAAGCTGACCTCGCCCTTGACATCCTTGAGCGGAACTGGGTTCTCTGGCTCAGGAACTGTCGGTTCTTCCTGCAGCACACCCGAGATCTTCTCCAGTGCCGATGCAGCCGACTGGTAGGAGTTGTAGAACATCGCGATTTCTTCCATCGGGTCAAAGAACCTTCTGGAATACAAAATTGCGGCAGTTAGAACACCAATACCCAAGGATCCCTCGAGCACGCGGAAGCCGCCAAAGAGCAATATTGCGGCAACGGTGACATTGCCGATCAGGATTAGACCAGGGTCATAGATTCCAAAGAGTTGAATCAACTTGGCATTGTGACCGCGATACTCCTCGACCAAACCGCCAAAGTGCTTTTCATTAGCCTTCTCCTTGCGGAAAGCCTTTACCGCACGAATACCGGTCATGGTCTCCACGAAGTACTGGATCAAACGAGACGATGCAACGCGTTGCAGGCGATAGCCCTTGTTGGTTCCAAGCTGGAACCAACGGGTCAAAATCGCTAGCGGCACCAGCGCCACGAGCAGGATGTAGAAGCTCTCTGGGTCCAACAGGAACAATGCTCCGGCTGTGAAGAGCATGAACATGCCTCCAACTACCAGCTCACTCAGGCCGCCGGAGAGCAATTCGCCGATGGACTCCAGGTCAGAGGTCTGCCGGGCGATCACACGTCCCGCGGTGTAACGCTCGTGGAACTCAACCGAGAGCTTCTGGGTGTGGACAAAAACCCGGTTTCTCAGGTCAAACATCATCGCCTGTGAGGCACGAGCGGTAACCATTAAGAAGTAGTAGGTGAGGCTCGCTGTCAGCGCTGCCGCAGAAAGGTAAATGAATACCGTAAGACCAATGGGGGTGTAGTCACCCACCATTGCCCGAGGTAGAGCGGTGTCGATGCCGAATGCGATGATGGCTGGTCCAGCCACGCGCATCGCGGTCGAGATAACCACCAAGAACATTGCGGCAATAACCCGTGACCGAATGGGAAGTAGCAGCGATCCGAGCAGGGCTCTAGAACGCGCCCTTACAAAGCGAGACTCCTCTTTGGTGAGGTCAGTTTTTTCCTCATCGTTGGTGCCGTGCATGCTCATAGGTTCACCTCCCTGGCCTTCTCTGCCGCATCAAGTGAGCTGATCACATAGCGGTAGTGGTCGGAAGTTTTTAGAAGTTCCTGGTGGGTGCCAAAAGCAACTACCTTGCCCTCGTGCATCAACGCCACCTTGTCGGCCAACATCACGGTTGATGGTCGGTGAGCAACAATCAATGCGGTGGTGGTAGTTAGCACATGCCTCAGGGCATCCTCAACCATGGCCTCGGTGTCGACATCCAAGGCTGACAGTGGGTCATCGAGCACCAAAATTCTTGGCTTGGCGGCTACCGCGCGCGCGAGTGCCAAACGCTGACGCTGTCCTCCGGAGAGCGAGAGGCCCTCTTCACCGATTTTGGTGTCGAGGCCATCAGGAAGGTCATAAACGAACTGGGCCTGAGCAATCTCGAGCGCCTGCTTTAGGTCCGCTTCGCTCTGATTTTGATTGCCAAGCAGCACATTGTCGCGAACCGAGGAGGAGAACAGGGTGGCATCTTCAAAGGCCATGGCTATCAAGGTGCGAAGCTCGCCGCGGGTCATATCCCTGACGTCGACACCGTCAATCTCAACAGCTCCACCAGTCACCTCGTAGAGCCTGGTGCTGAGTGCCGTAAGTGTGGTCTTACCGCAACCGGTTAGCCCGATGAGCGCAACCGACTGTCCCGGTTCTAGCCTGAGGTTGAAGTTCGAAATCAAGTCTGGCTGGTCCGCAGCAGTGTCTGGATAGCGGAAGCTAACGTTCTTGAATTCCAGAAGGCCCTTGGGGTTTTCGACAGTCTTTGGAGTTGCCGGATCTGCGATCAGATCTGGTTCGTCAATCACTTCGAAGAATCGTGTCACCGCAGACTTGGCATCAAGAGTCATGCCGAGCAGGAAGCCAAGTGATTCGGTTGGCCAACGCAACACCATCGCGGTTGCCACAAATGCCACCAGGGTTCCCACCGTGATTTGACCGTCAACCACCAAAAGCATTCCAGCCAGCAGCGAGAGACCTAGAGCTAGCTCGGGCAGCAAAATCAAGTAAAGCCAAATGTTCGCAACCGCTTTGGCTTTTCTGATTTCAGTTCCCAGGAGCTGGTGGGCCTCGGACGAGAACTGCGCAGCGGCATGGCCACCGCGACCAAAGGCCTTTAGCACTCTGACGCCGTGAACTGCTTGCTCGACCCTGGTGGCCAAGTCTCCGGATTGGTCTTGCGATAAACGTGCTACCTCACCGAAGGTCTTCTCGAACCTAAAGCCGATGACGATGATTGGGATAGAGGCGACCAAGAAGATCAACCCCAGCCAGAAGTTGAAGGTGAACAAGATCGCCATGCCAACAATCAGAGTAAGCAGGTTGGCCACCAGCAACACCAAACCGAAGCTCAACCAACGTCTGGTGAGGCTTAGGTCTCTAACCGCTCTGGAGAGTAGCTGTCCCGATGGCCAGCGATCGTGGAAGGCAACTGGCAGATCCTGCAGCTTGGCGTAGAGCGCATTTCTCATATCTGCTTCAACGTAGGTACCGGGAGTCAGCACCAACCAGCGCCTCAGCAACACAAAGAGCGCTTCGGCGACACCCATGGCGAGGATCAGTCCAACCGCCGGGATAAGCGCGTCGATTCCGCCAGCAACTAGGGAGTTAACAAGATTCTGCAAGAACTGCGGCATTGCCAGCGCGAACATATGAGCACCGATGGCCGCGAGCATTCCCAGGAAGATTCGGGGTAGGGCTCTTTTCGCAAATGGCACCAAACGCCAAAGGGTTTTGAACGTACTTAGTTCGGATTGCATTTATCTCTTCCGCCGCCTTTAGGGCAGCCCTTCAGGATAGCAGTAACAAAAATTCACAAAGCGTTAGTCCCGCCCAGAGGTACTTATTCTTCTTGAAACCCATCACGAGGAGAACGATGTCTGTAACTGACGAATACCTGAAAAACAACGAGGCCTACGCGGCCCAGTTCAATGGCCCACTGCCACTACCCCCAGCAAAGCACGTAGCGGTCTTGGCCTGCATGGATGCGCGAATCAACGTTTACGCAGCCCTTGGCATCCAAGAGGGTGAATCTCACGTGATCCGCAACGCTGGTGGCGTTGTTACCGAAGATGAGATTCGTTCACTCGCGATTTCTCAGCGTCTTTTGGGAACCAAGGAAATCATTCTGATTCACCACACCGACTGCGGCATGCTCACCTTCACCGACGATGGCTTCAAGGGCAGCATCCAGGACGAACTAGGCGTAAAGCCATCTTGGGCAGCAGAAGCCTTTAGCGATCTGGATGAGGATGTCAGGCAGTCAATCGGCCGAATCAAGCAGAGCCCGTTTATCCCAAACAAGGAATCGATTCGTGGCTTCGTGTTTGACGTAGCGACCGGTCGACTTCGCGAGGTTGTCGCCAACTAGTGGTAGAAGTGGCGTTCCGCGGTGAAGTACATGGTTATCCCCGCTGCCTTGGCAGCGGCAATAACTTCTTCATCGCGGACGCTACCGCCAGGCTGAACCACGGCCTTCACTCCAGCATCAATTAGGACCTGCAAGCCATCTGCGAACGGGAAAAATGCGTCGGATGCCGCAACCGAGCCAACAACTCGATCCCCAGCACGACTAACCGCAAGCCTGCATGAGTCGAGGCGGTTGACCTGACCCATACCGATACCAACGGCTGCCAGGTCCTTCGCCAGCAGAATCGCGTTTGACTTCACCGCACGTGATGCCCGCCAGGCAAATTCCAAATCGGCAAGCAGTTCTGGCCCTGCTGCCGCTCCAGTTACCAGTTGCCAGTTGGCAACATTCAAGTTCTCAAAACCATCTGAGTCTTGGATTAGCGCACCGCCAGACACCTGTCGGACTTCGCGAGCCGGTCGGACATAGCCGGCTGCCAACTCCAAAATGCGAAGGTTCTTTTTCTTGCTTAGAACCTCAAGGGCGGCGGGCTCAAATCCAGGGGCGGCAATAACCTCGGTGAAGATCTCTGCGACCTGATGCGCCATCTTCTCGGTCACAACGCGGTTAGCGGCAATCACTCCGCCAAATGCTGATACTGGATCGGTCTCATGAGCACGAAGGTGAGCGTCCGCGATGGCGTCTGAGCTTCCTTTGGAAGCAACCGCGATCCCGCATGGATTGGCGTGTTTAATGATGGCAACCGCAGGCTCTGAAAAGTCATATGCGGCACGAAGCGCTGCATCGACATCAACGTAATTGTTGTATGACATTTCTTTGCCACCGAGCAGTCTGGCCAGGGCAACACCTGACGAGGCACCGACCGAAGAGTAAAGAGCTGCGCTCTGGTGAGAGTTTTCGCCATAGCGAAGCACGTTCTTAAGCTCAAATTCCAAGTTCACCTGTTGAGCAAACTCGCTCGACGGCGCACCGGTAATTTCACCCAACATCCAGGCAGCAACGGCGCCGTCATATTGTGCGGTGTGGCTAAAGGCTGCCTGAGCCAACTCTCGCCTGAGCGCCAATGAGGTACCGCCGTTGGCGTTTGCCTCAAGCACTCGGGCATAGTTCTCCGGGTTCACCACAATGGCAACGTTTGCGTGATTCTTTGCCGCTGCCCGAACCATGGCAGGGCCACCGATATCAATCTGCTCGACGGCAGCATCGCCGGTCGCTCCAGCGGCAACAGTTTGAACGAATGGGTATAGGTTCACCACTACCAACTCAAAAGCCTCGATGCCTAAACCTGCTAACTCTTGAGCGTGCTCGTCCAAGCGAAGATCGGCGAGAATTCCGCCGTGAATCTTTGGGTGGAGGGTTTTCACCCGACCATCGAGCGACTCTGGAAATCCGGTTACCTCAGAAACCTCTGTTACCGATAGGCCAGCATCAGCAATTTGCTTGGCGGTCGAGCCGGTTGAAACCAGCTGCACGCCCTGCTGACTCAAACCCTTTGCCAACTCAAGCAAGCCGGTTTTGTCCGAGACTGAAATCAGTGCTCTGCGAATCTTTACCTGATCGCGCTCTTTATAGTTGCGCGCTGGAAGGTTGGCTGCCATCAATTTGCCCTTTCACCAAGGCTTAGCTTGCCCTCGGCAATCTCAGCCACGACATCGACGATCAGGGAGCGCTCCACTACCTTGATCTGTTCATGGAGTTCCGATTCTGAGATTCCAGCTGTTACCGCAACCTCTCGTTGCGCCAACACTGGACCGGTGTCTACCCCGGCATCAACGATGTGAACCGTTGCTCCAGTCTTATCCGCCCCCGCTGCCAAGGCGTCGCGGACCGCGTGAGCACCGGGGAAGGCGGGAAGAAGAGATGGGTGCAAGTTGATGAGATTTGGACTTAGCGCTGCCACAAAGTTCGCGGGAAGCACCTTCATAAAGCCAGCCAAGACCACCAAATCTGGGTTGTGATACTTCACATTTTGAAGCAGCATCTCGGACCACTGCTCACGAGAATCAAAAAGGCCAGGCTCAACCACAAAAGTCGGAACACCGAATTGTTCGGCGTGGGCAAGGCCAGGTGCAGGATTGTCGGCACCAACCGCCAAAATCTTGGCGGGAAACAACGGGTTGTCGCAGGCTTCCAAGAGCGCCTTGAGGTTTGAGCCTGAGCCCGAAATCAAAACCACGATCGACAGCATCTTCTTACCTTCCACGCTCTTGCTGGTCACTGTATGGCTTTATCACTACCAGACCGGCTATGAAACTCGGTATCAGGACCTGTAGGAACAACACTCCGGCGAAGGCAAAGGCGTTGATGCCAACCTCACTAAACCGGCCTGGCCCAAAACTTCCAGAAGCCAATAGCGCTATCGCGAAGGCAGCAAGTGCCGCGATCAGGGCGGCCATGAAAGCAAAGGCCAAAGCGGCCGAGATCCTGGTGGCATACTCCCAGCGCATCTGGTCGGTGTATCGACGAGCAAGTATCGTGCCAACGAACGCAACCACAATTGGAATCAAGGCAAACATGATCGCTCGATCAAAACCACCGGTCGGAATCGCAACGAAAACCGGTAGCGCCGGCATTGGGCCAAGCTGGGTTCCGAGTGCCGATACCGACGATCCAATACCAATCGAGAATCCAGGACCGACAATCCAGCTCATGCCGTAAACAATTAGGTTGGGCAAAATGGCAAGCTGTGCGATGGTCAACATCACTCCACCGAGCACGCTCACTCGTAGAGCTTCGTAGAGCGCTACCACTTGAATCCAGCCAAAGCCGAGCGCCAAGGCAATCATCCCGCTGCTCACCAAAAGCAACGCTGCGACGACCGCCAGGCCTACTCTGGCTGCTGGCGAAAGCACCGATGCCAGCGACCAGTGCAGCTTGGCGAAGATTGCTTTAGCTTGGTTTCTAACCCAGATGCGCTCCTTGGCCTCAGGCGGGTTAGCGCCCTCGAACAATTCGTATCTAGGGCCAAGTACCGAGGCCAGGAACATAATCCCGCCGAAGAACAACGCTGGGGCAATAAGTGGTGCCCACTCTGCTACCACCACAGCTTCGTTGGCGCTAACCATGGAAGCTGCCAAACCAATGCCACCAAAGGCAACCGATCCACCAACCCAGGCTGGCCAGATCGAGCTCGCAGCGGAAAGGCGGTGGCCGATGCGAATGATCAATACCGCCATCAGTGCGGTTAGACCAAGTGGCAAGGTTGACATGGTGAAAGCAGGGACGGCTATGCCGAGAATTTC
>CAZKLA010000010.1:0-17433 GCA_964553455.1 uncultured Aquiluna sp. | reverse complement strand
ACCTTCACGCCAACTGCCTCAAACGCTTCCTTCTTGGCCTGGGCGGTTCCGGCAGAGCCAGAAACAATCGCACCAGCGTGACCCATGGTCTTGCCTTCAGGAGCGGTAAAGCCGGCCACGTAGGCAACCACTGGCTTGGTGACGTGCTTTGCGATGTAGGCGGCAGCCTTCTCCTCGGAGTCGCCACCAATCTCACCGATTAGCACAATTGCCTTGGTCTCTGGGTCGTTTTGGAATGCCTCAAGAGCATCGATGTGAGTGGTTCCGATAACAGGGTCTCCACCAATACCAATTGCGGTTGAGAAACCAATGTCGCGAAGCTCAAACATCATCTGGTAGGTCAGGGTTCCGGACTTGGAAACCAAGCCAATTGGGCCCTTGCCCGAGATGTTCCAAGGAGTAATGCCGGCGTTGGACTGCTCTGGGGAGATGATTCCTGGGCAGTTAGGTCCGATTAGTCGGGTCTTCTTGCCCTTCTCAACGTTGTAAGCCCAAGCCTCTGCGCTGTCGTGAACCGGGATGCCCTCGGTGATCGCAACGGCGAGCTCGATCTCGGCATCAATTGCCTCGATGATTGCCGCCTTTGCGAAGGCAGGAGGAACGAAGATAACCGAAACATTGGCACCGGTGGCAGCCATTGCTTCCTTGACGGTTCCGAATACTGGAAGGGACTTGCCAGCAACATCAACGCTCTCGCCAGCCTTGCGTGGGTTCACGCCACCGACGATGTTCGAGCCACCAGCAAGCATGCGAGTGGTGTGCTTCATGCCCTCGGCACCGGTCATGCCCTGGACGATGATCTTTGAGTTTTTGTCTAGGTAAATTGCCATTTCTAAAGCCTTACTTGTTAGCCAACTGAGCGGCCTTGTCGGCTCCGCCATCCATGGTGTCCGCTAGCGAAACCAGCGGGTGGTTGAACTCGGAGAGGATGCGACGACCCTCTTCTACGTTGTTGCCGTCTAGGCGAACAACGAGCGGCTTGCTGGCGCGGTCACCCAGGGTGTTTAGCGCTCCAACGATGCCATTTGCGACAGCGTCACAAGCGGTGATGCCACCGAAGACGTTTACAAACACGCTTCGAACCTGAGGGTCGTTCAAGATCACATCTAGACCCGCTGCCATTACCTCAGCTGAGGCACCGCCACCGATGTCTAGGAAGTTAGCTGGCTTCACGTTGCCGTGACGCTCGCCTGCGTAAGCAACTACGTCCAGGGTGCTCATAACCAAACCAGCACCGTTACCAATAATGCCAACCTCGCCGTCAAGCTTGACGTAGTTGAGGTCCATCTCCTTGGCCTTAGCTTCTAGCGGGTCAAGCTGGTCGCGCTCCATCTCTTCACGCTCGTGACGGAACTCGGCGTTGTCGTCGAAGGAAACCTTGCCATCTAGGGCAACGATCTCACCACCGGTGGTTAGCACTAGCGGGTTGACCTCCACCAAAGTGGCGTCTTCCTTCTTGAATACTTCGTAGAGCTTTACGAACACGTCAGATACTGCGTCGATTAGTTCGCTTGGGAACTTAGCTGCGGTTGCAATTTCAACAGCCTTGGCCTTGTCGATGCCGTGGACAGCAGACACTGGAATCTTCGCAAGTGCCTCTGGGCGCTCAACCGCTAGCTGCTCGATCTCCATGCCGCCCTCAACGCTGCAGAGCGAGAGGAAGGTGCGGTTGGAGCGGTCTAGCAAAACTGAGAAGTAGAACTCCTTGTCGATCGAGGCACCCTGGGCAATCATCACGCGCTTTACGACGTGGCCCTTGATGTCGAGACCAAGAATTGCCTCAGCCTTCTCCTTTGCCTCGGCTGGGGAGTGGGCTACCTTGACACCACCTGCCTTGCCGCGACCACCGGTCTTAACCTGGGCCTTTACGACAACGGTTCCGCCAATCGCAGCAGCAGCTGCTTCGGCTTCTTCTGGGGTGTCTGCGATACGACCTGCGAGAACCGGAACACCGTACTTCTCGAATAGATCGCGCGCTTGATATTCAAATAAATCCACGGGTTTTTCCGTTTCTAGAGTCAGGCGGACAACGAGGTAAGTCTAGTGAATTCGCCCAGCGGATTAGCGCTAGAGCTTGGTAATTGGTGCCATTTTCACCAGCAAACGCTTGGTGACGCCGGAGTCGAATCTAACCTCGGCAGTTTGCTTCGGTGGATTGCCCGCCACTGCGATTACACGACCTTTACCAAAACTGTCGTGCTGGATGGCATCTCCTACCGCAAGCTCGAGGTCTTTATTGTCTCGAATTGCGGTTGGGGTGTTTACCGCACCCTGCCAGCTGGAACGCACTGGGCTGCTGCTTGCTGCCCTAAGCTCACGTCGCTCGGCACCCACCTGTTCGCACAACTCGCTCGGAATGTCACTAAGGAAGCTGGAGGGGATAAACGATGCGGTGTTGCCAAACAGGGTGCGCTGCAGCGCGTGGGAAATATAGAGCTTCTGCTTTGCTCTGGTCATACCGACATACATCAGGCGACGCTCTTCCTGAAGGCCACCCGGCTCATCAAAGGATCTAACGTGCGGCAGAGTTCCCTGCTCTAGCCCAATCAGGAAGACCACCTGATACTCCAGACCCTTGGCCGTATGCAGCGTCATGAGCGAGATGCTGCCGGACTCGTCCTCAATTTCATCTGCTGCTGCGGCCAGGGTGACTTCCGCCAGGTAGTCCGCGAGCGTGCCCTCTGGGTTATTCGCCTGCCAATCAAAAAGCTGACCCAGAAGAGCATCTAAGTTTTCGACTCTGGCTTCATCTTGAGGATCGCGCGAACCCTCCAAAGCGGCGCGATATCCGCTGCGCTCCAAAACAAGCTTCAGCACTTCAGCTGGCCCCTCGGTGGCCGAGAGTGCGTCAAGTTCGTTTAGTAGGTCGCCAAAGCCTTCGACGGTTGCGGTTAGCTTTGGACCAAGCCCAAGCTGACCGGCATGAGACATTGCCTGCCTGAATGACATCTCATTCTCGCGGGCAAACTGGGCGATCTTGAGCTCTGTTTTTTCGCCAATGCCCCTAGCGGGAACATTCAGCACGCGTCTTGCGGCCTCATCATTTCGGGCATTCGAGATAACCGTCAGGTAGGCAAGCGCGTCTTTGATTTCTCTGCGCTCGAAGAACTTCAAGCCACCAATAACGGCATAAGGAATCAACTGACTCTTAAGCTCAGCTTCCAGAGATGGCGTTAGCGCGTTGGTGCGATAGAGGATTGCGACATCGCGGTAGTTGGTGCCTTCCGAATGCAGCTTCTTGATCTGATCAACCACATATGCCGCTTCATTTCGCTCATCGAAGCCTGTGAAAATGGAGATGAGCTCGCCACTTCCCTGATCGGTCCAGAGGTTCTTCGCCGGTCGATAGGGGTTTTGTGAAATCACCGCATTTGCGCCGGAGAGGATGTTCTGGGTAGAGCGATAGTTCTGCTCCAAAAGGATGGTTTGCGCACCTGGGAAGTCGCGCTCAAACTCGGTGATGTTTCTAATGTCAGCCCCGCGGAAGGCATAGATCGACTGATCCGAGTCACCCACGACAGTTAGCTGGGCTGGCTGGATCACCTCTCCGGTGCGCTCATCGAAGTTGGCATACTCATCTGGTAGCGGTCTGGTGAACTCTCGAATCAGTGCGTACTGAGCGTGGTTGGTGTCTTGGTACTCGTCAACTAATAGGTGGCGGAAGCGCTTTTGGTATCGCGCCCTTACCTCTGGGTGCGCTCTCAGCAAGCCAACGGTTTCTGAAATCAGATCGTCAAAGTCAAAGGCGTTGTTGCGCAGCAGCTCACGCTCATACGCCTGGAAGACCTCGGCAACGATGCGCTCCTTGGGGTTGGAGCGATCTGCGTTTCGGGCGAAGTCTTCGGCATCTCTGAGTTCGTTTTTGGCATTGGAGATGATCGCCGCAGCCTGCTGCGGTTTGATATCAGCGTCCTCTGCCCCAGCCTCGCGAAGCAAGCGCTTGAGCAATGCTCGGGTGTCTCCGGTGTCATAAACCGTGAAGTTCGAGTCGTGACCTAGTCGGTCTGCCTCGCGGCGAAGAATCTGGAGGCAGGCCGAGTGGAAAGTCTTGATCCACATGCCCTCGCTGGAAGCGCCAATAAGTTGCTCGACTCGCTCGCGCATCTCAGCCGCGGCTTTATTGGTGAAAGTGATTGCCAAAATCTGCGATGGCCAGAGTTCCTTCTGAGCCAGGAAGTGAGCAATTCGATGGGTTAGAACTCTGGTCTTACCACTGCCTGCTCCGGCAACAATCAGCAGTGCGCGACCTCGGTATTCGACAGCCTCGCGCTGCTGCGGATTCAATCCAGCCAACAGTGCGTCGGGGTCGTTTTGGGAGAAGAGGTCTAATTCCATCTGAGGTAGCTTAGGACAGCCGGGTGACGGTTTTGATTAGCAGGTCGGGTTGGTCGGCAAAGATTCCATCCACTCCGCTGAGAACTAGCTTTTCAAACCAGTCATCGACATCACCTTGCGCGGTTTCGATCCTGGCGGTGTAGGTGAAAACCTTTAGCCCCAGGGACTTGGCTCTCGGGACAAAATTGTTCTCCCACAACATCTCGATAGCGACCGAGACTCCGTCGAACTCATTAGCTATCTCCGCCAGCAGCTCATCGTCGAGGCTGCTTTTACCCACCGGCAAAGTATCTGGAGCTGAGAGGAAGACGAAGTCAATCTCTCCGCCGAAGGCGGTCTTCGCATTTTTCAGAATTGAGAATTCAAAGCTCTCCACCGTGAGTTTGATGTCGCGCTCTTGCCAGTTTGATTTGGCCAGCTCTAAATTGACTGCGGCCACTAGATCCAGACCCTTGGAGAGCAGGTGCTCGCCGTCTTTGAGTTCGAGGATCAAATGCCTGCCATTAAAAACCGGATTGGCAAGCAGCTCTTGGAGGGTTGGAATCTCAAATTGACCGCTGAAGCTGGCGGATTCAACTCTGCTGTCCGGGTAGCGTTCCATCACGCGCAGCTGTTTGAGTTCTTCTAGGTTTACTTCCGCTACCGACCTGGCAAGCTCGGGCTTAGAAGCCACGTTGGTCGTTTTCGTGAGATCAATGTCGTGCAAAATCACTGGCACTGAGTCTTTGGTTAGGACAACATCAAATTCAATGGCGTCAGAACCTAGCTCGAAAGCGAGTTCAAAAGACGGCATGGTGTTTTCTGGCAGGTAACCGCAGGCACCGCGGTGACCGAAAACACTTACTCCCATTCGATGGTTCCAGGTGGCTTTGAGGTGATATCAAGCACCACGCGGTTCACATCCGCCACCTCATTGGTGATGCGGTTCGAAATCTTGGCCAAAAGGTCGTAGGGCAATCGTGACCAGTCAGCGGTCATGGCGTCCTCGGAAGAAACTGGCCTGAGCACGATTGGGTGACCGTAGCTGCGGCCATCGCCCTGAACGCCAACCGAACGAACATCGGCCAAAAGCACAACTGGACACTGCCAGATCTCTAGGTCTTTGCCTGCTGCGCTCAGTTCTTCGCGCACGATGGCATCCGCCTCACGCAGAAGCTCAAGGCGATCCTTGGTAACTTCTCCAACGATTCGAATACCAAGCCCAGGCCCTGGGAACGGCTGACGTTGAACAATCTCGTGTGGCAGTCCCAGCTCGGCACCGATGGCACGAACCTCATCCTTGAATAGCGCGCGCAGTGGTTCGACAAGTTCAAACTGCAGGTCGTCTGGAAGACCACCTACGTTGTGGTGGGACTTAATCCCGGCAGTTGCTCCGCCGCCCGACTCAACAACGTCTGGATACAGAGTTCCCTGCACCAGGAACTTGATTGGTCGAGCATCCGCAGCTGCTTCCGCGATCAGTTTGCGCTCTGCCTCTTCGAAGGTTCGAATGAACTCGCGGCCAATGATCTTGCGCTTGGTCTCTGGGTCAGACACTCCAGCGAGCGCCGATAGGAATCTATCCTCGGCATCAACTGTGACAAGTCGAATTCCGGTGGCAGCGACGTAGTCGCGCTCTACCTGCTCGCGCTCCCCCTTGCGCAATAGTCCGTGGTCTACAAACACCGCGGTTAGCTGATCGCCGACTGCCTTGTGAACCAGAGCGGCAGCAACCGCTGAGTCAACGCCCCCGGACAGACCGCAGATAACCCTGGCATCGCCAACCTGTGCGCGGATCTTCTCAACCTGCTCGGCAATCACGTTGCCAGAGTTCCAAGTTGGCTCAATGCCAGCTCCGTTGTAGAGGAAGTTGGTTAGTACGTTTTGACCTTGCTCGGAGTGCTTCACCTCTGGGTGCCACTGAACTCCAAAAATCTTCTGCTCTTTAGACTCAAAGGCCGCAACCGGTGTGGTGTCGGTCGATGCCAAAACTTCAAAGCCTGCCGGTGCCACCATCACCTGGTCGCCGTGGCTCATCCAGCAAATCTGCTGCTGCGGCTGATTGCCGAGCAATAACCCTGAGTCACTTAGCGTTAGCTGAGTTGCGCCGTATTCGCGCTTGCCGGTCTTATCTACTCGTCCACCCAGTGCCTGCGCTAAGACCTGGAAGCCGTAGCAAATACCCAGTACCGGAATACCGAGCTTGAGAATCTCTGGATCTAGTTGCGGGGAGTTTTGCTCGTAAACGCTTGATGGGCCACCGGAGAGAATGATCGCCGCAGGATTCTTGGCCGACACCTCGCTAGCGGTGATGTTGTGGTGAACGATTTCCGAGTAGACGTTTGCCTCGCGAACTCGTCTGGCAATCAACTGAGCGTACTGAGCACCAAAATCAACTACCAGCACCGGCTTCATTTTTGACCCTCGATTTCGCTCAATTGCTTTCTGGCCAACTTGGCGTAGTAGGACTCGGTGAAAAAGCTCAGAAATGGCACAACGCCACCGGCGGCAATGATCAAGAACCTAAAGAACGACCAGCGCATCAAAGTCCAAAGTCGGAAGTCAGCGAACAGATACAGCACGTATAGCCAACCGTGCACAATCAGAATTGCGACCGTCAGGTTCACGCCTACATCCGGCAGCCCTTCACCCTCAACGCCATACTGCTCGAAGGTGATAAAGCCGTTCGGACCCATAAGCCAAAGGTCGTAACCTAAAAATGGCAGGCGGCGGATTCCCCAGGTGATCATCAGCAGCATTAGGAAAATGCCTGTGATGTAGCTAGATACTGAAAAAAGCTTTAGAACTTTTTTGATTTGCTCAATTTGGGAAGCGGCAGGGCCTGTCATAGAAGAAGTTTACTTTAGGCAATGGCCGCAAGCGCGTCCAGAACAGCGGCCTTGCACTGATCAGCGGTGGTTGCGGCCTGGGCAACTTTTGCGACCTGCTGGGCTTGCTCCAAGGTGACTGCAGAAAGTGCCGATCGAACCGCGCCAACTTGGCTCCTAGATGCCGAAACAGACTTGAAGCCCAAGCCTGCCAGCACCACCGCAAAGGCTGGGTCCGAAGCCGATTCGCCGCAGACTCCGGAGGATATTCCGGCAGCCTCCGACTCGCTGGCGATCACAGCAAGCATGCGAACCAAAGCTGGCTGCCAAGGGTTCAGCAGCGCACCCAACCCGGCGTTCATGCGGTCAGCGGCAAATAAATACTGCGAGAGGTCGTTGGTTCCAACCGAGATGAAATCCAGCTTGCCGGCCAGGTCTCGCAGCGCCATTGCGATAGCTGGGGTCTCGACCATGATCCCTACCTTGTATTCACCACAGCTTCTTGCCATTTCGGCAAACTCAATTGCCTCACTGGCGGTGGCGATCATCGGAGCCATGACCCAAACCTCACGACCAGACTCTTTGCGAGCCACCTCAAGTGAGGTGAGTTGGTCGATGAGGAACTGACGGTGGTCTTGAATCAAGCGGAATCCTCGAATGCCAAGGGCTGGATTCTCTTCGTGCGGCATATCTAAAAATGGCACTGGCTTATCGCTACCGGCATCAATGGTGCGAACCACGATTGGTCCTTCTGGAGCAGCCTTGAGAATTTCGGTGTAGGACTTTGCCTGCTTCTCAGCCGATGGCATGGTTGTCTCCGAGAGATACAGCAGCTCGGTGCGGAACAGGCCAACGCCATTAGCGGCTGTCGTGGCAGCTTGGATTGAGTCTTCTAGCGAACCAATGTTGGCTCGCACGGGAACGATTGGATCAAGGCTTTTCGCAACAAAACTAATCGCCTTGGTTGCCATCGAGTCATCGCCACCGACAACCACGCGATCACCAACCGGATCCACCAAAACTGACATGCCGTCAACCAAGTCAATCGCCTGAGCACAGGACACTACAGCCGGAATTGACTTGGAGCGGCAAATGATTGCTGTGTGAGAGGTGGGTCCACCCTTAATAGTGACAACGCCTACCACCGCAGCGGTGAACTGTGCGGTATCGGCAGGAGAGAAGTCATCCCCCACGATTACATAAGAGCCTGAGGTTGGCAGATCTAGGCCCATGTGGACGCCTGCGATGTGAGCGGCGACACGCTTCGCCAAGTCTTTAAGGTCAACCAGCCGCTCTTCAAAAGCAGCATCACCGGCAAAGATTTCTTCTAGAGAGTCAACCGCCGCGATGAATGCGGTTGCGGCATTCCAGCCGGACTCAATTTCGGCAACCGCAGTTTCAAATAGGTCTTCATCTTCGAGCAGCATCTTGAGTGCTTCGAAGATCTCGGCACTGGTCTCGCCGGCTTTTACGGAAAGCTCGTCTAGATAGCTAGCAACGTGGTGAATCGCACCGCTGAGAGTTTCTTTTTCGCTCGCCACATCCCCAGCATGCTTCGCAGGTCCCGGCAGGGCAGCCTGCGGCTTGACACGAAAGACTTCAGCGCGAACAGCATTTAGGCCAACACCTAGGCCAGTGAGAATCGCGCCGTTGGTAAGTGGCACCGCTAGCCCGCCAGGAAATCTTGAATCTGTGTAATCAGTGCGTCGGCAACAGCCTGGTCCTCGGTGTCCACCTCGACCACAAGCTGCTCGCCAGTCTTGGCCTTGAGCGCCATCATGCGAAGCGGAGAGTTAGCCAATACCAATTCTTCGCCGAGCTTTCCCATGCGAACGGTCAGGCCCGATTCCTTAACTAGCTTTACGATCTGTCCCGCAGGTCTAGCGTGCAGGCCGATTGGATCATTGATGGTCACATTCCTAGTGATGGTGGACATGGACTACCTCCTAATTATCGTTAGAGAATAACAACTTTTAGCCCGCTACTTGGGCTCTTGAGTGGCTAGTGCTTCAGATTCCCTAAGTCGCTGATCCATTACCAAGCGCCACCAAAGATAAAACGCAGCCAGTGCGAAGAACGCCCACTCCACCGCATAGAAGGCGGTTAGCCAGTTAATCTCGATTTCCTGCTGCCGAATGCCAATGGTGATTGGTTCAAGTTCGTGCTCCAGGCCGGACTGCACAATCAGATAAGCAGGGTAGGAAGAGATTGGTTCTTGCGAGTAGATATTGATTAGCTGCCCCAGGGTCACCGAGTCAAAATCGGCATCGCTTGAGTCCTTAACCGGCTCACTTGGCTGAACATATCCAATAGCCGAAATCTCGATGTCCTGGAGTTTTTGCTGAGCCTGCTTTACCGCTTCCAAGTCCTCGGAGAATCCGACCGCGAGGGTCAAGGACGCATCATCAACCATAGAGTTGGTGATAAGCCAATAACCAGTTCTGGTCGAACCATCCGGGTCTAGCTGCAGCCGACCGCCGACGATAAAGGAATTCTTAGAGTCAAGTGTCGATTCGAAAATAGCCAGTCGGTCATAGACCGGTTTATCGATTGGCGCATTGGGTGCGATGAGTTCGGATAGCGGTCGAGGGGCACTTTCCTCAACGCTGACACCGACTGTGTTAAAGGTTCGGGACAGCTGCCACTGCATGAGAATCGCAAAAACGGCGGCTACCGCGAGAGCGACTAGCAGTCCCCCGATCCACTTTGGTCTGCGGGCGACATCCCAAAAACTGGGCTGGCTCATTTACTTGTATTGGTTGACGACGACGTCTACGCGCTGGAATTCCTTTAGGTCGGAATAGCCAGTGCTTGCCATGGAACGACGCAGTGCACCGATTAGGTTGCTGGTGCCATCGGCGTTATCCGCTGGACCGAGCAGAATATTTTCAAGCGGTGCGTGAGAGCCAACCCAAACTCGGTTGCCGCGTGGCAATTTCTCGCTGACTGCTTCTTGACCCCAGTGCCAACCGTGACCAGGAGCTTCTGCCGCACGAGCCAAAACAGTTCCGAGCATCACGGCATCCGCACCGCAGGCAATCGCCTTCACGATGTCCCCCGAGGTTCCAAGTCCACCGTCTGCGATGACGTGCACGTAGCGGCCGCCGGATTCATCCATGTAGTCACGACGGGCGGCAGCGACATCCGCAACCGCGGTCGCCATCGGAGCGTGGATACCCAAGATCTTGCGAGTTGAGGAAGCAGCGCCACCGCCGAAACCAACCAAAACACCAGCAGCACCGGTGCGCATCAGGTGAAGCGCGGCCTTGTAGCTGGCAGCTCCACCGACCATCACCGGAACGTCGAGCTTGTAGATGAACTCCTTGAGGTTTAGTGGCTCATGGGTCTTCGAGACGTGCTCTGCGGAAACGGTGTTGCCGCGAATCACGAACATTTCAACACCAGCCTTGAGCACCACGTTTGAGAACTCCTGGGTGCGCTGCGGCGAAAGGGCGCCGGCTACGGTCACTCCAGCGGCGCGGATCTCCGCCAGTCGAGCGGTGATCAACTCTGGCTGGATTGGCTTTGAATAGATTCGCTGAAGAACCGAGGTGGCGTCCTCGTCCTTGGCGTTAGCGATCTCTTCGAGCTGCTGAGTTGGGTCCTCGTAACGAGTCCAAAGACCCTCAAGGTCTAGCACGCCCAAGCCACCGAGCCTGCCGATCGCGATCGCGGTAGCTGGACTCATGGCCGAGTCCATTGGCGCTGCGACAACGGGCAAATCAAACTTGTAGGCGTCGATTGCCCAAGAGGTTGAGACATCTTCCGGGTCACGAGTTCTGCGGGTAGGGACTACCGCGATGTCATCGAAAGCAAATGCTCTTCTGGCATCCTTGCCGCGACCAATTTCAACCTGATTCACCGGGGCCTCCTAGCGAGTTCCGTAGTTAGGGGCCTCGATGGTCATCTGAACATCGTGCGGGTGCGACTCGCGCAATCCAGCAGCCGTGATTCGAACAAACTTGCCGCGCTCCTGAAGCTCAGGAATGGTGGCTCCACCGACGTAGCCCATCGAGGCACGCAGGCCACCAACCAGCTGGTGGACAACGGATGCTACCGAGCCACGGTAAGGAACTCGGCCTTCGATGCCCTCTGGCACTAACTTGTCCTCGCGCAGCACGTCGTCTTGGAAGTAGCGGTCCTTGGAGTAAGACTGCGCCTGACCGCGGGACTGCATCGCACCTAGCGATCCCATTCCGCGATAGGTCTTGTACTGCTTGCCACCAACGAAGGTAATGTCTCCAGGTGCCTCATCGGTACCCGCCAGTAGCGATCCGAGCATCACCGAGTTCGCGCCGGCAACTAGTGCCTTTGGAATGTCTCCCGAGTACTGCAGACCACCGTCAGCGATGACTGGAACACCGGCTGGCTTTGCCGCCAGCGATGCCAGGTAAACCGCAGTGATCTGTGGCACACCAACACCGGCAACAACGCGGGTGGTGCAGATAGAGCCCGGACCCACTCCAACCTTCACACCGTCGGCACCGGCGTCGATAAGCGCCTGCGCACCTTCGCGAGTTGCGACGTTTCCGCCAACGATGTCGGTGAACTTGGCAACCGGTTCGCTCTTGAGCTTGCGAATCATGTCCAAAACTGCGGTGTTGTGTCCGTGTGCGGTGTCAACAATCAACATGTCCACGCCGGTCTCCACCAGAGCCATAGCGCGCTCCCAAGCATCTGGGCCAACACCAATTGCTGCGCCAACCAAGAGGCGCCCCGCGCCATCCTTGGATGCGTTTGGGTATTTCTCGCTCTTGTCAAAGTCCTTGACGGTGATCAGGCCACGAAGCTTGCCATCATCGTCAATCAGGGGAAGCTTCTCAATGCGGTGCTGAGCGAGCATGGCCATAGCTTCATCCGGGTTGATGCCGACCTTTCCAACGATCAGCGGCATCGGGGTCATTACGTCCTTGACCAAAGTTGTGGTGCGCTGCACCTCTAGAACAAAGCGCATGTCTCGGTTGGTCACGATGCCAACCAACTTGCCATCCTCGTCGATTACAGGAAGGCCGGAGACTCGGTACTTGCCACACTGGTCGTCTACTTCTTGAATGGTGGCGTAAGGGGTGGTGGTTACCGGGTGGGAAACCATGCCAGCTTCGCTGCGCTTGACGAGGTCAACCTGGTTCACCTGGTCGTCAATGGAGAGGTTGCGGTGCAGGATTCCCAATCCACCCTGGCGTGCCATGGCAATTGCCATGCGGGCTTCGGTAACGGTGTCCATGGCAGATGAGATCAGCGGGACATGGATAGAGATGTTTCGAGAAACCTGAGTTTGGGTACTTACCCCAGATGGCACCACATCGGATTGCCCAGGCAGCAGCAAGACGTCGTCATAAGTTAGGCCGACAAGGGAAAATGGGTCTTGAAGCTCCAATTGGCAATCCTCTACTTGTGGTGGATTCGTTTCCTAATTCTAGCCAAGCAATGCCACCTATAAATAAGGTGCATTTCAAGCAGAATTGAAATCTTTTTGAAATCAAAGATATATAGCCTTGCGGGAATGCCACTATGTTTACTTTGCTAGTGTTTTTGAGAGCCCAACGGGCTTCAGGAGCAAAGTGGCTCAACACGATTTGGAGGACAGGTGCAATTCCTCTCTACCAGCAATCCCAAGCGATTGTTCTCATCCTTTTTACTTCTTCTAATTGCCATGGTTTTAGGCCTTGGCTTAGGTGCTACCCCGGCCTCAGCTGACAGCGTTGGCGAAGAGCTAGAACGTGGCATCACCGGAAATGTGAAGCTTGACGGCGAGCCATTGGGTGGCGTTCGCATGATCGTCGAGGGTGGTGGCTACAAGGCCGAGACCGTGTCCGGTGCCGACGGTAAGTGGTACATCGGAGTTCCAGGAACCGAGGGCGACACCTACAAGGTAACTCTCGACCAAGAAACCCTTCCAGAAGGCATCGCCGTTACCGGTGAGGGTGGCGCTAGCAAGGACGTTGTGCTTGGTAAGACCAGCCCACTCGTTGCCAACTTCTTTATCGGTGAAGGTACTCGCGTCACCGTTTCCATGTTTGACCAGATTGTGGCTCGTTTGATCTACGGCTTGAACTTCGGTTTGATGCTTGGATTAGCGGCTGTTGGTTTGTCTCTAGTGTTTGGTACTACCGGTCTTTCAAACTTCGCTCACTCCGAGATGGTTACCTTTGGTGCGATCGCAGCATTGGTGCTGGGCACTGTGCTTCAGCTGCCAATGTGGTTGGCAATTCCAGCTGCGGTATTGCTCTCCGGAGCAATGGGCTGGGCTCTTGACGCTGGACTTTGGAAACCGCTGAGAAAGCGCGGACTGGCGCTGGTTCAGCTAATGATTGTCTCAATTGGTCTTGCGCTTACCGTTCGCTACCTATTCCAGTACTTCATCGGCGGCGGTACTGAGCAGCTTCCAGGCACAGACTCGACCATGGTTCCGCTATTTGGTTCAGTTGCGCTTTCCATGACCGACTTAGTGTCGATGGCTATCTCAATTGTTGTGATCATGGGCTTTGCTTGGTGGCTACTCAAGACCAAGACCGGTAAGGCAACCCGCGCAATTTCAGACAACCCAGACCTCGCCGCGGCTTCCGGTATCGACGTCGACAAGGTAATTCGCACTGTATGGATCATCTCTGGAGCGCTTGCTGGTCTAGCCGGAGTGCTTTGGGCCTACTTCCGTCCCGGTATCAAGTGGGACATGGGTGCCCAAATTTTGCTTTTGATTTTCGCAGCCGTCACCCTTGGTGGATTGGGAACCGCGTTCGGTGCCTTGCTTGGCTCGATCGTGGTTGGTGTGCTGGTTGAGACCAGCTCGCTGATCATCCCAGCCGACCTAAAGTACGTCGGTGCACTGGTTGTTCTTATCGGAATCTTGCTCTTCAGACCTCAAGGTTTGCTGGGCAAAAAACAGAGGATAGGTTAGGAGGTCGACCATGGACTGGGGATCAATTCTCAATAACACCCTGGCGGGAATGCTTACGCCAACTATCTTGGCGTTCGCGCTAGCAGCCCTGGGTCTGGCTATGCACTTCGGCTTCGCCGGTTTGTTGAACTTCGGTATCGCGGGCTTTATGGCCGTGGGTGCCTACGGCTATGCGATTAGCGTGCTGACCTTTGGACTTCCATGGTGGGCAGGCATGCTCATGGGTATCGCCGCTTCGGTGGTCTTTGCTCTAATTTTGGGTATTCCGACCCTTCGCCTGCGCGGTGACTATCTCGCTATTGTGACAATCGCAGCAGCCGAAATCCTTCGACTACTGTTCCTGACCACCGCCTTTGAGCCGGTCACCGGAAGCGCTGACGGACTGTTCGGATACAACAACTCTGGTGGCTTTGCTGACGCAAACCCGTTCCCGCCTGGGGACTACGGCTGGGGTCCTTGGACCTACAACGAGCAGACCCTTTGGATGCTCACCTTCGGTTTGATGGTTTTGGCAGTTGCCACCTTCCTGCTCTGGGCACTTATGCGCTCCCCTTGGGGTCGCGTTGTCAAGGGCATCCGCGAGGACGAAGATGCAGTGCGCGCACTTGGTAAGAACGTTTTTGCCTACAAGATGCAGGCCCTGATCATCGGTGGTGTATTTGGAGCTCTTGGAGGCATCGTGCTGGCAACCAGCACAAACGTATCTCCTGGTGTCTACGTGACCTCGTTGACCTTCTTCCTCTGGACCGCACTATTGCTAGGTGGCGCAGCTACCATCTTTGGTCCGGTACTTGGATCGATCATCTTCTGGGTGCTACAGGCCTTCCTAACCAACGTGTTGCCAGCATTGGCAGAGTCCGGCATCTTGCCGGTTTCTGGAATCCAGGCAGCCACCCTGCGTTACGTGCTGGTAGGTATCGGTCTAATGCTGATTGTGATCTACCGTCCGCAAGGTATTTTCGGAGACAAGAGGGAGATGACCTTTGTCAAGTAATTCAGAGCACCAGAAGTCAACCGGCCTACACATCGGGACCGCTGCGCCTGGCGTGAAAAAGGTAAACCCGATCCTGGTTATTGACCACGTCAAGAAGAGCTTCGGCGGTCTGACAGCGGTTGACGTTGAGCACCTTGAAATCCCAAGCGGCGCAATCACCGCCCTTATCGGTCCTAACGGTGCCGGTAAGACCACCCTGTTCAACTTGCTAACCGGTTTCGACACCCCTGACACCGGTGCTTGGTCCTTCAAGGGCAGCGAGCTAGCTGGCGTGCCATCGTTCAAGGTGGCTCAGATGGGACAGGTACGCACCTTCCAGCTCACCAAGGCACTCAGCCTTTTGACCGTGCTGGAGAACATGAAGCTTGGAGCCAAGAACCAGACCGGTGAGAAGCTTTTGAACTCGCTGTTCCCATTCTTGTGGCGCAAGCAGGACAACGAGCTTGAGGTCAAGGCCATGGAGCTTCTAAAGAAGTTCAAGCTCGATGCCAAAAAGGACGACTTCGCAGCGTCGCTATCTGGTGGCCAGCGCAAGCTTCTGGAAATGGCTCGTGCCCTAATGACAGACCCAGTTCTAGTTATGTTGGATGAGCCAATGGCTGGTGTGAACCCAGCACTGACTCAGTCCCTACTTGAGCACGTGCTAAACCTGAAGAAGGAAGGCATGACTGTGCTCTTCGTGGAGCACGACATGCACATGGTTCGCCACATCGCCGACTGGGTAGTTGTTATGGCCGAAGGCAAGGTTGTTGCCGAGGGTCCACCAGACACCGTGATGAAGGAGCAGGCAGTTATTGATGCCTACCTAGGTGCCCACCAGGACACCGACCTAGGTGTTGTAACCGGTCGCATCAAAGTGATCAGCGAGGAAGGCAAGTAAATGACTCGCGTCGTAGAAGTCAAAGATCTAACCGCAGGCTACCTGCCTGGTGTAAACATCCTCAACGGCACGAACCTCTATGCCGACAAGGGTGAGCTCATTGGAATCATCGGACCTAACGGTGCCGGTAAGTCCACTCTGCTCAAGGCCATCTTCGGCCTGGTAAAGGTACGTGAAGGATCCATCACCCTAAACGGTGAGAACATCACAGGACTAAAACCAAACCAGCTCGTTTCCAAGGGTGTGGGCTTTATCCCGCAGACCAACAACGTCTTCCCTTCGCTGACTATCGAAGAGAACCTCCAGATGGGCATCTTCCAGGAGCCTGGCAAGTACAACGAGCGCTTGGAATTTGTGGTCTCAATCTTCGCTGAGCTTGGCAAGCGCCTAAAGCAGCGTGCCGGATCTCTATCCGGTGGTGAGCGTCAAATGGTTGCCATGGGTCGCGCACTAATGATGGACCCTGCCGTGCTGCTTCTGGATGAGCCATCCGCTGGTTTGTCTCCAGTTCGCCAGGACGAAGCCTTCCTTCGCGTCTCCGAGATCAACAAGGCTGGTGTTACCTGCATCATGGTTGAGCAGAACGCTCGTCGCTGCCTGCAGATCTCAGATCGTGCTTACGTTTTGGACCAGGGTAAGGATGCCGTTGTCGGCACCGGCCGTGAGCTTCTAAACGACCCACAGGTCATCGGTCTGTACCTCGGCACCCTGGGTGCCTAAAAGGCCCTCAGCCGGCACCTGGATAGGTGTTGGTGCTGCTCTTGGGGTTGCGATCGGTGTAGCTCTGGAAAGCCTCGCTATTGGACTCGCAATTGGCGTCGCAGTTGGAGCTGGCATTGAGTGGTTCAAGAGAAAACCTAAGTAGTTCTAAAAAAGAAATCCCCCGGCCAAAGGCCGGGGGATTCTTTGTTGGAACTAGTTACTAGCCACGGATGGTGACTGGAACGTTGTTTCCGTCGAACTGCTGGATCAGGATGTTACCGTCGGTTGGGTCACCCAACTCGTTGAAGGTAATGTTGCCTGAAGGGCCATCGTAGTCAGCGGTTCCGCCGGCGTTGATGATGTCAGCACATTCTGCGAAGGTGGTGCACTTCTGGCCGTTGCCGGATCCACCGGAAACTTCCTGTAGCTTCACAGACATGTTTGCACCCTCGGTGCTACGTGCCTCTAGAGCTGCAAGAGCTAGAAGAACAACTGCGTCGTAGGACTCAGGACCGTAAGCGTTTAGCTCTAGCGGTGCGTTGCCCTGTGCCTGCCAGTTCTCGTCCATGCGCTTGATGAAGTCACCAATCTTGGACTCGTTTACACCAGGGTAGGTTCCCTTAGCGCCCTCAAGGGTGCCGGCTGGGAAGTCATCCGAGTAGTCGGTTAGGTTACCGTCAACGAAGTACAAGTTCTCAGCAGGGAACTGTGAAACTAGCTCTGGAACAATTGTCTTAGCCTCGTCGATGGTGATTAGGACGATGGCGTCAGGTCCAGGAGCAATTGCCTCAGCAATCTGGCTGGTGAAGTTTGTGTC
>CAZKLA010000009.1:0-35010 GCA_964553455.1 uncultured Aquiluna sp. | reverse complement strand
GAGCCAAGTGGCGGCACGGTGATCTCTGCCGAGTATGGTCGGCCGTGGCTTTGGTGCTCTTGGGTCTGCACTCCGCCAAAGTTGCCAACTCCGCTACCGCCATAAACCTCGGCATCGGTATTCAAAATCTCTTTCCACAAACCTGGCTTCGGCAGTCCCAGCCTGAAGTTGTGATACGGGTGACCCGCAAAGTTCACCACCACTGCGATTGGGTTGCCAGCGGCATCAAATCGCAAGAAGCTCAGAATGTTTTGGTCGGCATTTCCGCCGTCAATCCACTGGAAGCCGTCGTGGTCGTGATCGAGTTCCCAAAGACTCGGATTCTCGACATACAGCTTGTTCATATCACTAACCAGTTGCTGCATGCCGCGGTGAGGGTGGTGATCTAGCAGCCACCAATCCAAATCCCGCGACTCGCTCCACTCGCTTGGCTGAGCAAACTCTTGTCCCATAAACAAAAGCTTCTTGCCCGGGTGGGTCCACATGAAGGCCAGATATGCGCGCATGTTCGCAAGCTTCTGCCAGTGATCGCCAGGCATCTTTGCCAGGAGCGAACCCTTGCCGTGGACAACCTCGTCGTGGCTAATTGGAAGCACAAACTTTTCGTCGTAGGCATAGAGCATCGAGAAGGTAATCTCGCCGTGGTGGTACTTGCGCCAGGCTGGATCGCGCTGAATGTACTCGAGCGAGTCGTGCATCCAACCCATGTTCCACTTGAATCCAAAGCCCAAGCCGCCAAAGTCCGTCGGGGCGGAGACACCTTGGAAAGCCGTTGATTCTTCGGCAATCATGATGATGCCTGGGTTGCGGCGATACGCGGTGGCGTTGGCCTCCTGGATGAACCTGATGGCATCGAGGTTTTCGCGGCCGCCGTGAATATTTGGCAGCCACTCGCCATCCTTGCGGCTGTAATCCAAATACAGCATCGATGCCACGGCATCGACTCTCAGCGCGTCAATGTGGAATTCCTCAAGCCAGTAGGTCGCGTTGGCCACTAGGAAGTTACGAACCTCGGTGCGACCAAAGTTGAACACGTGAGTGCCCCAGTCTGGGTGGTCACCGCGCCTTGGGTCGGCATCTTCGTAGAGCGCTTCGCCGTCATAGCGAGCCAGCGCCCAGTCATCCTTGGGGAAGTGTGCGGGCACCCAGTCCAGAATCACTCCGATGCCGGCATTGTGCAGCTCATCAATCAGGAACTTGAGGTCATCCGGCGTGCCAAAGCGTGAGGTGGGAGCGTAGTAGCCGGTTACCTGGTAACCCCAACTGCCACCAAATGGGTGCTCGGCCAGCGGCATGAATTCGACGTGGGTGAAGCCTAGGTACTTGACGTGCCCAATCAGCTCTGGAGCAAGATCACGATAGTTCTTCGGGCCTCGCCAAGAGCCAAGATGAAGTTCGTAGATGGACATCGGTGACTTCAGCGCATCGGTTCTAGCGCGCTGGTTCATCCAGTCTTTATCGCGCCACTTGTAGTCGCTAACATCCACCACGGAAGAGGTGGCTGGTGGCACCTCGGTGCGCCGGGCCATCGGGTCAATCTTGGTAATCCAGTTGCCAGCCTTGGTGAGGATCTGAAATTTATAGAGTGCCCCAGGCTTCACTCCTGGGATAAAGAGCTCCCAAACACCCGTTCCACCCATTGAGCGCATCGGGTAGCAGGTGCCATCCCACGAGTTGAAATCTCCCACCACGCGAACCGCTTGGGCATTGGGTGCCCAAACCGTAAAGCTCACGCCAGAGGTGTCACCTAGGGAATCGGACTGCTCGACAAAGTGCGCCCCAAGTGCCTGCCAGAGCTGCTCGTGACGGCCCTCTCCGATCAGGTGAAGATCTAAATCGCCAATCATCGGTAGGTAGCGATAAGGGTCATCGCTCACCCAGTCCGGAGCGGACTCATAGCTGGAAACTAAGCGATAGTCGCCTGGTAGCTTGCCCTTGCCCTGATACTCCCAGACACCACCGAAGCGATGAGAGAGTTCGAAGCTGTCCTTTTTACCCTTTGCTACAACGCTCTTGGCAAATGGCCTAAGCGCGCGAATTACCCAGTCTTTGCCGTCTTGGTGAAGACCCAGAATGGCGTGGGGGCTGTGGTGCCGCCCTTCCGCAAGGAGCTGGAGCCCTTCGGCTTCTGGATTCATGACTCAACTCTCAAGATGTGGGCAGGTTCTGTGAAGGAGTCTAGGCGGACGTAGTTGTGCTCGCCCCAGACAAACTGCTGCCCGGTAATCAAATCCGTCACCTTAATCTCACCCTGGGCATTGAGGGCTTCAAGGTTGAGGTGGACAGTGGTCTCGCGAACCGAGTGTGGGTCGGTGTTTACCACGACCAAAATCGTGTTGGCTTTACCGCCATTGTGTTCGGCAGCTAGGTGCTTGGAGTAAACCAAGACCTCAGGGTCATCGCTGTAGTGGGTCACCAGGTTGCGGAGTTGACCAAGGGCTGGGTTTTCCTTGCGAATCTTGTTCAGCAGTGTCACTCGAGGAATCAAGGTGTCTTGGGACTTATTGGCCGCATCCCAATCGCGCACTCGGATCTCAAACTTCTCGCTGTCGATGTTCTCCTCGGCACCTGGGCGGGCGACCGACTCGTACAGCTCGAAGCCTGAATACATGCCCCAGGTGGCTCCTGCGGTAGCGGCGATGGTGGCACGAATTTTGAAGGCTGGCTTGCCACCGAACTGCAGGTAGCTGGTGAGGATGTCTGGGGTGTTTACCCAAAGCGCAGGGCGGAAGAAGTTGGCACTTTCGTGGGCCAGCTCATTTAGGTACTCAACCAGCTCATCCTTGCGATTGCGCCAGGAGAAGTAGCAGTAGGACTGCTGGAAACCAGCCTTACCCAGTGAGTGCATCATCGCGGGCCGGGTAAAGGCCTCGGCTAGGAAGATAACCTCTGGGTTTACTCGATTCACCTCGGCAATAAGTCTCTGCCAGAAATCAACCGGCTTGGTGTGAGGGTTGTCCACCCGGAAGATCTTGACTCCGAAAGACACCCACTTGGTAACTACTCGCAGCACCTCGTCGAAGATGCCCTGCGGATCGTTATCGAAGTTGATCGGGTAGATGTCCTGATACTTCTTCGGAGGGTTCTCGGCGTAGGCGATTGAACCATCAGCCCGCTGGGTAAACCACTGCGGGTTTGACTTCACCCATGGGTGGTCAGGTGAGGCCTGAAGGGCTAGGTCCATAGCAATCTCAATGTTGAGCTTGTAAGCGGCTTTTATAAAAGCCTTGAAGTCTGACTCGGTGCCAAGCTCCGGGTGGATGGTGTCATGACCGCCCGCGGTGTTACCGATGGCCCATGGGGAGCCTGGATCGTTAGGTCCGGCAATCAAGGTGTTGTTTGGCCCCTTGCGGTGTGAGGTGCCAATTGGGTGAATTGGCGGCAGATATAGGACCTCAAAGCCCATTTGACTCACTCGGTCAAGGCTCTTGACCGCAGTCTTGAAGTTACCGCTGGTTATGGTGCCATCTTTGGCGCGGGTAGCGCCCTCGGAGCGAGGGAAGAATTCATACCAAGCACCAGAACCGGCTAGTCGGCGCTCGCAGAGCACGGTCCTTAGATCGCTAAGGGTCTCAAGGTTTCGAAGCGGGTTGTTATCGGCAAGTTCGCTCAGCCCTTTTTCTAAAGCGACCGTTAGGCGCTGCGCTGGCGTGGTGCCTGGAGTTACCAAATGACTTGCGAAATCCGCGAGGGCTTTTTTGTCTTTACCCTTGGCGCTATCGGCTAGTCGCTTGAGAAGACGCTCACCCTCGAGCATCATCAGTTCTTCATCTACCGAGGCCTGCAGTTTCACCTCGGTGTTGTGAAGCCAGGTGTGGTACTCGTCTTCCCACGCGCTTATTTGGAAGCTCCAGGTTCCGATCTGGTCCAGCAAGATCTTTGTGGTCCACTCATCCAGCCCTGGTCGGCCCTCAGTGAGTCGAATTCTCTTAGTGTCGCCCTTAGGGGAAGTGAGCAGTAACTCAACTGCGATCAGGTCGTGACCCTCGCGGAAAGCTGTGGCGCCGAAGCTAATTACCTCGCCCAAGAAGGCTTTGGTGGGAAAGTCGCCACCGTCCACCTCAGGCCAAACTTTGCTGATTGGAATCCGACCGATGACTTTATTTACGTTACCCACATTGTCAATTTAGTGAGTTTGTCGAGATGTAGGGAGAAAACCACGCAAAAGGTTATCGAACGACAAATAGCTGCATGCTGGTTTCCACCATCCGAAGCTTGCTGCCGGCTTGAACCACGATGCTTCTTTTAGGTGGCCGCTCCAGTGCGCTATCCCAGAGCAGCTCAAATTCTTTTACGCCCTTGAGCTTTGGCAGCGTGACGTTCTTTACATCTTCGGTGCCATTGATAACCAGGTGGATGCCTTGCTTAGAACCATCATTCATCAGGTGATATGCCAATCGCTGCAGCGTGCGGCGCTCAGCGTTGTGCCAATCCTCGATGCTCATCTCATCGCCACGCACCGAGAACCAAAGCATCTGGTCAAACTCCGGGGTTGGCTCATCGGTCTTGGTGAAATTACGGGGCCTGAGCGCTGGATACTGCTTGCGAAGCGAGATTAGGTGGGCAACGGTTTTCTCGAAATCCAGCTGGTGACTATTCGGGTCCCAGTTCTGCCAGGTGATGACATTGTCCTGGCAGTAGGCGTTGTTGTTGCCACCTTGCGTTTTTAGTCTTTCGTCGCCCGCGGTGATCATTGGGATGCCAGCCGAGAGTAAAAGCGTGCCCATGAGGTTTCGGGCTGCCTTTCTGCGGGCATAGTTGATCGAAGGGTTTGGCGATTCACCCTCGAAGCCGTGGTTGAACGAGATGTTGTGGTTCGCACCGTCGCGATTACCCTCGCCATTGGCTGAGTTGTGTTTGACGTTGTAAGAGACCAGGTCCCAGAGTGTGAAGCCATCGTGCGCGGTAATGAAGTTCAAGCTGGCATTTGGGCCCTGCCTGTTATTCATAAGATCTTGAGACCCAGAAATACGACCCGCCAGCTCCTGAACACCGCTGCCGTGATTGCCACTGTTGCGGGCCTGTGATATGTCAGCGAGCCAGAACTTGCGCACGGCGTCGCGGTAGCGGTCATTCCACTCCGGGAAGCCGGCAGGGAAGTTACCGGTCTGCCAGCCGCCCATGCCAACATCCCAAGGCTCAACAATCAACTTGGCTTGGGAGATGATGGGGTCTCTGCGCATCGCTTCGAAAAGTGGGTGGTTCGGGTTGAAGTGATTGTTTTCATCCCTACCCAAGGTGGCGGCCAGGTCAAAGCGGTAACCGTCAATTTGAAGCTCTTCGGTCCAGTAGCGAAGTGAATCCAGGGTGAGTTTTTGCACCATTGGATTTGCGAAGTTCAAGGTGTTTCCGCAGCCGGTGGTGTCGTGGTAGTTGCCCTGGTCGTCCTGACGGTAGTAGTTCGAGTTGTCTAAGCCTCGGTAGGAGTAGGTAAGACCCTTCGAACCACCCTCTGCGGTGTGGTTGTAAACCACATCCAAAATCACCTCTATGCCGGCTCGGTGCAGCTCTCGAATCGCAGTCTTGAGTTCGCGCAGAATGTGATCTGGACCTAGTGCGCGGGTAGCCTCGGCGGCATATCGCATGTGGGGCGAGAAGTAATTGATGGTGTTGTAGCCCCAGTAGTTGATTAGCCCAAGGTTCACCAGTCTTGGCTCTGAGATAAAGGTTTGAATAGGCAGCAGCTCAATAGCGGTTATGCCCAAGTTCTTGAGATATTCGATGGTGGCCGGGTGACCGAGTGCTGCGTAGGAGCCTCGAATCTCCTCTGGAATAGCGGGGTTGATTCTGGTCATGCCGCGAACATGGGCCTCGTAAATCACAGATTCCGAAAGTGCGATTCCAGGTTTGGTAACCGATTCCCAGTCAAAGCCTCGATCAACCGCAACGCAGTGGTAGTCCTTCGGGGATTCGCGAACCAAACCCTTGGCATAAGGGTCAAGCAGGTTTCGACCCGCATCAAAGGCATGCCTTGGACCCTCAGGCCCCTGAGCCCTGAGAACGTACTTGATACCAGTTTGAAGCCTGTCATCCCCAACCGACCAAATGCCCGCATCGCTTCTTTGAAGCGGAAGCACGTGGTCAGATACCGCGGTGTCATCTGGGTTCAGGATATGTAAGTCGATGCTGGTGGCAGAGTCTGACCAGGTCGAGAAAAACCCGCCGCCATCCATAAGGGATAGGCCAAGCGGCTCGGTAAGTTTCTCGGTTTGTGAATCCATCATCTAAATCAGGTTCTCACCCTAGCAACCTAAGCTTTGCCCGCCTTGGCAATTAGGCTTGAGTCATGTCCACCTTTTTGGACCACGCCGCCACCACACCGGTGCGACCATTGGCGCTGGAAGCTTATCTCGAGGCTCTTGCGCACCTGGGCAACCCATCTTCGGTTCACGCTCACGGTCGTGAGACCAGGGAGCTTTTGGAGCAGGCTCGAGAGATATTGGCCAAGGCTGCCGACTGCAACTCAGCCGAGGTAGTTTTCACCTCCGGCGGCACCGAAGCCAATAACCAGGCAATCAAAGGATTCTTCTGGCAGCGCCAAGAAGACAGGCCACGCAAATACATCATTTCTGCACTCACCGAGCACCACGCTCTAATCGATCCACTCGAGTGGCTGGAAAAGCACGAGGGTACTCAGCTGCTCTGGGTGCCGGTGGACAAGAGTGGCCAGCCAGATCTAGAAACCTATAAGGGATTCCTTGCGCAGCACGGTGATGAAATCGCACTTGTCTCACTGATGTGGGTCAATAACGAAACCGGAGCAATCTGGGATATTCCAGCATTTACAGCGCTGGCCAACGAGTATGGAATTCCAGTTCACTCAGATGCGGTTGCGGCCTTTGGGCACACCGAGATCTCGTTCAAGAAATCCGGCCTTGCTGCCATGTCAATTTCTGGCCACAAGCTCGGGGCGCCAATCGGTGTCGGCGCGCTGATTGTCTCGCGCAGCCAAAAGCCGATATCACTTATCCACGGTGGCGGGCAGGAGCGCGGTCTTCGATCTGGCACCATGAACTATCCCCATGCCCTAAGCCTCGCCAAGGCGTCGGAGTTAGCCGTTGCGGATATGCTCGAGCGCGAAGCCAGGCTAGAGCTGCTGCGTGATCAGCTGGAAGCTAGCGTGCTGGCAGAGATTCCGCAGGCCATCAAGACTGTTACTGGACCGAGAATTGGCCACACCGCAAGCTTCATATTCCCCGGAGTACAAAGCGATTCGCTGCTATTTCTGCTTGATCAAAAAGGAGTTAGCGTCTCTGCCGGCAGCGCCTGTCAGGCGGGAGTGCTCAGCGCATCGCACGTCTTATTGGCCATGGGTTACAGCGAAGCTGAAGCTTCAGGGGTGATTCGCATCACACTGGGGCACACCACCACGGCAGCCGATGTTGCAGTTTTCACATCCTTGATAGCCGAGGTTTACTCAACAGCACTTCGAGCTGGACTCAACCGCTAAAGCCATAAGCAATTTAGACTTGTCTAATGCGAGTTTTGGCAGCGATGAGTGGTGGAGTTGACTCCGCCGTCGCAGCCGCGCGTGCAGTGGACCTCGGTCACGAGGTAGTTGGTGTTCACCTGGCGCTTTCTCGCATGCCAGGGACCCTGCGCACTGGTTCTCGCGGTTGCTGCACCATCGAAGACTCGATGGATGCTCAGCGAGCTGCGAAAAAGCTCGGTATTGATTTCTACGTTTGGGACTTCTCAGAGCGCTTCAAGCTCGATGTCGTGGATGACTTTATTGCCGAGTATCAAGCTGGTAGAACCCCTAATCCCTGCATGAGATGTAATGAGCGCATCAAGTTCGCAGCGCTTCTGGAAAAGGGCCTAGCGCTTGGCTTCGACGCGGTCTGCACCGGTCACTACGCCTCAATCTTTGAAGATGAAGACGGAAATCTAGAGCTTCATCGATCGCTAGAAATGGCCAAGGATCAGTCATACGTGCTGGGTGTGCTCACTTCCGAACAGCTCAGGCATTCGCTTTTCCCGCTGGGTGCGACGGCCTCGAAGAGCTTGGTTCGCGAGGAAGCTGATCGGCGTGGTCTTACCGTTGCCAACAAGCCTGACTCCTATGACATCTGCTTTATCCCAGAGGGTGACACCCGAGACTGGCTAAAGGACTTCACTTCGGCCGAACCAGGTGTGATTGTCGATCAGGAGGGAAACCAGGTTGGCACGCACGACGGTCACGTCGGTTTCACGATCGGCCAGCGCAAAGGTCTAAACCTTGGCCGTCCAGCCAAGGATGGCAAGCCAAGGTATGTGCTCGAGATCCGACCAAAGACCAAGGAAGTGGTTGTTGGACCTGAGGCAGCTTTGCTGATCGCGCAATTGGCGGGCTCGAGATTCTCCTGGTGCGGGAAAGCCCCTGAGCACCCAGAGCTTGAGTTTGACTGCCAGGTGCAGGTCAGGGCTCACGGGGAGGCAATTGATGCCACCGCTCAGCTGATCGATGGCGAATTGGTAATTAATCTCAAAGAGCAGCTCTACGGTGTGGCTCCCGGTCAGACCGCGGTACTTTATGTCGGTACCCGAGTCCTTGGACAAACCACCATTGATCGAACGGTTAGCGCTGCGGTGGCAAGTGTCTAACGCGGCAGAGCGCATCGAAGCACTCAGAAGTCAAATTGAGCGCTACCGCAATGCCTATTACTTAGAGAATGAAACTCTAGTCTCGGACGCCGAATATGATCTGCTCGAGCAGGAGCTGCGTCGACTTGAGGCTGAGCACCCTGAGTTTGCGCAGGAAAGCCCGACCCAAAAAGTAGGAGGCGCCGCTTCCGAGGTGTTCTCGCCGGTTAGGCACCGCGAGCAGATGCTGAGTTTAGACAATGCATTTAGCGAAGAAGAGTTCCTGGCCTGGAGCCAAAGGGTTGAGGGTGGCCCGTTTCTTTGCGAACCCAAGATCGATGGCCTAGCTGTTTCTCTCACCTATGAAAATGGTGTTCTGACCAAAGCAGCCACTCGCGGCGATGGTGAGGTGGGGGAGGACGTCACCGCAAATGTGCTGACCATTAGTTCCATCCCGCATCGACTATCGGGCAGCAATCACCCGGAGGTTATCGAGATTCGCGGTGAGGTGTTCTACGGCATCGAAGACTTCGCAAAACTAAACGCATCGATTGTTGCAGCTGGTGGCAAGCCATTTGCCAATCCAAGAAACAGCGCCTCTGGCTCGCTTCGTCAGAAAGATCCGAGCGTTACCGCCTCCAGACCGGTTCGAATGCTGGTACACGGCTTCGCTCTCTGGCAGGGAGAGATTGCCACTCAAAGCGAGGTCTATGCCCAGCTAAGGCAGTGGGGCTTGCCAACCACAGAGCGTTTCGAGGTAGTTGAATCCGCGGCAGAGGCGTATAAGTACATTCAGGCTCTCAACGTTTCCAGAGCACAAATTGAGCATGAGATCGATGGCGTGGTAATCAAGGTCGACTCGCTATCTCGCCAGCAGGAGCTCGGTAAAACCTCCCGTGCCCCAAGGTGGGCGATTGCCTACAAGTTTCCGCCTGAGCAGGTCAACACCAAGCTTTTAGACATTCGAGTCTCGATCGGTCGCACCGGCAGGGCCACTCCGTTTGCCGTGCTGGCACCGGTTGCGGTTGCCGGCAGTGAGGTCGAATTCGCGACGCTTCACAACCAAGATCAGGTCAAGTCAAAGGGTGTCCTGATTGGGGACACCATTGTGCTTAGAAAAGCCGGGGATGTGATTCCCGAGATCCTGGGCCCGGTCGCAAGCCTTCGCGATGGTTCAGAGCGTGAGTTTGTTATGCCAGAGAACTGTCCTGAGTGTGGCACGAAACTTGCGCCAGCGACCACCGGAGACGTAGACCTGCGCTGCTCCAATGCTCGCAGCTGCCCAGCTCAGCTTCGAGAGCGCATTGCCTACATCGGCTCGCGCTCTGCCCTTGACATCGAGGCATTGGGATATGTTTCCGCTACCGCCCTGACTCAGCCGATTGCTCCGCTTCAGCCAGCTCTACTTTCCGAAGCTGATCTGTTTGATCTCACACTCGAGCGCCTTCTGCCAATCAAATCATTGGTCCTGGATAGCGACACCGGCCTGCCAAAGCACGATGCCGAAGGAAATGCCAAGGTGGTTGATTTCTTCGCGAAGAAGGATGGCTCGCCAGCCGAGGTAGCGCTCAAGCTTTTGGCAAATCTAGAAGAGGCAAAAACCAAGCCGCTCTGGCGCTTCTTGGTCTCGCTCTCAATCCGTCACGTAGGTCCAGTTGCTGCCAGAGCGCTCTGCGACCACTTTGGTTCGCTGGATGCCATTTTCAATGCCAGCATCGAGGAGCTTTCCGCGGTCGAAGGCGTTGGGCAAACCTTGGCCCAGTCGATCCAGGATTGGAATGCCGAAGCTTGGCATAAAGAGATCATCGAGAAGTGGCGTGCCGCCGGGGTCCAGCTTGAGATACCTGGCCACTTAGGTCCAGGTTCGGTAGTCAAGTCAGGAATCTTCACTGGCATGTCAATCGTGATTACCGGAACCATGACCAGCATGACTCGCGAGGAAGCCGAAGCCAAGGTCATCGAGCAGGGTGGTAAAGCAGCATCTTCAGTGTCTAAGAAGACCAACTTTGTGGTGGCAGGACCGGGTGCTGGTTCAAAGCTAACCAAGGCGGAGGAGTTGGGCGTTGAGGTTATCGACGAAGCAACATTCCTGGTTCGCTTGAGCGATTCCACAAAGTAAACTTGTGCCATTCGCTTTCGATACGAATTGAGCATCTAAATGTCAGAAATTACTCCCGACCTAGTGCGCCACTTGGCGTCGCTGTCGAGAATCTTGGTCACCGATGAAGAGGTTGAAACTCTTGCCGGTGAGCTTTCTTTGATCGTTGACTCGGTCGCCACTGTTACCCAGGCGGTTCAGGGCGATGTTGTGGCCACCAGCCACCCGATTCCAATGGCAAATGTCTTCCGCGAGGATGTTGTTGAGCCTTCGCTTACTCAGGAGTCCGCACTCTCGGGTGCTCCTGACAGCGCCGAAGGTCGTTTCCGCGTCGCAGCAATTTTGGACGAGGAGTAAACCATGTCAGAACTGATTCACAAGTCCGCTAGCGAGCTGGCCGATCTGATCGCCAGCAAGTCAGTCTCATCGACTGAGGTAACCGAGGCTTTCTTCGACCGTTCAGAAGCACTAAACCCTAAGACCAACTCTTACCTGTACCTAAACCGCGAGACCGCAATGAACGCTGCCAAGGCAGCCGATGCTGCGCTCGCAAATGGTCAGAAGCTGTCGCCACTGCACGGTGTTCCAATTGCCGTGAAGGACAACCTCACCACCACTGATGCGCCAACCACTTCGGGATCCAAGATTCTCGAGGGCTGGGTTCCGCAGTATGACGCAACGGTAGTTGCGAGACTTCGTAAGGCTGGACTTCCAATTCTTGGAAAGACCAACCTCGATGAGTTCGCCATGGGTTCCTCGACCGAGTACTCGGCCTACGGGCCCTCTAAGAACCCTTGGGACCTAACTCGTATCCCTGGTGGTTCGGGTGGTGGCTCAAGCTCTGCGGTAGCTGGACACCTAGCCCCAATCGCCATTGGATCTGACACCGGTGGTTCAATCCGTTTCCCAGCTGCCGTTACCGGTTCGGTTGGCGCAAAGCCAACCTACGGAGCGGTATCTCGCTACGGTCTAATCGCTTTGGCTAGCTCGCTAGACCAGATTGGTCCAGTATCCAACACCGTGTTGGACTCTGCGCTGCTGCAGGATGTCATCGCAGGTCACGACAAGCACGACTCAACCTCTTTGCCACAGTCCCTTGGTTCGATGGCCGATGCGGTTCGCAACGCTGATGTGAAGGGTCTTCGAGTTGGTGTTGTGAAGCAGTTGGACTCCGACGCATTTCAGCCTGGCGTGAAGGCTTGTTTCGATGACACCATCGCCAAGCTGGTTGCAGCTGGTGCTGAGGTTGTCACCGTTGACTGCCCGAGCTTCGAGTATGCGATTGCTGCCTACTACCTAATCCTTCCCGCAGAGGCTTCCTCAAACCTTGCCAAGTTTGACTCGGTTCGCTTTGGCCTGCGAGTAACTCCAGACGGTAACCCAACCATCGAACGAGTCATGGCAGCCACCCGCGAGGCTGGTTTTGGCCCTGAGGTAAAGCGCCGCATCATCCTGGGCACCTACGCCCTGTCATCTGGCTACTACGACGCCTACTACGGCTCTGCGCAAAAGGTAAGAACCTTGATCCAGCAGGATTTGGCAAAGGCCTTCAGTCAGGTTGATGTGCTGCTTACGCCAACCGCACCAAGCACAGCATTCAAGTTCGGCGAGAAGGTCAATGACCCGCTAGCGATGTACCTAAACGACGTCGCTACCATTCCAGCCAACCTTGCTGGAATCCCAGGCATGAGCGTTCCAAACGGTTTGGCCTCCGAGGATGGCTTGCCATCCGGTGTCCAGATTCTGGCACCTGCGATGCAGGATGCTCAGATGTACCGAGTCGGATCGATTATTGAGCAGATGTACGTCGCAGAGTGGGGATCCCCACTAATTGCGAAGGCCCCGAAGTTGGAGGTGCTCTAATGGCTAAAGAACAGCTAATGCCCTATGAGCAGGCAATTGAGCAGTTTGAGGTTGTGATTGGTCTTGAGGTTCACGTTGAGCTAAACACCAAGTCCAAGATGTTTTGCGGTTGCGCAAACATTTTCGGCAACGAGCCAAACACCAATGTTTGCCCAATCTGTATCGGTCTTCCTGGATCACTTCCTGCGGTCAACAAGAAGGCTGTTGAGTCTTCGATTGCGATCGGTCTAGCGCTTGGATGCCAGATTGCTCCGACTGGAAGATTTGCTCGTAAGAACTACTTCTACCCAGACCTAGCGAAGAACTTCCAGACCTCGCAGTATGACGAGCCAATCGCCTTTGAGGGCAGGATCAACATCGAGCTCGAAGATGGTGCGGTGTTTGAGGTGCTGATCGAGCGTGCTCACATGGAGGAGGACGCCGGCAAGCTAACTCACGTTGGTGGCGCTACCGGTCGTATTCAGGGAGCGGAATACTCGCTGGTTGACTACAACCGTGCTGGTGTGCCACTAGTTGAGATCGTTACCAAGCCAGTATTCGGCGCAGGAGCTAGGGCTCCTGAGCTTGCGGCAGCCTATGTCCACGCTATCCGCGACATCGTAAAGAGCATGAATGTCTCAGATGCTCGCATGGAGCGCGGAAACGTGCGTTGTGATGCCAACGTTTCGCTTCGACCGAAGGGCCAGGAGAAGCTCGGCACTCGAACCGAAACCAAGAACGTAAACTCTTTGCGCTCGGTTGAGAATGCCGTTCGCTATGAGATTCAGCGTCAGGCATACATCCTGGCTAATGGTGGCACCATTACCCAGGAGACCAGGCACTGGCACGAGGACCGCGGCTACACCTCGGCAGGACGTCCAAAGTCTGATGCCGATGACTACCGTTACTTCCCAGAGCCAGATCTTGTCCCAGTTCAGCCCTCTGAGGCTTGGATCGAAGAGATTCGCGCGGCACTGCCTGAGAACCCAGCACTTCGTCGCAAGCGTCTGATGCAGGCTTGGGGCTTCGCTGAGCTTGAGTTCCGCGATGTTGTGAACTCTGACCTACTTGACCAGGTTGAGGCCACCGTGGCAGCCGGCGCTGCCCCGCAGGCCGCCCGAAAGTGGTGGACCGGAGAGCTTGCTCGCGTTGCCAACTCTCAGGAGATGGCGGTGCAGGACCTGAGCATCACCCCGGCGCAGGTTGCCAAGATTCAGCAGCTCATTGATTCTGGCGAGCTAACCGACCGCATGGCGCGTGAGGTGGTTGCGGGAGTCCTCGAGGGCGAGGGAGAGCCAGAAGCTGTTATCGAAAAGCGTGGCCTAAAGGTGGTTTCAGACGAGGGCGCACTTATTGCTGCCATTGACGAAGCCCTTGCTAAGCAGCCAGACGTGCTTGAGAAGATCCGCGAGGGCAAGGTGCAGGCAGCCGGTGCTGTTATCGGAGCTGTCATGCAGGCGATGCGTGGGCAGGTGGATGCTGCTCGAGTTCGTGAGCTAATTCTCGAAAGAGCTAAGTAGTTAGAAAAAGCAAAAAGACCGAGGAGAAATCCTCGGTCTTTTTCTTTGGGGTGAGTAACGGGACTTGAACCCGCGGCCCCCTGGACCACAACCAGGTGCTCTACCAGCTGAGCTATACCCACCATGTCTGGCAAGCCAGAACGGGTTAGATTCTATCAGCGCTCAGCGAATTAGCTATACCCTTTGCGGTTTCCGAATCTGGACCGGGTTCTTCGACCAGAATCGTCTTGCGGTAGTAGCGAAGCTCCTGGATAGATTCCAAGATGTCGGCAAGTGCTCGGTGGTTACCGGTCTTCTTGGGAAGTTGGAAGTAAACCCGGGGGAACCAGCGGCGAGAAAGCTCCTTCAGGGAGCTGACATCGATGTTTCGGTAGTGCAGGAACTTATCCAGCTGTGGCATCTGTCGGTTCAAGAACATTCGGTCCGTGCCGATTGAGTTTCCTGCCAGGGGAGCGGTGCGCTCCTCGGTGACCCACTGCTTGATGTATTGAAGGACCTGCTCTTCCGCCTCGGCGATGGTGATTCCCTGTGGGATTTCCTCAATCAGGCCTGAGTCAGTGTGCATTTGCTTAACAAAGTCGCCCATGTTGGCCAAAGCAGTATCGCTTGGCTTGATAACCAATTGGAGGCCAGGATCTTGAATCTCCAGGCCACCATCGGTAACCACAACTCCGATTTCACAGATCTCATCAACATCGACCTCGAGACCGGTCATCTCGCAGTCGACCCACACTATGTAGTCAGACATGAGCGCTTAGTCTCCAGAGTGACGGGAGTTCTTGGCAGCTCGCTTCTGCGCCTTTAGCTCAGCCTTCTCCGCCTTGCGCTGAGCCTTTAGTTCCTTCTTGGAAGGCTCAGCGACAATTGGGTTCTCACGAGTCAGGAAGTCCAATGACTCCTCTGGCTGCTGGACGGCTGCGATAGGAGCGGTTTCAGTCTTTGACTCACTCCACTGCATGGTGGCCTCGCTATCAAGCTCAATCTCATCCTGCGAGATTGACCAGGAGAGATTAGGAGTCTCGGCAGGTTGCGCTGGTGTGAAGGTCTCAGCAATGGCATCTGCTAGCGCATCTTCAGTTACTTCCTCCACTACCGCGGGAGCTTCGACAACCACAGGGGCCTCAACGACAGCAGGAGCTTCGACAGCAACTGGCTTAGGTGCCGCTGGCTCGGCAATAACCGCAGTCGGCGCTACCACCGCAGCAGTCTTGCCCGCTGCCTTGGCCTGCTTCTTCTCTGCCTTCTTGGCAGCAGCAGCCTCACGGCGTGCTACGCGAATCACCTTGCGCTCCTTGCGACCCTCAACCAACCAGTAAAGGGTAGGAACCAGGATCAGAGTTAGCAGGGTCGAGGAGAACAGACCACCAATAACCACAATTGCTAGTGGCTGAGAGATGAAGCCTGAGTTTCCGGTCAGTCCCATTGCCATTGGGGTAAGCGCGAAGATGGTTGCCAAGGCGGTCATCAGAATCGGACGCAGTCTCTGGCGAGCACCGGAGATCAGCGAATCCTCAACCGAGCGACCCTCCTTGCGGTATTGATTCACAAGGTCAATCAAAACAATCGCGTTGGTTACCACGATTCCAATCAGCATCAACATACCGATTAGCGCTGGCACGCCAAGTGGGGTGTCGGTTAGTAGCAATAGACCCAGAGCACCGGTTGCGGCGAATGGGATCGAGACCAACAGAATCAGCGGCTGGATTAGCGAGCCGAAGGTGGCAACCATAACGATGTAAACAATCGCGATCGCGGCCAACAGCGCCAGTCCAAGCTGCTCAAAGCTCTCTGCCTGGTCCGCCGCGGCTCCACCGATGGTTGCTGTCACACCAGCTGGTAGCTCAACCGCATCCAACTTGGTGGTGATATCCAGGGTGATAGCACCTAGGTCATCACCCTCTGGTGCGATCGAAACTTTGGCGGTTCGGTTGCCCTCCTTCGAGGTGATCGAAGTTGGCTTTAGCACTTCCTCGACGGAGGCGATTGAGTCAAGTCGAACCAATCCGGCGAAGGATGGAATTACCAGGGCCTTGATCTCTTCGATGCTCTCCGGAAGGTTTGCGCCTGCCACGAAGACTGATACTTCATCGCCATCAATGCTGACGCGACCAAGTGGGCTAGGTCTCATCTGAGCTGCGACGATGCCGGTCACCTGAGTTTCGGTGAAGCCAAGCGCAGCTGCCTTCTCGCGGTCCACGATGATCTCCAGCACACGCTCGTCGGCATCTAGCGTGCTGGTGACACCGGAGGTGTTCGCAACACCCTCCATTTCCGTGGTCAGGATGTCAACAGCTTGCTGCAGCAGTTCGTTATCGCTTGAGGAGACCTCAATGTCGATGGTCTCGGAGGAGCCAAATCCAGCACCGGAAGCCACGGTTAGGTCGGAATCCGCAGGAACCTCGAGTGCTAGCACCTCGGCTTTTACGGTCTCAACATCTACCTTGTCGTCAACCTGAACTGTGATCGAAATACCAGAGGCTGCGGCGCCAAACGCCACACGGCCGTCAGCGGCGGATCCAACGGTGGACTGAACTACGGTCACGCCATCGACATCCATAATCTTCTTCTCAAGTGCCGATGCTGCCTTGTCCTGGTCCTCAAAAGTGGTGGAGGCTGGCATCGAAAGACGAGCAATGAACTGGGTTGAGCCAGCACCGTCAATGAAGTTGGTCTTTAGCTGTGGCACCAGTGAGAAGGTGAAGCCAAGAATCAATACCGAGGCAAACAGCGTCAGCCATGGGTGGCGACGAGTTCCATTTAGGGCCGGTAGGTAGCCGCGCTGAAGGAAGGACTTCTTCTCTCGCTCTTCCTCAGCGTGGCGCTGCTTCTTCTCAAAGTGCTTCGGGTCAGCTTCCTTGAGGGCAACCAAACGCTTAGGCATTCTGAGGAACCAGTAAGCCAACACTGGCACGATGGTTAGCGATACTAGTAGCGATGCCAATAGCGAGATCGCAACGGTGAAGGCGAATGGTCTGAACAGCTCGCCAATTAGACCGCCAACTAGGGCAATCGGCAGGAATACCGCGACCGTAGTGATGGTGGATGCGGTGATTGCCCCGGAAACTTCCTTGACCGCGGTGAGAACAGCCTTCTTGCGCTTCTCGCCGTAGCTGAGGTGACGGTTGATGTTTTCAATGACCACAATTGAGTCATCCACCACACGACCAATCGCAATGGTTAGCGCACCAAGGGTCAAAATGTTCAGTGAGTAGTCCGCAGTCTGCAGACCGATGAAGGTGATGAGCACCGAGGTCGGAATCGAAATTGCGGTGATCAAGGTGGACTTCACCGAGAATAAGAAAATCAAAATAATGATTACCGCGAAGGTCAGACCTAGCAAACCTTCGGTGGTGAGGTCCTTGATGGACTTCTGGATAAATGGTGCCTGGTCCAATGTGGTGACGATGGTGACATCGTTCCCCAAAGCTGCTTCCAAGTCTGGAATGAGCTCTTGAACGCCGCTTGAGACAGCAACGGTGTTGGCATCTGGGGTCTTAGTGATGGCTACCGCTAGCGACGGCTTGCCGTTGGTTCGCGCGATTGAGGTAATTGGAGAGTCTTCGTAAACCACATCGGCAACGTCTCCGATGGTTACGACGCTGCTGGAGCTTCCTCCAACCAGCGGAAGTGCCTCGATTGCCTCAACGGTGTTCACCGCTGAGCCCATTTGAATCGCAATTGATCCGTCTTCGTCAGTAAGAGTTCCCACCGGAAGTACAAGACCATTGGCAGTCAAAGCTGTGGCGATGTCACGCTGGGTTAGACCAGTAGAGGCCAGGCGGAATTGGTTCAGGGTGAGGTTCAGCTGCTTAGAAACAGCACCGGAAACCGCTATATCACGCACTCCGTCGACCTGCTGGAAGATGCTCGGAGCGCTCTGCTCGAGCTCGCGACCGATTGCCTCGTTGTCACCATCGTTGGCCGATACCGCCAAGATGATGATTGGCACCGAGTCAAAAGAGCCAGAAAGCACGTTGGGCTCCGCCCCTTCAGGCAATGAGCCCTGCACCTTGCTTATGGCATTGTTTAGGCGCTCAGTGGCCTCAGCAGCAGTGGTGCCATACTCAAAAGAAACTCGAATCACCGACAATCCGGTGGTTGATGTGACGGTCGTGGACTCCAAGTCCTCGAGGCCAAGCACTGCGTTCTCGATTGGAACTGAAACTTGATCGTCCACCACCTCAGGTGACGCACCTGGATAGCTGGTCACGATGGCGGCAGAAGGGATCTCAATTGAAGGAATTAGCTCTTGCTTTAGGCTGCCCAGGGACAGAAAGCCAAAGGCCGCGATAATCACGGTAATCAGCGCAACAACGGCGCGATTGGCAAGAGATAGCTTGGAAAGAATGAACAACTTCAACCTCGAATGTTTAGGTGACTAGTTAAAACAGCCAACTATCAAGATTACTCCCAAAAATGGCCTAATTTTTGACCCTGGGGAGAACTTGCGGATTACTCGAAGCTAGAAATTCAGCGCCTTGATGAATCGGACCGGGTTACCAAAGCGATGCGCGGTGATTGCCACCGCTTGCTCCTTGAAGTAAGGCAAAAGCTCCACGTAGCCAGATTCAGTTGGCTTCTGGTCGTAAATCGCAATCTCACAGCTAGCCAGTGGTGAGTCAGCAGCAACCGGAGTGCTGGCACCAATCCAACGCACGCGAGCCTGGGTTCCACTGATTCTTGCCAGCCACTGCTGCTCCGACTCGATCTTTACGTCTATGCCAATCTTGCGAAGTGGCTTCAGTAGGCGATCTGGAATCTCAAATGCGGAAACCGTTCCCCTACCCAGGACCGCCAAGGTCGCAATAGAACGCCAGGAATCGTATCTGGATGCCGATTCGCTGATTCTGAGTTCGCAGTCCGCTGTGAGGTAGCGCAGCACGTTGATTTCACTGCGAAGGCCACTCGGGTCGGTGTTTACTGCGAAGTAGTCGCGAAGAGTCACCATGTCGCTCTGCAGACCACGTGTAACCGACTCGACTTCGCTGTCGGTCATTTCGCTGGCGGCAGCCAAGGAAAGAATTTGAAGCAGCTGTTTGTCGCGAATAACCTCGCGGATCTTCGAAGGTTTGCTGTCAAAGTCAGTGAGCGTGGCTAGGTAGTTTGGACCACCGGCTTTTGCCGTTGGGCCAATTGAGCTGCGCTTCCAGCCACCAAATGGCTGGCGCTGCACAATGGCGCCGGTGATCGTGCGGTTGATGTAGAGGTTTCCGGCTTGAACCCTGGCAATCCAGTCGTTGATTTCAACTGGGTCCAGCGAGTGAAGCCCCGCGGTTAAGCCGTAGTCAACCGCATTCTGAAGCGCAATGGCGTCCTCGAGGCTACGAGCGGTCATTATCGAAAGCATCGGACCGAAATACTCGGTCTTGTGGGACTTGGATCCAGGTCTTACTCCGGTACGAATTCCCGGCGACCACAGCTTGCCTGAGTCATCCAGCTTTCTGGGCTCCAACACCCAGCTCTCGCCAGGCTCGAGCGAGGTCAGCCCATCCAGCAACTTGCCATGCGGTGCCTCGATTACCGGTCCCATCTGAGCCATTGGGTCTTGCGGGTGAGCGACGTGGATTGACTTAACAGCGTCTTCTAGTTGACGCAAGAACCGCTTGGACTTGGCAACCGATCCAACCAGGATCACCAGCGAAGCTGCCGAACACTTCTGTCCAGCATGACCAAAGGCGCTGTATGCGATGTCCTTGACTGCCAAATCCAAGTCAGCATTCGGCGTCACGATGATCGCGTTCTTGCCGCTGGTTTCGGCAAAAAGCCTGAGGTTAGGGTCAAACTTGCGGAACAGCTGAGCAGTTTCAAAGCCACCGGTGAGAATCACCTGATCAACATCCGGGTGAGAAATCAACTGAGCGCCAAGTGCCTTCTCTTCGAGCTGGATTGGCACGAGAACTCCGGCTGGCAGCACCTCGTTGAGCAACTTAGCAACCATCGCACCGCAGCGTGCGGCCTGACCGGCGGGCTTGAATACCACGGCTGAGCCAGCTGCCAGAGCAGCCAACGCGCTACCTGCCGGAATGGCGACCGGGAAGTTCCAAGGGGGAGTGACCAGAGTTACTCGCCTTGGTCTGGCAACAGCGCCATCTAGGTCGGCAAGCTTCTTGGCTTGCTCGGCGTAGTAGTGGGCGAAGTCAATAGCCTCAGAAACTTCGGCATCGGCTTGATCAAAGCCCTTACCGGTTTCGCTCATCGCAACCTCGATTAGGTCGCCGCGCTTGCGCTCCAGCAATACGCCAATCTGGTGAAGCATGCTGGCACGCTCGTATGGGTCGCGCTTGCCCCACTGAATGCCAGCAAGCTCGGCGCGATTGATCGCGTCATTGAGGGCTGACTCGGTATCGATGTATTGCTGCTCAACTTCTACTTTTCCTAGCCTGGAAGAGCCAGAGCGCTTGATGATCTCGTATGCCCAGATGCGGTTTCCGGCTAGAGCTGGGTCGGTGTCAGGTGCGTTCTCAAAACCGGCAGCTGGAGTCACCGCAGAGTCATTGCGGCGATCCTGTAGTCGGTTTGGAATTGGGACTTGCTCGTCCAACAGCGACATCGAGAGAGTGAATCGGTCCTTCTCGATTTCAAAAGAATCCTGCTTGCTCAGCTGGAAGGCGTTGGAGAGGAAGTTCTCTTTGCTGGCACCTTCTTCGAGGCGACGAATCAAGTAGGCGATTGCCACATCAAACTCTTGAGGGTGAACCACAGGCGTGTAGAGCACGAGCGAACCTACGCTTCTTCTAACCACCTCGGCCTGCGCTGGAGCCATGCCCAAAAGCATTTCGACATCCATGCCGTTGTCGATCCCGCGCTGCTGAGCCAGAGTCCAGGCAAAAGCAAGATCAAAAAGGTTGTGCCCAGCAACTCCGATGCGGACATTCTGTATGCGATCAGGAGTTAGGGCGTAGTTCAGAACTCGCTTGTAGTTGGCATCGGCAGCGGCCTTTGACTCAACGGTGGCTAGCGGCCAGCCGTGCATCTCGGCATCCACCTGCTCCATTGGTAGGTTCGCGCCCTTCACAACGCGCACCTTGATTGCGGCTCCACCAGCAAGCACTCTTAGGGCTGCCCACTGCTGAAGGTCGATCATGGCGCGCAGAGCATCTGGCAGGTACGCCTGCAGCACGATGCCGGCGGATAGATCCTTGAACTGTGGCTTGGAGAGAATGCGCTTGAAAACCTCAATCGTGAGGTCTAGGTCGTGGTATTCCTCCATGTCCAAATTGATGAACTTGTTGGCGCCATCGCGCATCGCCAATTCGTATAGCGGGGTTAGTCGCTCGACAACCTCGGTCACGTTCTCATCGAACGCCCACTTGGAGTGTGGGGCAGTGGTGGCAGAAACTTTGAGGGAGACGTAGTCGATGTCCTTACGGCTCAGCAGTTCGGCGGTTTTATTCAATCTGCGCTTGGCTTCAAGATCACCCAAAACGGCCTCACCAAGCAGGTTGATGTTGAGCTTGGCTCCGGTTTTTTGAATTCTTCTAAGGGCTGGGCCTAGCTTTCCCATCGAGGCATCAATCACCAGGTGACTAACCATTTTCCTGAGCACCTTGCGGGCAATTGGAACCACAATAAATGGGAAAAGCGGGGCGAAAACCGCACCCAGTCCAATAAGCATTCGCAGTCCAAACGGCAAAAACTTAGGGGTTAGCTTGCGCAGCTGATAAAGATTCTTAGCAGCGACCGTTTTGTCTTCAGGTCTAATCACGCCATCTACAAAGCCAACAGCGAACTCAAGGCCGTTCGGGTCCTGTAGTAGTCCAGCTAAACGCTTTGAGGCCTTAGGGGTTGGTAGCTTGGCTGCCTCTTCGATCCAGGTCTGAGTTTGGGCAATGGTGGCCTCAATCAGCTCTTCTCTGCCTTGAATCGCAGGAATCTGGGTTGTGGTGAGCGACATTGGTCCCCTTGTAAGCGGAATGATTTTTGCAGGTTTAACTCTAGCCATCTTGGGGCAATAGAATTGCCTTCTTGCCCTCGTAGCTCAGTGGATAGAGCAAGAGCCTTCTAATCTCTTGGTCGCAGGTTCGATTCCTGCCGAGGGCGCTAGCAGCAGTCAGACAGCGGCAAGCCGCGGGTGGCCTTGGCCAATTCCTTTTTGGAATTTTCTACCTCGGCAACTACAACAGCATCTGGATAGAAACCCTCAGGATAGGTTGGGCAAACAGCGGCGTAGCCACTGTCTCGCTTCAGGATCCAGCCCGCAAAATCTCTAGCCAACATGTGCTCTCTAGCAGCCTCTTCACTCTCAAATGGCTTCGAGCATTTTGTGTAATTCCAGTCACTCATGACTACATAATACATAGACAGCCATCTATCTATTGATGCGAATAGGCAGTTTGAATGCTTCGATTGTTTTTACAAAAGAACGCGAGATGCCAGGATCTTGTCGATGCGTCGACCGTCCATGTCGATAACTTCAAGTCGCCATTCCCCAACTATCACGTGGTCACCTGGCACTGGCATCTTGCCCAATAGCATCAGGATTAGTCCGCTGACAGTGTGGTAGCGGCCCTTGTCCTGCTCTGGAACCTCATCGAGCTCCAAGGTGTCCATTAGCTCGTGAATCGAAGTGTCACCCTCGAATAGCCAAGAACCATCATCACGCTGAACTGGTCCGGTGATGCCCTCTGCCTCGGTTGAGATTTCACCGATCAAGGTGTCGAAAATGTCCTGAATGGTGACCAATCCCTCGAGGCTGCCGTATTCGTCAACCACAAAAGCAATGTGAGTTCTGGACTGCTTGAATTGCTCGAGCAGGTCCATACCGGTAAGGGTTTCAGGGACAAAAAGCGGAGTCTCTAGGTTTTCTCTGAGGCTGAGAGTCTCACCGCGGGCAACCGTTGCCAACGCAGACTTAGCGCTTAGTACTCCGATGATCGAATCAAGGTCACCATCGCAGACTGGGATTCTGGAGCGCACTGACTCAGCGATCTGGTTGAAACTCTCGGCTTCTGGGGCATTTACGTCCACGAAAACAATCTCTGAGCGCGGAACCATAAGTGAACCAAGTTGTCGATCATCGAGCCTAAAGACGTTCTTTACCAGCTCACGCTCTTGATCTTCAATCAGGCCAGCTACCGAGCCTTCATTGAGGATGGCTTCGATCTCATCTTCGGTGACGGTGTTGTCGTGGTGGCGCTTGATGCCCAGCACTCGTAGCAGGGCGTTAGTGGTAACGCTAAGGACAAAAACGAACGGCTTGGTGACCAGGGAGAGGGTCAGCATCGGTCTAGCCATGAAGGCTGCGATCCGCTCAGGATTGGACTGTCCGATTCGCTTGGGGACAAGCTCTCCGACTGTGATGGCGATGTAGGTGATGAGAACAACCACAACCACGGTTGCGGTGATGTCGGTCACCTGGCTGGCAAGCCCAAAGCTTTGGAGCCAAATCGATAGCGGCTGAGCGAAGATCGACTCACCCACAATTCCACTGAGTAGACCAATCGAAGTAATTCCGATTTGGATGGTGGAGAGGAACTGAGTTGGGTCTTCACTTATGCGAAGTGCGGTCTCGGCAGATTTTTTGCCTCGCTGCGCCATCGCTGTGAGTTTTGACCTTTTCGAGGTGAGGAGGGCAACCTCTGACATTGCGAGAACCCCATTTAGCAAAATGAGGGAAAACATGAGAACTATTTCCAAAGACTTGTTTAACTCACCCCGTGTATTAGAAGAACTAGATTGTCCCACTTTACGGCAGGGGTTCGCTCGTGTACACGCATCTCTCGGCAAACATTCAGACTTGGCTGAGCGCGCAATGTTTGGTGAAAGCCTGAAGCCAAGCCGCTAATGACCGTATAAATCATCTTTGGTGCTATAACTGGGATATGCACAAACTTCTAGGCCTCACCAGATATGCGGTTGTCATCCCGGCCGTTGCCTCCATTATTGGAGCGCTACTGCTAATGCTTCGCGGTTCGATTGCCATGATTCAGGTGGTTTACGACGCGGTTGTGAATGGCGCCTACCTGAAGGACACCATTGTTGAGGTGCTTACCGCGGTTGACGCAATTCTGCTTGGAACCGTACTGCTTGTAATTGGCTACGGACTCTACGAGCTTTTTGTCGACTCCAACATCGAAGTCCCAGCCTGGTTGCAGGTGCGGGACCTGGACGACCTCAAGTCCAAGCTAATTGGCGTTGTTGTTGCGATCATCGCGGTGGTATTCGTTGGAATCTTTGTTGACGCAAAGCGCGGTGCGGATGTTATTTCCTATGGTGTTGGCGCTGGAGCTCTAGTTTTGGGCCTAGCGATCTTCGCCTACGCCACCAAAAAACCACCTAAAGCTCCGGCAGCCAAAAAAGTAACTTCCTAGCGAGAGCGCTGGCGATTGCGGTTGGCGCCAGCAGGCTTGGCCGGACCACTCTGAGGCTTCCCGGGACCCTTTGGCTTGCCCTGTGGGTTCTGAGAGTTACCGGCTTGCTTTAGCGCCCGCTTGCGCTGAGCATTGCGACCGTTAGAAGTGCCACCACCTTGAGGCTTAGGAGCCTCGGCTACTGGCTTTACATAAGGTGCGACCTCGCCGATGAGTGCCACCACCTCTTCGGACTTAGCGCTAACGCGAAGCGGAGCAACATCGATTTTCGCCATGCGTAAAAGCTCGGCCACATCTTTTCTTTGCTCTGGAAGCGTGATGGTTACTACATCGCCCTCGGCACCTGCTCTTGCTGTTCTGCCCGATCGGTGTAGGTAAGCCTTGTGCTCGGCTGGTGGATCAACATGGACTACCAGGTCAACAAAGTCAACGTGCACGCCTCGGGCTGCCACATCGGTAGCCACCAATACCTTTACCTTGCCTTCACTGAAGGCAGCTAGGTTTCGGTCTCGGGCAGGCTGCGAGAGGTTTCCGTGCAGGTCTACCGCTGGGATGCCGGCCTGAGTAAGGGTTCTAGCCAGTTTCTTGGCATTGTGCTTGGTGCGCATGAACAAAATGCGTCTGCCGGTTCCAGAAGCTAGCGCGTTGATTAGCTGCTTCTTCGACTGGGCATCGGCTGCTTCGAAAACGTGGTGCGTCATCTGAGCCACCGGAGAGTTTGCCTCATCAACCGAGTGCATCACCTGGTTGGTTAGGAATTTATCCACCAGCTTGTTGACGCCGTTGTCCAAAGTTGCCGAGAACAACAGGCGCTGACCATCCGAAGGGGTGGCATTCAAGATTCTTGTTACGCCTGGCAAAAAGCCCAGGTCGGCCATGTGGTCAGCTTCATCCAGAACCGTGATTTCGATGGCATCGAGCTTGAGGAAGCCCTGTGCCATTAGGTCTTCAACCCGCCCCGGAGTCGCGACGATGATTTCAACGCCGTTCTTTAGGGCCTGCACCTGGCGCTGCTGAGAAATCCCACCAAAGATTGTGGTGACCCGAAGGTTCATGGCCTCTGCGATCGGCAATAGGGTCTGGGTGATCTGGGTTGCTAGTTCACGAGTAGGAGCGAGCACCAGGCCACGAGGCTTGCGATCTGAGTTAGCTCGCTTGCCGGCCAACCTTGCGACCATAGGGATGCTAAAAGCCAAGGTCTTGCCAGATCCGGTCTTTCCTCGGCCTAGAACATCTCGGCCAGCGAGAGTGTCAGGCAGCGTGTCAACCTGGATCGGGAATGGTGAGTCAATGCCTTGAGCGCTGAGCACCGCTGCGATAGCTTCGGGCACGCCAAGATCGATAAATGATTTTTGAGACATAAGTTTTGTTATTGCTTTCACTCGATGCGGGGCATCGATTATTGGACGAGTTGTTTACTCGAGATGGCGGATACATCGTTTGATGTATTCGTTCGCCGAAGGAAAAGAGTTACCACTGAAAGTGGAAAAGCGTTCTACGACGCAATGCAGTGGAAACCACTCATTACTTGGAGCCTAGCTCAATACCGCAGATTCTGCTCATTTTTCTGATTCCGCAGCTCGTTTATCAGTGGAAGATCGCCTCATAAAGCATGTAAAGCCCAAGCAGCGTCAAAGCTAAACCGCCAATACCTCGGAAAGTGGCAAGGCGCTGGTGTGAACTAGCCAGCCAGCTTCTAGCTTGGCCGGCGGCTACCGCATATACCGAGTCGGAGAGGATTCCAATGACACTAAAAATCACTCCCAAAAGCAGCATTTGAATGATTGGATTCCCAAGCTCCGGCGAAGTAAAGGATGGCAGCGCCGCCACAAAAAAGACGAAGGTCTTGGCGTTGGTAATTCCAACCACAAAAGATTGGCGAACTACGACCGCAGCTGTGCTGCGCTCCTCCTTCACTTCCAAATCGAAGTCGGCGCGAGAGCGGATTGCCTTTAGGCCGAGATAAATAATCATTCCCGCACCGAAAATGCGAATAGCAAAGAAGAGCAGTTCGGACTGCTGGATCGCAACGCCGAGCCCGAGCGATATCACAATAATCTGCACGCCAACGCCAGCGGCGTTTCCCAAAACGCTCAGTAGTGCGGCCTTGGTCCCCAAAATCAATGCCCTGCCGATGGTGAACAGCACTCCGGGGCCAGGAACCACAATGATTACCAGTGCCAGCACAAGAAATGCTGCCAGGCTGGAGGGGCTTGGAAGCATGGCTAAAGCGCTGCCGCTAACGCAATCTCGACCATGTTTCTAAAGCCGGTCTCACGTTCTTCCGATGAGGTTGAGGCCGAGCCGTCCATGAGGTCAGAGACGGTCAAGATCGAAAGCGCTTTGCGGTTGAACCTGGCGGCCAGTGTGTAGAGCTGACTGGTTTCCATCTCCAAAGCCAAGATTCCTAGCTTCTTCCAATGCTCAAGCGAGTCAGTCTCGTCATAGAACAGATCTCCCGAGGCGACTCCGCCGACATGGAAATCGATACCCATTGCCCTAGCTTTAGCAACGGCCTTCTCAAGCAGTTGGTAGTCAGCGATGGGGGAGAAGTCGAGTCCGTTGGTTGCCCTGCGATTGATCGCAGAATCGGTTGAGGCGGCCATCGCAATAACAACGTCGCGAAGCTTGGTTGGCTCAAGACCGCCCGAGGTCCCAACTCGAATTGCAGTCTGAACGCCGTAGTCGTGAAAGAGCTCGTAGCCGTAGATGCCAATCGACGGAGCGCCCATGCCGGTGCCCTGAACCGAGATCCGCTGACCCTGGTATTTGCCGGTAAACCCAAACATGTTGCGAACACTGGAGTAGAGCACCGCATCTTCCAGTAGGTTCTCCGCAATCCACTTAGCCCTCAGTGGGTCGCCAGGAAGTAGAACTACCTCAGCTATCTCGCCTGGCTTGGCCGCGATATGGGTGCTCATGTTAGTTCGAACTGTCCGCCCTCGATCTGACCCTGCTTGCGGTAGAGATCGAGCTTTTGGCGTGTGTCTTGAATATCTAGGTTGCGCATGGTCAACTGGCCGATGCGGTCAGCTGGACCAAAGGCCGCATCTTCGGTGCGCTCCATGGATAGCTTCTCTGGGTGGTAGCTGAAGTTCTCGCCCTCGGTGGCCAAAATTGTGTAGTCATCGCCACGGCGAAGTCGGATGGTTACCGAACCGTTGATGGCACTGGCCACCCACTTCATTAGCGACTCACGAAGCATCAGAGTTTGCGGGTCAAGCCAACGACCTTCATACAGCAACCTGCCCATGCGACGACCCTCAGCGTGGTAGTTGGCGATGGTGTCCTCGTTGTGGATTGCGCTCATCAAGCGCTCATAAGCAATGTGAATTAGCGCCATGCCAGGAGCCTCGTAGATGCCACGGCTCTTGGCTTCAATGATGCGGTTCTCGATCTGGTCGCTCATGCCCAGGCCGTGACGACCACCGATGGCATTGGCTTCCATAATCACGTCTGCCGCGGAGGAAAGCGTCTTGCCATTGATTGCCACCGGGCGACCCTGGCTAAAGGTGATCTTTACGTCTTCGGTCTTGATCTCGACGCTTGGGTCCCAGAACTTGACTCCCATAATCGGTTCAACGATTTCGAAAGAGGTGTCCAGGAACTCCAGGGACTTGGCTTCGTGGGTAGCGCCCAGCATGTTGGCGTCGGTTGAGTATGCCTTCTCTTTGCTGGCACGGTAGGGGAGCTTGCGCTCCTGCAGCCACTCACTCATCTCGTGGCGTCCCCCAAGTTCAGTGACAAAGTCGTTGTCTAGCCAAGGTTTGTAGATCTTTAGGTTTGGGTTAGCTAGCAGACCGTAGCGGTAGAAGCGCTCAATGTCATTACCCTTGTAGGTTGAGCCATCGCCCCAAATCTCAACGCCGTCTTCACGCATGGCGCGAACCAGCAGGGTGCCGGTGACAACTCGGCCAAGTGGGGTGGTGTTGAAGTAAACCTTGCCACCGGTTCTGATGTGGAAAGCGCCGCACGCAATGGCGGCCAGACCCTCTTCAGCAAGCGACTCTCGGCAATCAACTAGGCGACCGGCCTCGGCACCGTATTCAGTGGCACGCGACGGGATCGAGTCAATGTCATCCTCGTCGTATTGACCCAGGTTGGCGGTATAGGCGTATGGAATCGCCCCTTTTTCGCGCATCCACGCGACCGCAACTGATGTGTCGAGACCGCCAGAAAATGCGATGCCGACCTTTTGACCAACTGGTAGAGAAGCTAGAACCTTAGACACAGGCTCAAGGCTAACGGAAAACTAGCCGTTACGCCCTAGCCATAGCACTTCTTAGAGTGTCAAGACCCAGACCACCGAGGTTCAGTGCGGTCTTGTGGAACTCCTTGATGTCGAAGTTTGCGCCCTTGCGAGCTGCGTAGTCATCGCGAATCTGTTCCCAAATGCGCTGGCCGACCTTGTAGCTCGGGGCCTGTGCTGGCCAGCCGAAGTACCTGGTGACTTCAAAGCGCACGAACTCTGGGCTCATGTTCACATTCGACTTCATAAAGGCAAGTGCGTAGTCAAAGTCCCAAACACCAGTGCCCTCTAGGTTCTGCTTGCCCAGGTGAACGCCAATGTCCAACACCACGCGAGCAGCTCTCATGCGCTGACCATCCAGCATTCCCAGTCGATCCGCTGGGTTTGAAAGGAAGCCAAGCTCCTGCATCAGGCGCTCTGCGTAAAGCGCCCAGCCCTCGCCGTGACCAGAGGTCCAGGAGGAGAGCCTGCGCCAAGCGTTTAGGGTGTCGCGAATGTAGGTCGCCTGAGCTACCTGCAGGTGGTGTCCTGGAACACCCTCGTGGTAAACGGTGGTGGTCTCGCGCCAGGTGTCGAATTCTTCTACACCCACCGGTACCGACCACCACATTCTGCCTGGGCGGGAGAAGTCATCGGATGGTCCGGTGTAGTAAATGCCACCGTGTTGGGTTGGTGCAATCATGCACTCCAGCTTGCGGATTGGCTCGGCGATCTCGAAGTGAGTGCCGGATAGCTTCTCGATGGCTTCATCGCTGAGCTTCTGCATCCACTTCTGAAGTGCCTCCGTGCCGTGCAGCTTGGTGCTCGGATCGTTCTCGAGGTGCTTGACTGCCTCAGCTACGGTTGCGCCAGGCAGAATTTCATTGGCAACAGCGGTCTGCTCCGCGATAACTCGAGCTAGTTCTTCCTTGCCCCACTCGTAGGTCTCGTCTAGGTCTACGGTTGCGCCTAGGAATCTGCGGCTAAGAATCTGGTAGCGCTCACGGCCAATCGCATCTGGGGAGGTGCTGCGAGGAAGTAGACCCTTTAGGTAGTCTCCGAACTCGGCATAGCCTGCGGTGGCTGATACTGCGGCCTCGGCCAATTCTTTCTTTAGTGCCTCCGAAAGCTCACCGTTCTCTGGCTTGGCGTTCTTGGCAAAACTGTGGAAGAAGCCATCTGCTGTGGTGATCTGTTCGACCTGAGCGATTACCTCTGAGATCTGCCTGGCCGCTGGAGCGTCATTGCGCTTCGCACCCTCTTCAAGGCTTCTGGCATAGCCGCGAAGCGACTCGCCAACCTTGCGCATTCTGGAGGCTAGGTTCTCCCAGTCGGTAACAGTTGCGGTTGGGGAGATATCAAAAACCCCACGAACGCCCTGCGCAGCAGAAGCGATGTTGTTTAGGCTGCGGAAGGCAAGGCCAGAGTCGTAGGTCTCAATCTCGCCGCGAAGCGAGAACAACATGGCCTCTTTGGTGACCATGTCGATGTCATCTGCAGGAGTAAGCGCTTCAAGCTTGGCGATAACTGCCTTGATGTCGGCCTGCTCTTGGGCTAGGGCCTCTGGAGAGTAGTCATCCATGTCACCTTCGCCACCCGGGTAACCGATTGATGTGGCGAATGACGGATAGGTTGCTGCCTGGTCCTTGACTAACTGGTTGGCAAGCTGGTCGATCTGAGTTTCTGCACGCTTCATTGCGTAAGTCCTTTCAACCCCACAATGTTGCCACACTTTTTAGTGCTTGAGGACCTTGAATGTCGCCAGCGTTCGGTCAGAGACAAAAGCGATTCGAGTACCGGAGTCTCTGGCATCTAAAAGCGCTGACATGGCACTCTGGGTGATGCGTTCACCAGGCGATAGCACTGGCACTCCTGGAGGATAGGGGCAGATTAGCTCGGCACTAACTCGGCCAACCGCATCCTTGGCGTCAACGACTTCGTAGGGCGCGAAGAACGCCTCGCGAGGGGTGGTGACAACCTCGGGCTCAATTGCGAAAGCAGCAGCAATCTTGATGGGTCGTGGAGTTGAGCGGTACTTGTTCACCAACTCGATGATGCGCTTAACCAAGGTTTCAATGCGCTGCGGGGTGTCAGCGAGGGTAATCATCGGGATGATCACGTCTTGGTTTGCCATTTCCAAGTCAATGTTGGCCGCCAGCAGGTCAGCCTCAACCAAATTGCCATCCGCGCCAGTCTCACTGAGCAAGATCACCAGCTTTAGCGGGTCGATGTATTGACCGTCAATTACTGGAATCCCGGCGTCTCTGAGGGCTTGCCTGCCCTTGGCGGTGGCTTCAATAACCGGGGCTAATAACTCCTGGCCGTGTCGCTGCATTAGCGCGCGGGCGGCGTCAATCGAGGCCAGGATGCGACCGGACATCGACGTGGTCTGGGTGGAGTCAAAGGTCTTGTTTAGTCGGGGCAGGTCAACATAGTCACCCTTTGCTAAAACAAAGGATGCCTGCGAGTAGCTCGGAAGCGCCTTGTGGGCACTTGTGACCACAATGTCAGCACCTTCATCCAGCGGGTTCTTTGGCAGTGCGGGATGGAAGCCAAAGTGAGCAGCCCAGGCAGCATCAACAACTAGGGGAATGCCGTACTCATGGCATGCGGCCGAGAGTCTTGGGATATTCGACATCGTGCCGACGTAGCTTGGCTCACCAATCAACACAGCCTTGGCATCCGGGTGCTGCGCCAAGGTCTCGCGCAAGCGAGTGGAAGGCAAATACTCAGGTAGGCCGGTTGCCGGATTGATTTCTGGTCGAACCCAGATCGGCACTACACCGGCATACACCATGCCGACCAAAACTGATTTGTGCAGGGTTCGAGAGACGATCACCTTGTCTCCAGGGCCTGCGACCGCCATTACCGCGGCATGGTTTGTGCCGGTGGAGCCGTTGACCCCGAAACGACATAGGTCAGCTCCCCAAAGCTGGGCGGCCAGCGCTTCAGCCTCAAGAATCAGTGAGGGGCTGATTCGGTTTGGGTGGTTTCCTGGCAGAACTGGGATATCTCCATCCACCACCGGTCCGGTTAGGTCGGTACGGCCCTTATGGCCTGGTATCTGGAATGGATATCTCTCGGATGTGATGTCTCTAATCCACGCATCTAGCAATGGTGCGGAGCTGCGAAGCCCCATCGGGTCATTTGGATCTAGCAGTGTGGCTGCGCCAAAAGCGTGCTCGGACAATCACTCTCACTTTCAAAAAGCAATCAAAGCCAAAAGATTACGGCAATTCGAGTGTGAGGGACACCAAGTTTCTGTGAATTCTTAGCGTGCTTTCCAAAGCTGAGGTGCGAAGCGCTTGAGCACATAACCCTCTAGCAGTTCAACCAGGTTGTAAAGCAGGATGGACACCACGGTAATCACAACCACATAGGCCCAAACCTCATTGGTCTTGGCTCTTCCAACTGCCGAGATGATGCCGTATCCGATGCCCTGGCCAGTGGCCAGCCACTCAACCAAAAGCGCTCCTGTGATAGCGCCCGGCACGGAAATCTTGACCGCCGCAAAGAAAGAAGGCAGCGAGGAAGGGAAGGCGACATACCTAAGCGCAGCAAGCTTGTTTGCGCCGTAAACAGTTGCGACATCAACCATCGCGCTGGAGGCACTTCGGAGACCGAAGACGATGTTTACCAGCGCAGGGAAGAGCACAACAATCGCACCCATAACCGCAACCGTTGCCTGCTCGCGTCCAAAAATCAAAATCAAGATCGGCGCCATCGCGATGAGCGGAACGCTTCTGAGAAGCATCGCGATCGGCATCAGTGCCTGCTCCAAAGACTTCGACATCGTGAACAATGCCGAAACCAAGGTCGCAAAGAACAAGCCAAAGCTGAAACCAATGGTTGCGTCATACATGGTTTGACCCAGCGCGGTCCAGACCAGCTCGCGATTCTCGTTTGCGTCAACGTCTACGAACATCCAGTTGAAAACCTCAAGTGGACCTTTGCCGATGTATGGGGTTACATCAAGTGCCCAAAGCGCAAATACCCACAGTAAAACTACAACACCCAGCGAGATGCCGGTGTTGACCAAGGATGAATAAACCACCTTCAGGGTTTCCTTGGTGGCCTGACGCTTCACCTTGGAGCGAAGCGCAATAAGTGACTTATCTGAGGTGTCTTCTAGCTTGAAGTTCATCGCACACCTGCCTTAGCCCAAGGGGTAAGCCACTTACCAATCAGGCCAAACAGAGCGTAGCCAGCACCGGCGATTAGTCCAGAGACCAGGGCAACACCCCAGACTCTGGCGATCTCTAGGCTCTGCTGAGCATTCACCATCGCGGGACCGAAGCCGAGGTCTGGGCCACCGACATACTCTCCGAGAATCGCGCCCAAGAAAGCGGCCGGAGCAGCAATCTTGAAGGCCGCAAAGATCGAAGGAAGTGCGGAGAGCAACTGCACCTTCACTAGTCGCTGCCAAGCGCCGCCGCCATATGCGGTAACGACATCAAGCATGCGCTTGTCGGTCTGCTTCACACCGGTCAGCGCTCCAACCATGGTGGTAAAGAAAACCGATAGCGCTGCCAAAACAATTGCCGCGCCTGCTGGTTCCCCAGAGTCGGGCGCTCCAACGACCAAGCGCACGATTGGCCCAATGGCAACGATCGGAATGCAGTAGGTGATAACCGCAATCTGAGTGGTTAGGTTTTCCAGCTTCGGAACAATTAAAGCTATGGCCGCAAAAGCGAGCGCAAGCAGGTTGCCCCACAGGAATCCGATGGCTGCTTCTGAGAGAGTTACGGCTGCGTTGCGCCAGTAGAACTCAAAGCCGTCTTCAAGAAGTTTTTCAAACACCGCCAGTGGTGTCGGAATGGCTCCGCCCGAACCATCGGGCCTTCTGCCCACCGAGGCAAAGACAGTAATGGCGGAGAGCCACCAAAGGCCGATGGTGATACTGATTCCGATGGTTGCGGTAACCCAGGATGGCAGGCGCTTGCGATTGTTTTTTACCAGTAACTCAGTCATCGTGTGGAACGACTCCACCGGAACCGAAGAGCAAGTCAGATGCGCGGTCGTGTAGCGCGTGGAATTCAGGGGTGCGCATCATCTCTGGAGTTCTAGGTCGCGGCAGATCAACGTCGATGATCTCTTTGATGCGGCCCGGTCTTGGGCTCATCACAGCAACCTGGTCGCTAAGGAAGATTGCCTCCGAAATGCCGTGGGTAACCATCAAGGTAGTGGCAGGCTTCTCTGTCCAGATTCTCAGTAGCTCTAGGTTGAGTCGCTGCCTAGTCATGTCATCCAGCGCGCCAAAAGGCTCATCTAGCAGCAGCACCGAAGGCTGAACCACGAGGGCACGTGCGATCGAGACACGCTGGCGCATGCCGCCAGAGAGCTGAGCGGGCTTGGCATCTTCAAATCCCTGAAGGCCAACAAGTTTGATTAGATCTTTGATCAGCTCTTCATCTGGCGCGACTCGCGCAAGCTCAAATGGAAGTCTGATGTTTTGGGTCACCGAGCGCCATGGCATTAGTGCGGAGTCTTGGAAGGCGATACCTAGTCGGTGATCGCGGCGCAGCTCCTGCGGGTCCATCCCATCAACCGTGACGGTTCCGGAGCTTGGAGTCTCGAGACCGGCAAGGATGCGCAAGATGGTGGACTTGCCGCAGCCAGATGGACCCAGTAGCGACAGAAAGCTGCCCTTGTCAGAGTGCAAGGTGGTGTCCTGCAGCGCGGTAATGGATTGGTTTCCAAGCTGGAAAGTCTTGGATAGGCCAGAAATGGTAATGCCGCTGCCCAGAACGGTTTCGTCCTGGGCAGCGGCGTTAGATGAACTCATAAGGTACGAGATTAGTCCAGAAGTTCTGGGTGCTCTGCGTAAACCTCAGCAAGTAGTGACATGTCGAACAACTGAGCGGCGGTGATGTTATAACCAGCCTTCGCCAAGGTGTCGATGTTTAGCTGCTGAAGAGCCTCGGAGATCGTGAATAGACCATTTGCGCGGGTCTCGTCAGTCACGACCAAAAGCTCGTTCTGAGCGGTAGCCTGCTGAGTCTCCTTAGCGATGTCTAGACCTAGATCCTTACCGTAGATCTCAACTGCTAGGCGAGCGCCCTCCTGAGGGTCAGCAATAGCGTCCTTCCAACCCTTGATGGTTGCGTAAAGGAATGCCTTTAGCGCATCACGGTTGTTGTCAATCGAGTCCTGGGTAACAACAAATGCCTCGGCAACAAACGGCAGACCGTTGTCAGCGAATAGCAAGTTGGTTACTTCGAAGCCCTGGTTGGCAACGGTGATCGACTCGTTGGTGACATAAGCCAAGAAGCCGTCAACCTCGCCGTTTACTAGCGGTGATGGGTCGTACTCAACTGGCACCTTGGTAACCAAGGAAGCGTCGATGCCGTTAGCGGCTAGTAGTGCGTCAAACAGGGTCTCGTTTCCACCAGCCTGAACACCAATGCGCTTGCCGATCAGGTCCTGAGCGGTCTGAATGTTAGCGCCGTC
>CAZKLA010000008.1:0-35723 GCA_964553455.1 uncultured Aquiluna sp. | reverse complement strand
GAACCAGCATTTGTAGCATCAATAGTTAACGTCTTAGTAGACGAACTATTTGCTGTCATTGTCAAGTTGCTAGAATCTGTAGCGTCAATGCTTATTGCTGTAGCGTCAAGTGTGAATTCAGATTCGACGTTAACGTCAAGGTTTGCACCACCAACACCCGAGTTAAGAGCATCGACAGTGAGAGTATATGTAGAAGCGCTATTTGTGTTTACACCGATTGAAGCATTTTGTTGTGCTTGTAGATTTAGTGTAGAAGCTTCAATGTTAACAGCTTGTGGAGCACCATCAGATGCAACTGTAAGTGTACCAGTAACTACAGCATTGCCTGCAACGTTTAGGTTACCACCAATACCAACACCGCCTGTTACTACGACTGCACCAGTCGTAGAACTTGAAGAAGCCGTATTAGCTGTGAATTTGTTTGTTGCGCCACCAACGTTAAGTTGTCCAGCAATACCTACGCCACCGGCGATTTGTACAGCACCTGTGGTTGTGGTGGTAGAAGCTGTCGTAGCATTAAAGATAGAAGTAATGCTTGTGTGAACATTCAACTGTGTAGTTGAAAGCGTTGCTCTTTCTACACCATCGGTATAGAAGAACAATGTATTTTCGTTAGATCCTGGTGAAAGTTCAGGAATGATGTATGTATTACCATCAACGTCACGTACACCACCAATAGAGATATAACTCGTACCGTTGTAACCTTCAAATTGAGAAATAGAAGTATTATAACGAATCAAACCTTGTAGTGGGCTTGATGGACGTTGTGCGCTAGTACCAACTGGAATTACCAATCCGCGTACGTTATCAACTTGTACTACTGCTTGAGACGCGGTAGTATCTGCGTTAACCTGAATTGGACGAAGTATCAAGTTACCATCACTGTTTGTGGTAGAGATAACATTGCCATCAAGCTTAATGTTATCTACTTTCGCAGCGCCAGTAATATTGAGTTGTTTATTAGTATCGTCCCAAAGGAAGTTAGCATCGTCGTCTAATAAACCTGCAGCCCCAGCAAATACGATACGTCCATCGGTAAGATTAGAAATTGCAAGATTTGAAGCAATTAGATTCTTAATACGAGTAGAACCTGTTCCATTTGGTGTAATGTTGATATCACCGTTGGAGTCAGTTGAGATAATGCTGTTAGCGTTAAAATTTAAGTTATCAACGTTAAGTTGATCAATTTTACTAGCTGAGTCTGTGATAAGTGCAGAATTTGCTTGTAACGTACCGCGTGTATGATCTAATAGATCAGTGAAATACTTACCGCCGATGACAACGTGATCTGCTGCATTGCCTGCAGTTTCAGTTCCAACGCCGATGTATAATCTATCACCGCCGTTAATATCATCATTCGGTAAAGAAGAATAAGCTAATTCGCCTTGACCTAGAACTGACGGATTACCAGAGGTGCCAGAACGCTTTATTCTAATAATTGATGCCATTTATTTTTCCTTTAATAGTGTCCGCCCTCTAGATTCTGTTGTTCTAGAGTTCTTGTAGCTCTCCATTTCAAAGTGCTACGTTTATATACTAATACCGATCCATCCTCAAGACCACTGACATCAACATCAGTAGCAGTAGAAACATTATTAGGACCCGACGGTCCTTGTACTCCAACAGAAACAACTTCAGTAGTTCCCTGTGTATTTACAGCAACTACTTTCGAAGATTGACTTGATACTTTTACCTTCATGGTATTTTAGTTATTTCTGGATTGATTGTCACAATTCCTTCAACAACTCTACTTTTAGAATTGTTTGTAGGGTTAAAGATTTCAACATCATAAAGATATCTGCCGGGTCTTATCGCTGAAGAAGTGACACCTGATAATTTAAGCTGAAATTTACCATTAGATGCATTTACAATTTGACAAACAAATTGATACGCAGTGGAAGAACTGTAGCTTTTTCTAAATTGCGAGTATATCTGATATCCAGAAAGATTCATTAGCGAACCATCGTCATTTTCCAAATCGATAGTAACAGCGAAATCAGAACCCTGATCTATATCTAAGTAAGCGGTCATTGCCATATTGAATACCTCTTACTTATTTATTAGCAAGTTGATTTTGAAGATCTTCGACTTTTGCATTTAGTTCTTTAATAGCGGCAAATGCTAGAGCAACTAATTTTTCATAATCAACTGCTAAAGTTCCGTTTTCCTTAGTTCTTACTGCAACTGGGAATACTTCTTCAACGTCCTGAGCAATAACACCAAAGTCAGATTTTCTTAAGAAATATCCGTCTTCTCCACCATTTTCTTCAATATAAGCGTCAGTCCAGTCATATGTCTTTCCGCCAACATGAATAGCTTTGTCTAATGCGTTTTCAATGTCTTTTACATTTTCTTTTAGTGATCTGTCAGAACTTGCATACGCAGTAATGTTACCATTTGCGAAGATACTATCAGTGGCTGGATTACAGTATATTCCACCAGTTCCATATACGCTATTACCTGATCCCCATAACATTTGATAAGTGCTATTAGAATCATTGTTATAATTGATACTTACTTCAGAAGATAGTGATGCAGAAGTCGCGCTTCCTGCAGAATTAGCATAAAGAACTCTCATACTCGAAGGTTCTATATTTCCAACAGTTCCTCCATATGCACCATTATTGTAAACATATCTTGCAAAAGATGCATTTGTCGCATTTGTTGCTTGTTGTGCTGATAACACGTTAAAATTCGATGGATTGTAAACATACATGTTCGTTCCATCTGTGCCACCCCATAACCATGTCGGTTGACCACTTTGACCTGACCAAATGAAGTTAATATCACCGCCATCGCTGCGACGTGGATATGCTCTACCAGCAGAAGTGATATATCCAGGACCGTTTGTAAGCTGATTTAAATTAGTAAGATTTCCGGAATGCCATATTGTATGTGCGGCCGCGCCCATTGACCAGCCACCAATTTTTAAAACGTTATCAGTGTCTAAACCAAATCGTACAGCATATGCTCCAGGACGATGGAACGTCATATAAGCCGCAGAGCCAGTTCCGTCGGAAATAACTTGAATACCGTCAGTGCCCTGACTTGCTACAGCCATACCTCCAGATGTTGAACGGGTTGTCAATAGACCCGTCATCGTATCGCCTGACGTATTAATCCAGCGAGCATCTCCGTCTAGTGAAGCAGCAGATATGCCTATTACGTGGCCGTATGTGTCAAACGTAAGTGCTATGTCTTGAATGACAGTACCACCAGAGTTATCAACGTTGAAATTGCCAACAGATGATGTATCTGAGTGTTCAATAAGAATAGCATCTGTTCCACTAGTGTTAGTGTAGAGATTAATGCCACCACCTTTAACGAATGTTAAAGTGTCACTAGAAGAGTCTGCAGACTGAGTAGTATTGCTATTTGCACCACCCCATGAGTAACCACTGTCTAAACCAATTGCAAAGTTTTGGAAAGCAAAGTTTGCCGCTACAGTAAAGTCTACGGTTCCAGTAGTTCTAGTTTGAACGTGACCAAATGTATCAAAGGTGATGGCGCTAATAAATGTGTTATTTGCAGCCGATAAATCACCAACAGAACTTGTATCGGCGTGACTTAGAGTAACAGTGGTAGCACCTGCCTGATTGGTTGTAAAAGAACCCGAACCTGTTAAGCCAGAGCCAGTATTAACTGTAATGTTACCGTTACCAATATCGCTTAAATGAGCAACAGTACCAGAAGAAGCCTGGAAAGTAATATTACTTGAACCTGCGTTTGCTGGTGCAGATAATGTAATTACACCAGAAGATGATCCATTGAGTAATATATTTCTTCCTGCAGCAAGAGCTAAGTGTTCTGAAGAAGTCCAAGCGCCAGTTGAGTTCAACCAATTGAACGTCTTATCTGTAGTTCCTCTTAAGGTGATACCACCACCGTTGGCACTAATATTCGTTGGAGAAGCAATGTCGCCTAAAACTACGTTAATGTCGTCAACTGTTAACGTAGTACTATTGATGGTAGTGGTAGTACCGTTGACGATCAGGTTACCATCAATTGTTACAGTAGACGATGCAGCAAATGTTGCATTACCAGTAATCGTACCACCTTGAACTCTGTCAAACTTGTCGCGATCTAGTGAGAAAAAATTACGATCAATTTCTAAGTTTGTAAGCGGAGCGTTTTTACCACCATCGCTATTAACGACTGTTGGTGCTGCTGATCCTCTATAAAGAATATTTGCCATGTGAAGCCCTATTTAATATCTCTATTATTTATTACCATTTGATGATAGGCATCAACGCTACGTTACGTGGGCGAGTTTCATTAGAACCTGTTGGATCTGTAGTTCTATTGTAGTTATAATCGCTATTGTCGTTATCAACGCCGCCTCTAGAACCTGTGTAATTACCTTGATATGGAGGAGTTGGTCCCCAGAATTCTTTGAAGTATGTATCGACATATGCATGTGTGTGGCTCTCTATAGAGCCATATTGAATAGAACCAATTTCACGATTAGTGTCGATGCCTCGACCATTATCCCAACCACGAATAAATTCGCCGCGGTAGTCCGGTAAGTTGAAAGTTGTTGCACCGTCGCCAGTGTTTGGGCTTCCTAGATATTGCCAGAGCGCTGCGTATGTAGTACGAGAAACTGCCTGTCCATTTGCTTCAAGGTATCCCTGAGGTACAGTGCTTCTAGCCATGTAGAATACAGCACCAACTGGAACTGGACGTGTATTATTTACTGCATCTTGTAAAGCAGCGATAGCAGCATTAATTGCTGTTTGTGCTGTAGCAACTGTTGCTGCGGTGAACGCAGTCGTAGCAATTTGTCGATTATTCGTTCCTGCTGGTGCTGTAGGAGCTAAAGGAACGCCAGTAAAATCAGGAGAATTTAAATTAGCTTTTAATGCTAAAAGAGTGTTTACTGTATTACTGTAATTTACTACAGCATTTGTTGTAAACGTTTGATAAGCTGTAGTGATTTCAGTAGCTTTTGTGTTTACTGCGCTAGTTACATATGCTGTTGTCGAAATTCTAGTATCATTCGAAGAAGCTACTGGAGTTGGAGCAGTAGGTGTTCCGCTAAATGCTGGAGAAGCAATAGCAGCTTTAGTATTAATAGATGAAGTTAATGTACTTACAGAATTGTTTAAGTGACTTAACGTAATAACTTGCGAAGGTATACCATCAAATCCTGGAGCTCTTGGAATTCCAACAAAAGTTGGAGACGCAACAGGAGCTACTTGATCAGTTTGACCTTGAATATGATAAAATAAACCAGAAGTTGTAGCCCAAACATCGCCATTTACTCTGTTACCGGCGAGAGGTTCAGTTGAACTTGATCCCAAGTTCAATGATGCAGAAACGTCAGTAGAAGGATTGAATACTAACTTTCCGGTAAGAGTTCCACCTGCAAGAGGTAATTTAGTAGAGTCTGCAACAGTTATATTCGCAGTACCATCAAATTGAACTCCGTTAATTGTTCTAGCAGTAGATAATCTAATAGCTTTGCTTGCTTCAGTCGCAGTATCTGCATTACCTGTTAAGTTGCCAGTAATTGTAGCAACAGTAACATTACCATAAATGTCACGTGCCATGATAGAAGACTTGTCAGAAACTACTGGAAGACCAGTCAATGGTTCCATGTCACGAACTCTCCATGCATTAATAGCATTTGACTGTGCAAGTTCTAAAGATGATTGTCCAGTTCCAGGAGTTCTTAATCTAAGAGATATATTAGCAGATGTAAAATCGCTAGTACTATACTTTAAGTTAATTTGATCACGCAAATGTTTAAAGTTATTATCTACTTGATCATTTGTCAACGGTGTTGATTGATCTGTTCTAAAAACTAGTGCCATATCTTACCTTTTCATCAATGCTTGAAGCATTTGTTTTATTTCTTCTAAATTATCTTTTAACGTGTTTATTTCGTGTTGTTGCTGCTGCAATACACTATTGCGTTCAATAGCCAACGATTTTCTTCTCTGATAATCTTCGAATGCTTCAGTAGAAGTAGAAATAACAGCGTGGCTAGAGATATCTCTAGCCATACCGTTCATGCTTTCGATTTTCACAAAATCAGGCATATGCAATAACTCTTAGATCCTTAACACGAGGTACTTTAGAACTATTTACTGATTTGAAAACCAGCTTAATTTGCACCGCATCGAATGCTGGAAGTTCAAGTTGAATTTCAGCTTCACCAAACTTACGAGCATTTTCAGTCTTAACAATTGGCTTGCTGAAATTGGTTACTAGAACGTATTGACTATCGAAGAACGCTGAGTCTGATGAATTACCAACTCTATAGTAAACGTCAATATCTGCATCATTTGGAACGTTAGCATCAAACAACACACGAAGATTTGTAGCTGCTTGATTTAAACGAACTTGTTTAGTTACATATTTAGCAGATGCACTTCCAATTTCTGGGAATCTTTCGTTATCGTGTGCACCTGGATTTTCTACATAATTTGGAGTAGAATCGATAATGTTACGAACTAATGTTAATGAACAACGGCTCAGATCAATGACTGGTGATACGTTTGCTTTACTTGTGCTTAGAGCAAGAGTAGCGGTAAATGATGGAACACCATTTTCTTCAGTAGCATCTGCTATCTTAGCAGGACTATTTAAATGTACGTTTTCACCAAGATTAATGTTTTGACCATTAACTGTTGCAGTTACGTTTGTGTCAGCAACTACGATCTTATTAACATCTAAATTATAAAGATCATAGAAAATATCATTAGTCACGTGCTGATTGACTAAATCAACTGTAGCAGTCGATCCAATGCCGAATACTGCACGATTAATTCTAAACTTAAGATCCTGTGTTTGATCTGCAGTCCATGTAGAACCGTTTTGTGACTTAAATAGAACACCAGCGTATGGCTGGGTTGCAATTAGTCCAGAACCGTTAATATCTACTTCACCAGCTTGTGCAATCCACACTCTATATTTAGCAGAATCTGATAAAACAACTACTGCGTATTCAACTCCACTTTGTAGATATACTGGAGCTTTAAATGTAAATTTAGTAGCAGTTTGTCCAGTTGCATCCACGTTAACACTTGAAGGTTGTAGCAACACTTCACTGTATGGAAGAATAGTAGATCCAGGATATCCGTTGTCAGTGTTTCTAATCTGAAGTTTTACAGGAACGCTCTCGTCTTTAGACGAGAAGAATAAATCTACGTCAGTTATAAATACACCACCTTCAACATCAACCAAGAACGTTTCTGCTAATGGATCGTACCAACCGGTGTCTCGTGTGATACGAGAAGATGTTCTGCTAATAGATTCAGTACGATCATTCAATTGCTCGGTAACAACTTCTGCAGTTTTAGTAGAAAGAATAGTTCTTTCAAATACATTCAACGTACCCTGTGCGCTATAAGTGCTTTCTGCACCTGTAGACTCGTTTGCACGAACATTATCAGGCGTATCAGTGAAGCGCAGTCTACGTTCACCAGTACGGAAACTCATTTGAGTACTATTCGGTATAGTGTAAATTCCAAATAGCTGGCCAGTGAATGTAGTAGAAAGTGTAGATGGCGATGTAATAGAAATCATCTGAACTTTTCTAGAACTATCAAATTCTGCTTCTAAGTAATACACATTAGTAGAAGTTGAAGTACCTAAAGAGCCACCTTGAATATTGTCAATGTATGCGTAGTTTGTGCCACCGCGTGTTTCTTGTCCTAGGACAATACACGTTACTCCAGTTGCTGTTGGAGAACCACCGTTTACAGAAACATATTCACGAAGTACTTCACCGTATGAATACGCTCCAGTTACATCGTTGCTTACCTTACGTGCTGGAGAATTGATATTAGATCCAACGTTAACGTTAGTTGCAAACTTAGGAATAGTAGTAGTACCGTATGGAACGAATACCATTCTCTTGGATGGAGAAATAAACGAATCAACATTAGCACCATCGAAGAATGCATACATGCGAGTTTCTGGCTTGAAGCCTTCACCGCGGAATAGAATTCTACGAGAACGCATGTAAGGAATAACTTCGGTACTTACAATCCTATCGCTAATAACTGTGTTGGTAACAGTTGGTCTGATGAAAGTATTTGTACCTTTATAGACTTGTGTGCCAGATTGTGCGAATGAAGTAACTGTAACATCACGAATACCACCGCCGCGTGAACCGCCAGTTCCTACATCTAATCCGCCTACAATTCTGTTAGTTACAGTGAAACCTTCGTCATCCCACTGATTAGTTTGTCTTGCTGACGCAGTGCCCGTAATAACTTCACCTTGCCAATTTGTTTGCCATAACTTCCAAACTGTTCCAAGAACACCATCAGCTTGAGCTTTCTTAACAACTGCATCATATTTACTATTATCATTAAGAATAACGTCTGGGCGACGAGCAGTTTCAAACCATGTATCACTCCATGGATTGATTTCAAGACTACCAGCAAATGTAAAGATATTGAATGGGTTTACAGACTCATTCTGAGAAGCACGCATTTGCGAAACTAAAGGAGTAGTTGATTGAACCTTAAGCATTAACAAGTCGTTGTAAACACTATAATTTCTTCCAACGCGGCTTAAGTTAGCACCAATGTTTTCGTATAAGGAAATATTATTCTGTGCAAAAGTAGGACGTAGTTCGCCAGCTGTCACGTCAATTGACGCTTTCCAATCATTAGAAACCGTATTACCAATTCCTTGACCTACAAAGGAGTCAACCATGAATCCATTCTGAGGACGCTCAAGACCAAATTCATCGTATGCTTTTACGTTCGCTGTATTTTGTTCTAACAGTGAAAGAGTCGTATAATATTCAAGATTCTTGATGCGATTTTCAAGACGGCCAATATCACGCATTGTATAGCGCTTGTTTTCAACTTTGTTGATCTTGATAGAATTTGAATTTCCACTAAATGTGTATGGCTCTATATCGAATGTATAGAGATCCATCGAATTTTTTGGAGAATCAGGTTCTTTAGGAGCAATTGCAGGAATGCCTTCAGTGACAATGAATTGGCCTGAATAGTCTAATGAAAGCTTGTCAATACGACCTAGATAATAGCGATATTGTACGTCTGTTTCTTCTCCATATTTTGGAGTAATTACACCAGATGCAAATGTTCCATCTGTATTTCGTACAGGACGGAAGTCAATAGCATTAATCATATTATTGGTTAGTTCACCGTATTCTACATTAGAACTACCATGTGTATAAGAATCTACTGCGTAATAGTCTCCGCCCGCTTGATGAGAGAAATAATTGTATGTAACTACTACGTTACCGGTAACGTTTGCTCCAGCGATAAGACTAATCCTAGAAAGATCGTAGTGCGAATCTCTCTTACCGCCATCAAAGGTGAAGCTAGATGTTACGTCAGTAGGACCACTGAATACAGAAACCAATTCAAATCCATCTGCTTTACTTAAAGTTGCAACACCGTTTACTAAGGTAACAGTTTCAATTATAGTGGTCAATTGCTTCAATTTAGCAGTCGATCCATCAGCAGCTTTACGAATGTTATAAATGATGTCGTATGGACCAGTGCCGTTTATAACGAACGTTGCACTCGAGGATCCTGCGCCGCTTACACTAAATTGACCCGAAGATGGTGTACCAGAAGTAAATGTTAAATGGTTACCATTGCTTCTATCTACGACAATGTAATTTCTATTATCAGTAGTTACGCCAAATGCATAACCGGTTTCATTTAAAGTAGTTGGAGAAGTTACGTTTGTAGCTCTCTTATAGAATGAGTAGTGTACGTTACGCGTATCTTCTACTGCATAACGAGGTAATCTAAAGACGCTACTTAAGTTATCTGGATCTACGATTTGAGTTTCTACTCGATAAACTTTAGTTCCAGCAGAAACTGTTACAGCAGTGTCGATAGTAATAGAGTTATTAGAACTAATTGCTCCTGTTACTTGATACTCGTTTCCACCAACTGAAACATAATCAAATTGTCTTAGTTGTGAAATGAATGTAGTGTTAAGACCAGTCAATGTAGAAGAATTGCTTGCACTAACTGTACCGGCTAATTCAATTAGAACTGGGTTTAGTTTAGCAGAAAATCTAGTTGCTGCATTAGAACCGGACCCTTGTGAATGTACAAACTTCGCATCTCTTGCAAAGTTCTTTCCGCTTGTAACTTGAAGATTGAACAAGAATAGTTTGTATACACCTGCGGAGTGATATTGAATTTGCTTGACACGCGCAGTAGCAATTGCAGTTGCACCACTTGGCGCAACACCAGCAGTAGCATTATACTTATCGTAGAAAGTTACATCGTGATTGATGTCAGGAAGAGCGTTTGGAGATCTGATTAAAATATAGTTTCCAGGACTTGTATCTAAGGACTGTGTTTCGTATCCAGACAGATCGCGTGCTTTATTAATCGTTAAAAACTGAGTAGCAATCTTTTCAATTTCATAACCACGAACATATGCTTTTCCTGGCTCGACTGCTAAAGAAATTAAGTCATTTAGAGGAGCAATTTCTGTAGATGCAGTCAATGAATAACGTGGACCTGCGTTAACACCATAATTATATGCTGGAGTTGAATCAGCAATCCAGTTGGAACCAACTGCAAAAGATCCTGTTGATGGAGAGTTGTGCGTAACGACACACTTGTACGTAATAGAGTTAGCAGTTACAACATCGCCTTTTAGATAAGTACTATTATTGGCCCAGGCACCGCGATCATTGTTACGGTATTCACGCAATTCAATTGGGAATTCACGTACAGAGTAGTCACCGGATTCGTCGAACGTACGACGAGCTAGTGTCTTTTCGATCTGAGCGTATTCAGTTCTATCTACTAAGAATTGCACCTTGCCGTCGAGCAAAGTTAAGAGAGGAATGAATTCGCCATCATCTGTTGTGGCGTCATAAGCTACACTCGTAAGTTGTAGATCAATGTAATAACGAGCAGCACCGGGAGCTGCGTAATTTGGAGAACCCAATGCATTATCCAATAGACTTTCGTCTTCTTCTGGATATCGGATTTCTTCTACTACATTAAGACCAGCTTTGATAGTTGGGTTTCCGGAATATTTGGAAAGAACAATCGTTTGAGCTTGTACTAAAACGAAATTATTCTTAATGTAGTATACACCCTTTTCGATAGATGCAGTAGTACCAAGACCAAATGCGTCAGACGCTTGAACTACTAAGTCTAATCCAGACGATCCATCGATTGGACTAATGATTTCATTTAGACTGAACTTGCCAGATCCACGTGTATACTTTACAAATAGAGTATCTGGTTCGCTTACGCCATTAGCTACTTCGGCTGGAGTAGCTGTTAAGACAAGAGCTTCAACACCAGATGTTTGACCTCTATAAACTTTTCCAATTACAGAAGATAAAACAGAGAACGTTTTTACGATGCTGCTTGAAGAAATTTCTGGCTTGAGTTTTACATACGATGTTTTAGAATCATATGAAACTTGTCCAGGAATAACCATAGCGCCATTCTTAAAGATATGATCGCCATGACGCTTAACTTGTTGCTGAATAATTGTTTGTAACTGAGTTAATTCTCGCGCTTGAACAGCATATCCAGGACGAAATAGAATTCTATAGAATTGTTTGTCTTCAGAATAGTCGTCGTAGAACGGTTCAATGTTAAAATTTAGTGCCATACTTTTCTCTTTGTAATTTAATTAATCTAGAACTCGCTAGACTAATATATTTATCCTAATTATTAGAACGTAATTGAGTTAGTCACAACAACGATCTGTTGTGTTGATGGGGCAAATTTCAATCTGTTATCGATGGTCAATAAGTCTCCAGAAAACTTGTTAACGTCTGGAAGAATTATGTTTGTAGTATTAAACACAGCACCAACTTTGCTTAATGATGCGCCAGTGTCAGGAATTTTATTATCTAAGTATGATAATAGTAATGCAGACTCTGTTGCAGAGTACTCTGCGTTTTTCTCGATAACTTTGAATGTATATGATCTATTTGGTGTTACGGTAGTATCAGTCCAAGTGAGAACATCATCCAGATTGATCAAGCCGAATCCGCCTTGTCCTGAAGTTCCAACTGCAACTAAACATGTAGATGCTAAAGCTGAACGTAAGTTCGTTGATCTTCCATAAATTTTTGGATTCTTAACAATACATACTTGACGATAGTCGTTTGTAGAAACAAATCCCTTGTTCTTTTCCTTTGATAGGTTTCCGTGGAATACCAAAGTCTTAGAATACAATTCACCAATAGCATCACGGCCATGTCCACCTTTTGGCGATATGATTGCTTGCGCTGTTCCGGCAGAGGCCGCTGCACCAGTGATAATTACACTAGCTTTTGTATAGTTATAACCAATGTTAGTCACTTCGATTCTATCAAGACTACCAGTATTAGTCAAGTGCGCAATAGCTGTACATCCTTCACCATCTCCGATAACTTCTACAGCCGGAGCTGATGTATATCCAAACCCAGGATTAACAACTCCTATAACATGAATAGCGCCATCAATTGCAGTCAATTCTACAGTTGATTGACGAGATTCAATGTCACCAATACCGAAGTTTAGAAGAATAGATGCTTCTTCAAAGTCTGGTGTATTTTCTTTATCCAATGAAGTGTTAACAGTAACTAATGCAAAGGTGTATCCAATACCCGGTTTAATAATTTGCACTGCTTCAATTTCACCATTTGCATTAATGATAGGAACTAATTCTGCTTCATTCTTTTTAGTGTTAACACGGAATGTCAATCCCTGAGCAGATTGCCCAGCAATAGACGTTGCTTGAACGAGAACAATATTAGATGCGTTTGCATCTTGAAGAATAGAATAGAATGGCTTTGAATAACCGTAACCAGAATTAGTTACTGTAAATCCTACTACTTGGCCATTTGTTATGATACCAGTTGCTGCCGCTTTTACACCATTTGGCAAATCTGGGTCGGTGAATAGGAGTGTTACTGATGAGTAACCAGTGCCGCCGTTAACGACTTCTATTGATTGTACTTGGTATGGATTCTCTTCAAGATATCCATCTCCAGTAACAGTTAAAGTTGTAAACACATTACTTAAACGTTGAACAATTGGTTCTAGAGTTGCTTGACGTGAAGCACCTCCTCCGCTAACAGTAACAACTGGAGGATATGAATAACCAGAACCCTGATTGTTTATACTAATAGAGCTAATTTGACCACCGCTTAACGCAACACTGGCGATCGTTGCAGGAACACCGCCTTGTTGGTCGGGATTAGATAAAATGATGGTTGGAGGACTATTATAACCAGATCCACCATCGATTATTCTAAAACCAGTAATCTTGTATGTTGTTACTGGATATCTTTTTCCAGGATTCTCAATCGTATAAGAAACAATAGAACCCTTAGAATAGAATTGATTAGACAACGCAGTAACTACTGGCATTGTCGTATTAGTGAGGAATTTGTTACGTACGGATAGTGGAACTGTATACATGTACTTCCAGATATATCCGTCATCTAATTCAATTGGTACTGTAGATGTACCTGTTGGTCTTACTGAAGAAGGTCTATCGTTGTTATTAAACAAGCACTTATAAACGTTAAAATCATCAGTTAGACAGTAAAATTCTGCATTCTCTAAAGCCGTAGCACCAGAGAATGCAGGATTATTGCTACTATATTCATCATACATATCAAACGTATAACCGGCAATCCAATCTCGTCTTGGAATAACGGCGCAAATATCGTTTGCATCAATTTGCTTGTACAATATTGCTTCGTTACGAGTTGAATTTTCATACTCAAACGAATCAGACACTGGTTCAGGCGCAGACTCATTAGGCCACGCGCCAGGATGGCAGTAGACGTAATAGTACTTGCTTATATTTGATACGATTTCTGATATGACCGACTTTACTAAGTTGGTCTTCAGAGAGAATTTTAGTAGCGAGGTTGCCATTGTTTAATTACTGAATAGTTACAGTCCAAGTAATAGCGATAGAGTCGTTAGCAGCTTTGTTAACAACGTCAAATGAAGTCTTACAAAGCATAGTACCCGCTGCTGCAGTAGCGCTGTTGAAAATACCTGCTTCAACTAAAGAACCGGTACCAGTACCAGATGCAAAAGTAGCAGCATAAGTAACAACAGCACCAGAAACAGTACCACCAGCAGTTGTCAAACCAACACGTGCCAACTCGGAAAGTGCAGGAGATCCACCAGTTGTTAACTGCGTGTCGCCGGCAACGGGAGTTGTCTTAGTTGGGTTAGAACCAACAGTAGCGTTACCGCCAACAGCCATGTGAGACATTTGTGCTGGAATGGTATGCGATGGAGAACCAGCGGTATCTTTCATACGCTGTGCGATCCATTGCTTACCAACGTTAACGACAATGTTCGAGTAGAAACGGTCTTCAATCAATTCACCATTTGGACCATAGTGAGCGATTGCAAGTGTACCACCTAACTCGATTATATTTGAGAATTTTGGAATCGAAATCATAGTTTTACCTTTATTTTAAGAGATTGCTCTTGTAATACGCTCCGAATACGTCTCTTGCTCATATGTGTATGAGCTTAACGGATCCGAAGTATCTTGACTATATGCATTATAGTACAGTGTTCCATTGTTTGTATTATTTATTGTTTCCTGTATAAGTTTATTTCCACCAAATACTGGAATACTATCAATACCAATAACTGATTTGTTGAATGATCCTCCACTGAAAGACCAACTTATTGGAGATTCAGATTGAAGAACAAAGTCTGATTCGCTGCGTACATACGTTACAGTTTGATTAAACACGTCTGCATCGCTGTATTGAATGCCATTGGCAAAGGCAGGAGATAAGTAAATTGCTTCTACTTTATATGGAAGTATTTGTGGTCTTACTTGATCATCTATCGGTATTACTGTATCTCTCCATGTAGAACCGGAAAGATCAAAGAATCTTCCACTTTCTAAAGGATCAATTGTTTCTTCTATTGTACCTCTGGTGAAGTTATCTATTACATTTTCAGAAGTACTTAAAGATTCGGTCTTTAGCTGACTGATAGCTCTATTACTATCGTCTAAACTGTTTACTATCGAGTCTAATACTTCAATCACCTTACTGTCGTGATAGAAATTAAAATCAGGTTGGCTAATAAATTCTGTCTTAGGCTGCACTACATTTTTTATGTCTTGCAGGTCAGTATGTAAGCTAGTTATAGAATCAGACTCAGGTTTATAAACTTCGTTCGCTGATTCGTCGTCAGTAACAAACTGCTGATCTAAGAATTGACGACGAATAAATGCAAGTAAAGGAGATGCAGAAACTTGATAGTCATTTTTAATGCTATATTCTGCATACAACTCCATGCCTGCTGGATGCAGCAACTGCTTTACTATTTCTAAGTACGATTCAATCTGTTGTTCTACTCGTATTACATATGAAAATAATTGATAATATTTTCCATCTTGAATGTATGATTCGTCTGAAATAAATCCATCAGATGCTGCGTAATATCCAGGATATATTGCAACTGGTCCTAATTCAATTTTTATTTCTGCAGTGTCATTGTCGATGACATTAGTGTTGCTTGCATTAGTGTAGAATGAAGCAATTATATCACCTACGTATGTACCATCAGCGTAGAACACGTTTTGGTTATTTGCAACGGTTGGCTGATAGAACTGATCAAAATAAAAATAGTCTTGTCTGTTAATATAACCAAAATCTACAAATCCGTTATTACCATCTGGAAAAGGTCCAGGGATAGGATGACGATATGGTACAGCTACAGCCTGTTTATTCGACAGTTTTGCATAATATGTTGACTCGTAGTCGAGACCAAATGCAATGATCTGAACTTTTTTGATAGATCCACCGGTACCAATCTTGGTGATTTTTATCAACGAACCATCGCCAGTATTTGTTTTAAGATAATATAGTTGTCCTACTTCGAAACCAGCGCCTTCTTTAACTATCGTGTACTTGTTAGGACATGGAATGATGTTACCGGCTACTGTTCCGTCTTCTGACCTTACTGTGTTACCGGTTTCAATATCTTGAACATATGAACGATCAATGAAGACTTCATATACGTTGTTTCTATAATAAACAACGCGAGGACAGAATACGTTTACGTGTTTGTATGAAGTCTCAATTGAAATGATCTTTCCAGCAAAATCAAATATGTTTCCAGATGTCGACTCGATAAATACCGATTTTTCTTGAATCCACTTACCATCGGATGCACGTAAAATCTGAGTTGATGGATAAAATATTTCAGAATCTTTATTAAAGAGAATTCTAAACAAAAACTGATAAGACTCTTTAGAGCCTCTAGCTTTATAGAATTCTTTTATTCTTTGTAGAATGAATCGTTCGTTCGCTAAAGTATTAGTTGGAAATAATACAGAAAGTTCTTTCTTGAAACGAATTACAAACTCATCGAGAGTATTCTCAATAGAACGTATATCTTCTAAATTACGTTGCTGAGTCTGATCGAGGAATTCATAATACGCCTTTATGAATTTGACAAATAGCTCGTACTCTCCTCTTACGTATTCGGGGATCTGACGTTCTAATGCAACAGTGATAGGAGTTTTATTCATTATGCTCTGGAAGAAGAAACTATATGAGTAGTTGGTGTTGTTTCCTGAATGACATTTATTTTCAAGTGCATTGCTTCAATGTTTACGATCTGATTATGCATGCCCATAATGTCATTAGACTCAGTTTTAACGACTAGCTCGAAATCAGATTCTGCTAAACCTGACACAAAGAGAGAATTCAGTTTAACTTCGCCAGTGTCGTAGTTTACGGCACCGACATTAGAATTCACAAAAACTTTAGTGTAGTCTAATGGATTGTAGTAGAATAAACGTAATTTTCCTCGGCCATCATCATCGATGTAGTGTATGGTATCAGTGTCGTTAATATAAAATCCAGTTGTTAAGATAGACTCTTCTGCAACGCCGGATTTATAAACTGGATTGTTAAGTTGTACGGTATAGCTCGTAGAAATGTTGAATACTGCGTCAACATTTCTACGTAATGTCACGGTTGTAATATTATTTATGATAGCTGGATCGGAATCGTCAATATTGCGAATCAATCTAGAGTATCGTAATATGCCATCAAACTTTTGAAGATTCAGGTCATTATAATCAAGAATTGCTTGACGAACGGCTTGCTCGATCTGCGATGAAGACTTGTTCGTTAGGTTTGGATTATAATAAACCGTAGTTTCTAAAGCAACAGTGTTGTAGATAGGATCTACTAAAGTTGGGAATATTCCCAATATCGCTTTAGGTCTAATGATGTCTTCAATAATAGAATTCTTTTCTGACTGAGTCAAGAACAAACTAGATTGAGGCTTAATACAGATGAAGACCTTTCCGTAGATCGGTGGATTCATAGTATCTCCACCCCAGCAACTTATAGAATCAATGTCTGCATAATTAGTCTTGATGATGTCTGCATAATCTTGTGCAGTCACAGCACGATCTTGAACTTTATATTTACGAGAAACATTGTACTTTATTTCATCTGTAGTTTCCGCTTCTCTTCCACCATACGCAGTCTTGTTGATTGTTATCGTAGGAGCTTGACCGTAGCTCGGTCCGTTATAAGAGAAAATCTTAATACCATTTGCAGCAGATCCGTTTGTAACGATATATTCCACAATGATAACAGATCCAATTTCTGGTTCTTTGCCAAGATTGTTTTTGCCAAAATAAATTTCGTATTCTTCGCCTTCAATTTCACGAATGAAGAATACTTCGCTTGTAGGAGTTAAACCCAAAACCCTTTCAGAATACTTGTAAGACGTAGTATTTAAAGAAGTTGGATTCTTAACACTTACTTTTACAGTGGCAATATCAATGTTCTTGTTCTGAAGAATAACTTTTACGTTTTCAAGTAAGTTGAATCTTTCAGTAACTGGTGTACCTTCAAATATGTCAATTGAATTGAATTCGTATACAGATTCTGCATCATTACGTAGACCTATTGTTTCAGAAAGAGTATAGAACGAATACTCTACGCCAGAAACCGTAGAAGTGAAAGCACTGAATTTTGGAAGTGAAAGAGTACCAGAAGTATTGCTACCGATTGGTACTGTCATTGAAAGATTAGCTCTTGCTGCAGTGCGGGAAATAGGAATGTAACCATAGTTATTTGCAATAGAGATAACGCTATCTCTCTTACTTGCAGAATCTAAGAACATTTCATTGACTGCAAGGTTTGTATACATTGCATTGTAGTGTGTATTATATGCTAATACGTCAAGTAAAATGTTAAGACCAGATCCATCAAAATCATAATCAGTAAATTGATCTTGGCTCTTTAGGAATTCTTTTAGACTTGCTTTAATTAAATCAAAGTCAAGATCTGAAACGTTTATTTTATTGTTGGCCATTATCGAGTTCTTTCTAGAAATAAGTCAACGCTTACTGGTGTGCTTGTATTGACAATTGCAAAAACTATAGTTACATAAACGCCGTTATTGTCAGGACTTAAAAGCACAGTTACATCTAATAAATTCACTCTAGGTTCATAAGTGTTGATAACGTTGACTATCGTTTTCTTTATGACTGCACCAAGCATTGGTGTAATAGGCTCAAACAACAATGCAGATATCTGAGAACCTATATCACTTTGAAACGGTCTTTCAAAGTTCTTTGTCATTACAAGATTCTTTATAGACTGCTTTATAGAATTCTCGTCGTATTTGCGAGAAATGTCTTTAGACACGGGATTCGGGAGGAATGCCATGTCGATATCTGAAAAGGTGCGAGTATTTTTAGCCATATGTTTTATTTATTCTTATCCAGCGAATACTTTAGACGATCCTGAAGTTATAATGTGTTCTCCGCCATAAGTATCTCCAATTCTAGCAATTCCTAATCCTTCACAGAGAACTTTAGAAGACGCAGAATCTAAAGGCGGCGCATGAGGAACACACCCTGGTGCAGGATGCAGTTTCATTGCGTTTCCTAGATGTATAGCTAAAATGTTTTCTACATACACTTTTGAAACACCCTGAGCTGTTGCTTGTGTTGTAGGCGAGTTACAGTTTCTTCCAGTGCCGTGAGGAGAAGAAACTGTATCAACACCGTCTGATCTTGCTACCTGAGGCATATTATGCTACCAGTACAAACTGACCAAAATCACTAATTCGCTTATGATCACGCATAGTGAATATCTGTTTCTTAGTATTTGTATACTTGAAAGAAACGTGAATCCATACTGTTGTAGGACCTTGATATTCTAGCAATAATTGATCATAAGGTATGAGCTGTTGAATCTTCTGAATAGCTTCATAGTGACCAGCTCTATCCAAATTAGGAATAACAATATCTGCTGCACAACCTAGATAATGATCAGAAGTCTTGGAAGATCCAGCAACATCGCCCGGACGTCTAAATCCGGACGTTATAATCATATTAGGATACAAGTTTCTAATTGGCTCTAGACAATTTTCAGCAAGACCTTTAAGATTACATACGATCTCTTGCATCTTCAATCCCTGTTGATTTACCACGGGGCGACTTCCGTTCTTAGTTAAAGCACCTAAGGTGAAATTCCTAGAAAGCGCAAATGAAGGTTCAAATGAATCTTTCATGAAAATAGCATCGCATGTCTTATCGCCTGGAGCAATTGTCGACGGTGGCGCAGCCTGTGCTTCTCTTCTAGTACCGCTGTCCATTTCTTCGCGCTTAATAGCGCCGTTGTTGATCTGTCTTTGTTTATATGCTGTAGGATCTCCCTCTTCAGGAGTTTCATATTGTCCTGCAGCAGATGCACCTCGAGTAATGATGGTGAGCTTTCCAAATTCCGGCATTTCAGGAGATTGTCTTGATTCAGGACTTTCTAAGCCAGCAGAAGCTGCGCTATTAGCGCCCATACCTAAGTGAACTTGTGCACCATCAAACTTTGCATTTCCAGCAGCCTTAACAGATGCTTCTCCACCAGCATCGATCGTAGCATTTCCAAGAGTCTTAACGTCAAAAGTATCAGCTTCCATTCTTATAGCAGTAGCCTTTATTGCAAGTGTTTCGCCAACTGATAAGTTCATGTTTCCGCTTACAGTCAGGTTTGCATCATTTCTAATATTGATATTTGTAGCGCCGTCAACATTAATATTTAATGCATTCTTTACGTATAGGTTTTGAGCTCCATCTACTGTGATGTTTAGCGAACCGTTTACTTGCACATAACCATTTCTTTCAAGTATTTCATACCCATCACCAACAATACGATTAACTCGTGTACCGTTTGCATCAATTTCACTAAACGTACCCGACTTGTGATAAATATGAACGCGCTCACAGTTTGGAGTATCGTCAAATTCAAGCACGTGTCCGGATTCAGTCTGCATCACGTGGTTAAATGGATATTGTGCATTATATGGAATTGGTGACTGATCCCATGTAGTTCCATCAGCAGATTGAACACCTTTAAGCTGTGCTGCTTCTTTCTTATAGACAATAGTCTTGTTTATTTCTTCATGACGTGCAAGTCTGTTAGTGTCAGGTTCATCAAAGTATAATGGATATTTTCTGTTAGGATCTACAAATCCTATTGTACTAGACGAAGATTGCGTTGCACTTTGATTTGAGTCAGGAGATTGAACTACACCCGGCGCAGTAGCAGTCTGAGTCTGAGGTTGTTGCTGAGGCAATTCACCAGCAGAATTTGGTATACCTTCTGCTAAAAATAAATCTTTTTCTGCTCCTCGGCGTTTTACCAAACCTGATAGTTCTGTGCCACCAGCTTTGGTCCATAACATAAATCCAGCTGCAGCATCTAAATACTTTCCTGCGTTTAAGTCCTTAAACAACGTGGACTTGTTTAAATTGCCAGTTCCAACGTTATATGTAAAGCAGCATAGAGCGTCAAACATCGATTGAGTAATCAGTGCCCTAGTATTACGTTGAATACTAGGGACAAACTTTTCTGTAAGATCTGAAAGTAAAAATTGGTTTGCTTGGGTTTCGGTAATCATCATACCAGGTACAACTGGAATATTGTTGATACGCGTAGTACCGTAACCAATAGTCCATATCCCAACATGATCTTGATATGCAGTTAGACGTAGACCTTCAAATCTTTTTATTAAGTCAACACAAGCAATACTTGGTGTATATTCTGCAGCACGTTTTAATTTGTTGGTATTTTCTAAAATTATTTCTTCTGGTTGAGGCGCAGTAGTAACTGGATTGCCAGAACCATCTACGACTGCGTTGCCAGATCCATCCAACAATACGTTGGACTGCGTATTAGTTTGTTTAAGCTCTCCATCAATCTTAATCTTTAGAGTGTCATCTTCTACACTCACATCACTAGAAGAACTTTGCGGAATTCCTCCAATAGAACCAAGAATAATAGGATACTGTCTATCATCGTCTTGGAACATTACGATTACGTTAGTTCCTTCAACTAATCCAAGAGGAGATGTTCCAATGCCAGACATTGCAGCAGAAGTAATAGGTTGCATTGGAACAGCCCAAGGCAAGTCTGCTGTAGGTAGTTTTAAAACATCATGATTGTGTAAGCCAATAACTCTGACTTTGCATCTACCTAATTTTAATGGATCATTACGATCTTCTATAACGCCAATATATAACATATTATTCCATCATTGATTCTTTAGAAAGTTCCATGATACAAGTGTGTTTGTCTCTGGAAATTACGTGGTTTATCGCAGTAACTATGTAATTTCCAGAATACGTTGTATCGATGAATCCAGTTTTCTTGTCTGTATTTGCCTGATCATTTTCAGTTATAATTGTTGGCTTCGGCAATTCTACATAAACCTTTTGACCGATTGTATAATCAGTTCTACCAAAGACATTTATTTCAATAACGCATGATCTAATGATAGATATCTTCGAATTTCGTTCTTGTTGAACTTTAAGATTGCTCGTATCGGCAAACCCATTATGACTACCATAGTGTTTAACATCGTTAAATATAAAGTTCGCAGGAGACACCGGCTTCATATTAGTATATAGAGGCACTTTGTTCAAATGTGCACTCTTGGAAAATTCACTTAAAGCACTATAGTCTTTAGCCGAATATTTCTTCTTAACTAAATCGTATGAATACATTCTAGAAGCATACGCTCCGCTATTCGTAAATTTCAAAGAGTCAAAAGGAACACGAATCTTTACATCTAAAATTCTTTGATAATCTCGCTCAACGTTTCTTATCGAACTATTGCCAACGTTATCACGAACATAATTGTCTTTTATAAACTTTTGATACGTATTTTGTTTGTATAGATTTTCAAGACTAACAAAGTTTAAACCGTATCTGTTTTCAAAGAACATATATGTTGCATTACCATCCTTACTTACAGCACCTGTCGTTAAGTAATTTATGTTTTTAACAGGCGACCAAAAGTTCGAAACATACTTAGTTGAATTCTTAGTAGGTTCAATGTTCATATTCTTTGTTGTATTGAGACCTTCTTTACCCATCAGCTCTTTTACTATGTCTGCAATATTTCCTCTGTATGCTTTTGAATTACGAGTATTTAAATCATAAAGTGCTTCATATGAAATACAGTTTAATGTATAAGCGGTATTTCTATCAGTAAGCATCTGTCTATCACTTATCTTATAAATGTAGTATTTCCCATTGAAAAACATCTCAGACTTTTTGAACGTAGGAGTCGCAATTTCTAAGTTTAAAATTTCCTCTCCACGAAGAGGTAAGGCGTTTATAAAGTCTTGTGATTCACGAATGGTGATAGCCATTGTTGTAAATGGCGAAAACATGTCTTCATATATTTCAATGCCAATGAGTTGATTAGTAACATCTACTTTATAATTTGCAGATGAAACTATTTCAAGACGACGAATGTTTACGTCGCCTGCAAAACGAATGCTTTCTGTTGGAGCTGAACTCATATAATATCTTTAAATTCTTTTACTAGCTGTTCGACTAATGACGGATCGACTATACGTATTCTACGTTTAGATTCATTCAAAGCAAATTCGTAATCATAGTTACTGGTTGTAGTATATTCGCCAGGCACTGTACATGAAACTACTTCGGCAAATGTGTTTTCTCCAAGAACTTTAACAGTTTCATTAGGCTGAAACTTTCCAACTCTCAATGAAACTTCTATTTGTATAGTAGTATTATCAGAAGGAACAATGATGTTGTCTATTCTTGCTTGATATTCGTTTTGAATGCTGGTTAAAACTTTTCCTTCAACAAGCATGCCTATACCGCCACCATCTAGAGCAGAATCACGAAGAGTGACGATATTGATACCTTCTTTAATGATACCATTCACTTTATAGTTATGAACGTGGTATTTTTTATCGCCATATTTCTCGTCAATGAATTTGTCTAGTTCAAGTTGAGTAAGTGGAAAATCATTTACATAGTCATATCGCTGATTCACTAACATGATAACCCAATGATAATACGGTGTACCATAGATTTTTTCTGAAATGATTTCAGGTGTCTCACCTTCTTGGATGTCGTAAAAATCGTATAACGAAATGTTTTCGAGTATTTGCTTACGCAGTCTCACATTTCGTGTAATGTCAGTTACGACTTTATAGTCTACACCATTCGATAAATCGAAATCGTATACTATCTTTGGAAAATTTGAAAAGTACATTATAGACCTTCAGCAATAAGTTCTTTAGTAAGAATAGTAAGTTCTCTAAACGTCATTGTTACGTTAATTTGTGTAGGGCGGCCGCCTTCAAATGTAGAAAAGTTACCATTAGGCGTGTAGTTGACGTTCATTTCAGTAAGTACACATGACGTATGACGATGAATATGCAAGTTTTCTTCACCTTTGTGATAGTATTCTATATCGAATTCAGATGGATACAGGAACAAGAAGTTGTTAGTATCTTTATACTCTGGATGCATATGATACTTAAAAGCTTTGATTATATTTGCTACATTTTCAGATTCTTCCAAGCTTCTTGGAGCAAATTGATACTCCATCGTGAAAGTACGGAAATCCATACCTTTAAAAATCTGTTCTTTCATTGGGTTTGGCGCAAGTCCTGTCATAGCAGATAATGCACCTGCATTAGGACCTTTACTTAAAGCAATATTTGCAACGATAGAAGATATTCCTCTAGCACCACCAACGATAGCTGATCTAGCACCTTCTACATTTTTCTCCGTTAACGCTTTACCAGCTTCTACTAATGCTCTACCTGCAGCTTCACCGCCTTGTATTAAAGCTTGTATCGCAAAGGTTTCTTCTTCTGACCAACCAGCGCCATATCTAATAGACAATTGATTTGGAACATGCAATGCTATAACTGATTTTAGTCTTTTCTGAGGACGAGAGAAAACAGAGTTTTTAGTGTTAGCTGCAACAGATCCTGTACCGGCCAACGCAACTGCTGCACCTAATGCAGCACCTTTTGCTCCTCCTCCAACACCACCAGTTCCTGTAATAGCACCTACTACTCCAGCACCCACTACTGCTTGTGCAGCTGCTACTTTTTCTTGGCTATATTCTCTGCCAGCAAGTTGTTTCTTAACTCTTTCGGATGCATCGATCTCAACAATAGAATCTGGTGTACTTGGGTTTTCTACCATCTTTGATTCATTGTTTACGTTAATGTAAAACAGCACATAGTTACCACCATAGAGAGGCTGAGTTGTCGTGGCTTCGCCAATAGTAGTTAAACCCATCAGATCTGATGGGTATTGATAATTACCGATTTCGTATTTTTGTTCATTTACGAAACGCTTGGCTTCGTACCTAGACTCTGGAACGGCTGATAGTTTTGCTGTTGCCATGAAAGTTCCTATAAATAGTTAATAGTGTGCTATAATTATTTATCTATGTTTCACAAGAGAAAGTTCAAACCGGTGAATCCACACAAATATGCTGGAGATCATACCAACATCATTATGAGATCAAGTTGGGAAACCAAGTTTGCAATATGGTGTGATACAAATCCATCTATTTTAAAATGGAGTTCTGAAGAAACAATTGTTCCCTACGTGTCTCCGGTTGATAATAGGGCACATAGATACTTTATAGACTTTAAAATACAAGTAAGAAAAAATGATGGTAGTGTACAAACTTACCTAGTTGAGATAAAACCCGATTCTCAAACTAGGCCACCTGTACCTCCAAATAGAAAAACAAAGAGATTTATCCAAGAGGTTATGACTTGGGGTGTTAACGAAGCAAAATGGAAAGCTGCTAAAAGTTATGCAAAAGATCGTGGATGGGAATTCATCATTTTAACAGAAAACCATTTAGGAATAAAATGACAAGCATGTTAGATGTGTTTGAAAAACACAAATATGATCCATCTATATCGACTAAATCAAGAACTTGGTTTAGGCAGCAGGCCACGCTTCTTCGTAAAGAAGGAATAAAGCCTCAACGCATGTTTCAGCATTCTGGTGAAATTGCAGGAACGTTAAGACCCGGCAATCTGTACATGTTTTTCTATGATCCAAAGACAAAGGATAAGCTGCCATATTATGACAATTTCCCATTAGTATTTCCATTCAGGAAAACTGAAAATGGCTTTATTGGATTAAATCTACATTATTTATCTTATCGCTTTAGGATCGTATTGCTTGATAATTTACTAAAATTTAAAACCACTAAGGGTATAGACGAAACAACCAGACTTAGACTTTCATGGAATTTACTACAAGGAATTTCAAAGCATCAACTGGTGAAGCCCTGTGTGAAGAGTTATCTGTCTGATCATATGGTAACCTCATTAAAGATAATATCACCCACTGATTGGACTACAGCATTGATGATGCCAGTGGAAAGTTTTGCTAAAGCAAGTTCTACAGAAGTGTGGAAAAACACTGGAGGAATGTAATGGCTACTGCCACATTAAATCAATTTATCAGTAAGATGAAAACAGACGGAGCTGCTCGTCAGAATCGCTTTACTGTTCTCATTTCAAATCCTGCTACTAGTCTCAACACAGAACTAGTTCAATTATACTGTGAACAGGCTTCTTTACCTAGCGTAAGTTTTGCATCACAACCAGTAAGAACATATGGTGAACAACGTGAAGTAGTATATGATCGCACTTTCGAACCTATAACTTTAACATTCATTGTCGATAGACAATTTAAAGTAAAAGAATTCTTTGACATGTGGACTGACATGGTTATAGATCCAACTACACGTTTAGCAGGTTATTATGAAAACTATGCTAAAAACATAAAGATCATAACTCAGGACACTAAAGACAATAACACCTATGAAACGGAGTTATTCGAAGCATATCCAAAAACAGTCGGTGCTATAACGCTTGATCATAACTCTAAAGACATTGCAAAACTTCAAGTTACATTTAGCTACAAGCATCATCTAAATAAGAGGTTACTATCGCCTGATAACGATAAGCAGCCAAAGAAAATATTTGGATTAGATATACCAGATCCATACAAGTTAACGGCTCAGGCCGGAGCGTTTTTAAGAGATACTGTTTCGAATGCTATCAATATTCCAGATCTATACTATGATAACTTCCAACAATTTCAAGAAAGCGTTGCCGACAGATTTGCTAGATCTAGAATAGAAAGACAAGGACAGTTCACTGGATCTGGAATAAATGGATTATATTAAGGATTAGTATGAGTATTGATGATAAATTAAGTCAAGTGTTTGATATAGCACCAATTGAAAAACAGGAAGTTCTTCCTGCGGTGCAACAAGAAGTTGTAAATCAATCGCTTGAAAGTGACTTTGAAACTACGAGAAGTAACTTACATTCGCTATTGCAACAAGGACAGGATGCGCTATATCATGCTTTAGAAGTAGCAAAACAAAGTGAACATCCTCGTGCATTTGAAGTTGTTGGAGGTTTAGTAAAGCATTTATCTGATGTAAATACTCAATTACTAGATCTTCATAAACGTAAACAGAGTATTGCAGGACCTAGTAAAAAGGATGCTGCAGTTACAAACAATAACGCTATTTTCGTTGGTAGTACCAGTGAACTTAGCAAAATGCTTAATGATTTGAGAAAAGGAAAATAACATGGCTTTACCAATGGCTTCAACGCCGCGATACAAATTGACTATACCATCGAGTGGAAAAACAGTTACATACAGACCATTCTTAGTTAAAGAAGAAAAAGCTCTGTTGATTGCTCAACAAAGTGAAGATCCAGATACAATGATCTCCACTTTAAAATCCGTGATTGAATCATGTATTCAAGATCCTATTAAGTCAAGTGAACTTGCTATCTTTGACATCGAGTATATCTTTACTCAACTAAGATCTAAGTCTGTCGGTGAAATCGTAAGCTTGATTTTAAAGTGTGATGATTGCGAAGATGATAAAGCTTCGGTTCAATATGACATCGATCTTACAAAGCTTAAGGTGAATATTCCTGAAGGACATAACAAGACTATTTCATTATTTGGAAATGTTGGTGTTATCATGAAGTATCCTTCTTTAGACATTATTAAGAAGCTTGAAACTTTAAATGGCAATGATGCTGAAGCTATCTTCGATATCATTTCATCGTGTATTGATTCTGTGTACGATTCTGAGCAGGTGTATTCTACCAAAGATCATCGTCCAGAAGAGATCCGACAGTTTATTGACAACTTAACTCAGGAGCAGTTTACAAAGTTACAACAATTCTTTGAAACAATGCCTAAGTTAGAACAACAGGTTAAGTACAAGTGTCCAATGTGTAGTAAGGAACATGACAAATCGATTAGAGGGTTAGACTCTTTTTTCTAATTTGCTTATATCATGACAACTTGCAAAATTACTATAAAATGAATTTTGCGCTTATGCAATACCATAAGTATAGTTTGAGGGAAATTGAGGAAATGATTCCCTTTGAACGAGAAATTTACACTGCTCTCTTAATACAATATTTGGATGAAGAAAAACAACGACTAGAAGCACAGAAGAATAAGTAAAATGGCTAAAAAAACAAATAGACCAAATGTCACAAATAACACTACCAACATAGTATCGATTGGCGGTGTGGGTAGTGACAGTTTCAATGCTCTTCTTCAATTGCAAGAAAAATCAGTTGAAAACTTGCAAACAATTTCTTCAGCAATGAAGAGTTCGTTAGATACTCAGCGTGTATTAGCAATTGAGTCGTTAATCTTATCCAAAGAATCTTTAGAAGAACAGCGTATTCTCAAAGATGTAAGCAAAACACTAGAAAGAATAGCCAATTCTCTAAAGGATGTATTAGCAGCTTCTATTGTATCCTCGGGTGGAAGCGCAAGTTCGTCTAATACTCCTACTGCAATTGCAACACAAAGCAAAGAAGATAAAAACGAAACCCAACGTGCTGAAGAAGAAAAGACAGACCTACTCAGACAAATTGCAAAGAACACTGCTAAAAAAGACAAGGCAGTTACGCCTTCTAAAGAAGAAGGCAGTGGTCTTGGCGGATGGTTAACTGCATTAGCCGCTGCATTGGGTATAGTCGTTGGTGCTTTAAAAGCTCAGGTTAAAGCTATTGCGTATTTTGCAAAGCTCTTGACACCAGATTTTGTTATCGCTAAAGTTCAAAAAGCACTAGCTGGATTTTTAGCTGGCGTTAGCATGACATTCGATTTAGTGAAATCCACTATATCTGAAAAGATGTCTACTGCTCTTAAGTTTGTAGACAACGTAATCGATTCTATAAAAGTGACATTTGGCGGAATAGCAGATTCGATCAAAGGTGTTTTCAATATCGGAAAAGAAGGATCTGCAATTGGTAAAGTGATAAAAGCAATCACTTCTGGAATTGGAACAATTATGGCTCCATTTGCAGAAGCATTTAACATAATAAAAGACTTTGTCTCTGGACCAGTTGGTAAAATATTCGAATCTATAAAGAGTGTAGTTTCTTCAACTACAGAAGGAACTAAAGGATTCTTCACTACACTAAGTGAAACATTTGGAAAATTTGGATCTGTATTTAAGTCGGTAGCAGCTATTGCTGAAAAGATTTTCTTACCTCTCACTATCATCATGACAGTATGGGATACTGTTAAAGCTTCAATAGAAGGCTATGAAAAAGAAGGTATCGTTGGAGCAATTAGTGGAGCAATCAAAGGATTCTTCAATTCCTTGATTTTTGGTCCTATTGATATGCTCAAAGATGCAATTGCTTGGGTGTCTGGATTCTTTGGATTTGAGAATGCTAAGAAAACACTAGAGTCTTTTAGTGTTGAAAAGATATTTTCTGATTTCGTCGATATGATTTTTAGTCCAGTAAAAACGTTCAGAAATATTGTAAGTTCTATCACGCAGAGTTTAGCAAAGCTTAGTGACTTCACTATCCCAGAAATCGGTTTCACAATTCCTTTCATTAATAAGAAAGTTTCTGTAGGTCCATGGAAACCTTTAGAAGGATTTGCAGGTGCTGGTAATTCTTCTGGGGAAACAGTAAGTCCATCTAACGTCGCACCGGCTGCAAGTGCATCTACGTCTGCTACAGTTACTTCTCAATCAAACGAAGTCGGTGCACTTAGAGAGAAATCCGGTGGAAACACTACTATAGTAAGTGCTCCATCAGTAAGCAATAATATGCAACAGACTCAGGTTGCAAAGATAGAAGCACCTATTCGTTCTAACGATTCTTCATTCGATCGTTACTTGCAGAGTAGAGCTGTTTACTAATACTCGTTTCTTCCATCCCATACGACTTCTCCGTTATCATTTCTAATAATCTGATAACGGAATACGTCTAGTCCCCACACGTCACACGTGCTCTTTATTTGTTCTATACCTAAAGATAGAACTTTAAATTCTCCAGCTTTCGCTCCATCTTTTAAGACTGTGTAAAATATAGTCTTGCCATCTTCTTGCATATGTTCTCCAATGAAAAAGGAGGGCATAAAGCCCTCCTACTATCTATCCGCACTTACACAGATATCATCACTCTTCCATAGCAATCTTCTTGAAAAAGCTCATTGCGTCATCATCGTCTTCGGATGATACAGACACTTTAGTCTTAGGCGCAGTAGCTTTTACTTGACGAACTGGTTCATCGTAACTATCATCTGCAATCGATGCAGCAGATGGAAGAGAAGATCCATTGCTATCAAGTACAGTAGCCAATTTACGGGAAAGTTCTTCATATGTTTTGAAGTTCTTACGATCTAAGAATTCAGAAAGCTTGTGTTGACCATTTACAATACTGAGAAGCTTTTCTTCATCTTCAGTGATTGCGCTTGGTTCTTGGAAAGCAGATTGGTCGTAGTTAGGATAACCATCAACCTTGCGCATACGCAATTTAAAATCAGCGCCTTCCCAAAGATCGAAAACGTTTACTGGTGTTTCATCTTCAAATGTAGGACGTGCTTTGTCCATGATTTTATCAAAGATTTTCTTGCCAAACTTAAACAGTTTAACCTTACCTTCGTTTTCTGGGTGCTTAGGATCAGAAACAATAAGAACGTTTGCAACATAAGAAAGCTTACGCTTCTGCTTACGTGCAGTTTCCTTATCGGCTTCGTTGCCTGTATTCCAGAGACGAGAGTTTAGTTCACCGACAGGATCGTTTTCACCGATTGTAGTGAGAGAGTTTTCGATATACCACTTCCCAGTAGGACCCTGGAAGCCGTGCGAGAAAATTTTAACCCAAGGGAGTTCGTCACCTTCTGCGCGTGGGAGGAATCGAATAGTTGCCGTGCCATTACCTGCTTTGTCAGCTTCGAGCTTCCAAAAGCGATCGTCTTGGTAGGATTTGGTTTCAGATTGCGGATTAGCAATCTTGTCGAATTCGGAAGAGATCTTGCCGAAGTCAGAATTACGCATTTTGCGAAGTGTATTAATATCCATTTTGTATTTCCTTATTTACGTTGTGTTTGCGAAGTATTATCGTTATGTTCATAATCTAAATCGTCGAAATCGTCGTATTCATCATACTCTTCCTCCGACCAATTATTTATAACGCGCATACCCTTTCCAGGGATATTTCTTGAATGTTTTGCTGGTTTTACCGATTTATTTCTACGGTCATCTTCGTCATCACGAAACTTGCTAATTGTACGGCCCATTTTATTACTCTGAAGATTGTTCCTTGAAGTGCTGATAGATAGATTTTAACTTATCTTTGTCGTATTTTACAAAGTTTTTTATCTTATTCAACACTCGCAGCTGATCACCCCACACCAATGCTAGTGATTTCCATTTTGGAAGATAGGATTCAAATTCGTCAATGATCACCATTGTCTCCATTGAGATATGACCACCAACGTATAGCTTCAACAACTCTGGTACATTGTCGTGAGTGTCAAACAGATTTTCAAATTTAAGATTATTAGATTCTATGTGTGTCTGTATTGTTCTAAGATCTTGCGTAAAAGAATAAGTTCGTGATTCCTTTCGCTTCACCCATGTTTCATAGTTACTATCGGAATCGGAAGAATAAATTACATTCTTGTTGCCATAAGCTATATTGGCAACAAAGTATTCAATCAGTTCACGCGGTTGACTGAATTTACGACCTAGCTTTTCAAAGAGGAATCTGTCATTGCGTTTTTCAAACGTTTCGCGTGATCCGGAAACTTTACCATTAGATTTAAATACATCATAGCGATCAGTTGTCAGGTGCAACTTAATTGCCATAAAGTATTTGTATGTTTGAAAAGAATCAATCATCTAGTTTTTCTGCAACTTTTGCGTCCATCATGTCATCGCCAAAGGACATATTTTCTCTAAATATTTTAACGAGTTTCTTGCGATAAAGAGATTCGACTGTGAGAAAAGTCATGAACATATTCATACACTTGTGATAATCGTCAATAGACTTACATGGAATACCTTCAGCAGCAGAAAGCATACCTGATAGAAGCATTATATCATCAAAGTTGGTATGATCTTCGCCAAAGTCTATGATTTCAAGCAACGTTTGCAAGTCATGATCACTGAGGTTCTTCAGAAAATCACCAATAGACATGTATGGATTGATTGCCATGCTTGTAGCTAGCAAGCGTGTAATAGACAATAGACCTTTTTCGTTTGCAACGAGAGCGTAGTTAATGCTATATTGCTCGCTGTCTTCTGGGCTAGATTCAAATTCCATTTTGCGTTTCCGTATATGTCGTTTCACCAAGTTGTGTATGATATGTCCATTCCTTATTACAAGTAGAACACTTTATAGATCCTGATGTCAGATTTCTATCAGGATTAATATTGTTACCATGCTTGTCATACACTGGCGGATAATAAGCACAGGTTGTCATAGACATTCCAGGATGAAACCTGCAATTGTCATTCTGGCATGTTGGATTTGGATTCATCATGTAATTTTAACTGATCAAATGATTTTTCTTGAATAGTAGGTTCTTTAAAGAACTTTCGAGGGTTTCCACACATAACACAATTAGAATCACCGCATGTAGTACCACTTAATTTATGCAAACGATGTTCTTGTCCACTTTTAACTGGAAAGCCATGTGATTTTGCAATCTTTAATTGTTTTGCAATGTGAACTTCATCTGCGTGTAGACGACGGCTATGCTTTTCTTTATCGCGTTCACTACTCATACAAACTCCTTAAACGTCAAGTATTGCCTGCTTGGGAAGCAGATTGGCTTCCCTCATATCATTTTCGATTTTATCTTTGAGAGTTTTATTGATTAGATTCTTAATATCGTCTGGCTCGACAAAATTGTCTTCGCAGTATTTCAACACTGCATCCATGTGCGATATACGATTATTTCTGGCAAGCTCTTCAATGTGAAGAGAGAAAGATGAGGCGTTCTTGAACATTATTTCTTTTTAAGGTAATATTCGGCTGTTTTGATGGTTTGAATAACATTGCTATATTCGTCAGATTTTGCATGATACAAGCGCCACACGGGATCTGTGTGTGTAGTTGCATTCATCTTATCATCAAACATATCCAAATACTTATTAAACCAACGATCTAGTTTTGCACGAATATTGATTAGGTCAATATAAATTTCTTTGAGTTTTTCATGATCATCGAAAAGGTAAGCATTTACGATATCATGTTCAACTGATTTACGATTCATAAGTTATTATATACTAAGAGGAGATATTTGTACAATTAGCCACGGCGCATTCTAGCCATTTCGACAGCTTCTTCGTCACTGAAGACAGGCACTGCATTAGATTTATGAAGAGTGCCGATGCCGATCATTTTAGTACCGGTGTATTGCATAGTTGGTTTTGAAGAAGCGACACCTTCGCCGGTGCTAAGACTTGGAATGTGCTTGGTTGTGCTACGACCGGGAGGAGTAGAAAGTTTGTATTCCCATGTATTGAAAACTTTTTTCACGGGCTTTTTCGCTTCGTACTTTTTTTGAATAGTTTCCCATTCGACTGCAAGCTGACGCTGGGCAGCAGTGGGCTTTTTAGGTTTACGCTTGGGGATTGAAGTGTAGATCATACCAAAAGATCCTGAATAACAAATTTAGCTTCGCCGACAGAACGACACTTGTCGCCATTAACTGTAATGTTTTTAAAATTCACGATTTTGACATGAAAACCGGGAACTTCGAGCGAGCGAAAATCTGGACACTTGTACTTTTCTGGATATTCACCAGTTGCAAAGAATAGTGTATCCCAGATTTCGTCAGATGCTACTTTACGTTGGAAGTGTACGTTCATGTATAATTATACCACAATAACGAATTATTGTACACTGTATACTATCAGATTACTTTTCCAAGAGTATCGTAGATAAGCTTATCTACGATGTGATCGTATGGTTTGCCTAAGCGCCGAGCATGATAAATCTCGCTTAGCAATTCATTTTCTTTGCTCTCTACAACTTGATAACCTCGAGCTTCAACCTCTTCGATAAGCTCGTCGTCATCAACATCAGAAAGATCAACTTCAACATACATATGTGCCATAATAAACTCCAAGTAAAATTGGCGCGGCGAGAGGGAATCGAACCCCCATCGGACACTTTAGAAGAGTGTTGCCTTATCCGTTAGACCATCGCCGCAATAAGTATATTATATCAAATATACGATTTATTGTACAGGGCTTACTTCTTTACTCTAGTTGTTTTTCTTGGAGTCTTGGCTGCAGGCTTTGGTGGAGTCTTAACAGGTACTTGCTTTTCGTTCTTTTGAATTCTCACCTGAAGACGCTTGACTACTTCTTCGCCATCCATCCAAATATCTTTATTGTCCAGCATTGCTTTGATCTCGTCGTTGCTCATGAAGTCTCTATAGATTTCTCGCATTAAACGTTCGGACCATTTACGTTCATGCTGAAGCTGGTCGATCATTTCTCCACCTTTACCAATAGTTCCACCGGAATAATTGTGAAACATAAAGATAGAGTGCGGTGTTACTTCAAAATGATCTGCCGAGAGGAAAATCATAGTAGCTGCTGACATACATGCACCTTCAACAGAGCAAACTACAGTTGCTGGCGTATCACTCAAAACTCTTAAAAACTGAATAGCTGTGAACAAATCACCACCATAAGAGTTAATGTAGATCTTAATTAAATCTGTCTCAGACGCATGCCGAATTGCGTCAAACCATTCTACATAGTCATCAGCAGAACTAATTTCACCAGTTAAATAAAACTCGTGTGCCGAGGCAAGCGGTTTAGTTGGGAAGTAACCATTAGAGTGACTCTTTGGTTTTCCAATTTCAAGTACTTCTGCCATGATATCTCCATTCAGTTGTTTAAATTATATATCACTTCTTTTGTGTGAGCGTAGATCCATTAAAAGAATAAGCTACACATACCGCGTCATCAGATTTTGCATAAGAGCATCTAACTGCAAGAGGATTCACTCCAGAGCTAATTGCATTAGCAATATTGCCAGCCATTAGGTTTCTATCATTAATTTGATAGTGCGCATATGAAAGAATAGCTGACATTGCGACAAGCGTCAAACATACTACTAGAATAGAGTCGATTTTGATAAAGTCTTTCATTAAATGTCCTTTACTTTTGTTGCGGGAACGTAGAAAATATGTCTTCCAATTGTCGTAACGTGATTTAAGTTTTTCCATTTTGGATTTACGTAGTCTGCATGATAATAGAGGGCACCATATGAAGGGTCTTCCATCTTATCATAGTTAACATAAATGAACGATGCCATATCTAAAATTTTTTGATAGATCTCGTGGTTTCGTGGAGTCTTATCTTTTAGTATACAGAACCAAGAAAATTGACAAGTGTTTTTAGTTTTCTGAGTAACTACTTCACAGACTGTCGAAGGAAAGTCTTTATTGTGCATTCTATTTAATGTAACAAACGCTACAGCCATTTTACCGACATCTGGTTCATGAGCAGATTCGAAATAAATGTTTTCTGCAAGACATTTCACTTCTTTTTGCATTGATGCATTCAAAGTGTGATATCTTACATCAATAAAATGCGGGGTTGTATTAGCACTAAAAATAGCGCTGTATACAACCATTAGTGAAGCCACTACTACTGCTATAATTGCAAGTGTAATTCTTTGCATTATTTCTCCTAGTAAGAAGGGGCATACGCCCCTCTCCACATCAGGACTTTTTGCTAGTCTTAGTATCGTGTGGGATTTGTGAGACGAATCCATTAAGCTCTGCGGCTTTTTTAATTACATCGGATTCGGTGGGGTATTGCGGCATAGGTGGGTGCTCGGGTGGAGACATGCCTGCATGACGAGCGCTTTCGACTTTAATTTGCCAGTCGTTTGTAAGTTGCTCTCGTTTGCCATAATATTCTTCTGTAAGCATGTCTTTCGACATTTTAAGAAGTTCTAGACGAATTTCAAATGGTGTTAAACTCATAGTTTTCTCCTGTTGTGTTGTGTGTAAAATTGACGGACTTAAGGTGCCGTCAGACCTTTATTATTTATTAAAATGCTCGAGTGTAAACAAGAGCAGTTTGCTTATT
>CAZKLA010000007.1:0-39491 GCA_964553455.1 uncultured Aquiluna sp. | reverse complement strand
ACCCGCGACCGACGGATTATGAGTCCGCTGCTCTAACCGGCTGAGCTAACGCCCCAGGTGCTGATCATTCTAATGGACATCGTTCCAGCCTCGATAAGTTCGAGCTTCAAGGCGGAAGGCTTCTCGCAGAATCGGCGCCTAACCCTAAGAGTCGTCACCAATCCACAGCTTGGCCCCAATTGGCCTTGTACTCAGCTCAGAAGCTCAAAACACGAGCGATCTGAAGCGTTCCCATTCAGAAAACTAAGTGTGAGATTAGAGCAGGTTCGGGATCTTTTGCTCAGCAGCTAGATTCGCTCTTCTGAAGATCAGTGTCACGACAGTTGCGAGCAAAACAATGAATAGCGAGTAAAGGGCTGGAACCAGCAAAATCTGGTCGAGACCAGGATTGTCAATGTAGACGGCAACAATTACCGCGATTGCGAGCGGGCCATTGTTGATTCCTGCCTCAAGCGCAATAGTTCTTGCGTTTGCTGGGTGCAGACGAAGTGCCTTAGACATCAAGTAAGCCGCTGTCATACCTGCTGCCCCCAGTCCGATTGCGACCACATAGGTTGGCCACTGGGTGTCAAGCAACAACTGCCAGTTTCGTGGAACCCAGACTGCGATCAAGAAAGGAATGAACAGAAGACCGAAGATGCTGCCGACTAGTTCGATCAGAGAGCCGATGTTTGCGCTGAGCTTTCGAATGAGCATTCCAATACCGACAGGAATGATCAAGCCGACGATAACCGTTGCCAACTCACCCGGAGGGACGCTGAGCGACTCATCAAGGCCCAAAAGGTTGCTGTAACCCCAGAGGGCCAACGGGGTCATGATGAAGGCCCACAGAGTCGAGTTAACCGTCATGGTCACGCTCAACGCCACGTTGCCCTTGGAGAAGTAAGTAAACAGATTTGATGTGGTTCCAGCTGGAACCGCACCCATAATCAGTGCGCCGAGTGCGATGAACAGCACGCCCTCTGGCGGTGAGAACGGAATCAAGACCGCCACGATCAAAACAAAGGCAGTTAGGGGCATGATGCCAAACTGTGCCACCCAACCAACAGCTAGACCCCAAGGCCTCCGCAGTGCAAGGGTGAAATCCTTCGGGGTAAGTCCGGCACCAAGGCCGAACATAATGATGAGGATAAAGATTCTCAGCAATGACTGCTCAAACTCATTCACAACGGTTGCTTGATTGGCCGTCTCTGCGGCCAAGATCATTAGCGACTTCATGACTAACCCCTCTTGTTTGACATTGAGGCGATTTCCTGAGCACGCAGTTCGCGGCGCAAAATCTTGCCAATTGGACTCTTCGGGAGCTCGTCAACGAATTGGACAGAGCCTGGAACCTTGTAGGCCGCAAGCGACTTGCGGCAGTGAGCGATGATGTCAGCTTCTGAAGGTCGCTTCAATCCGGCAACCACAAAGGCAGCTACCTTCTCACCGCTTCGCTCATCTGGAACGCCAATGACGCCAACCTCTTGGATTCCCTCAAGGGTGGCAATCTGCTCTTCGACCTCATTTGGATAAACATTGAACCCGGAGACCAGAATCATGTCCTTCTTGCGATCCACAATCGTGAAGAACCCGTCAGCATCCACAGTTGCGATGTCGCCGGTCTTCAACCAGCCATCAACCACGGTCTTTGCCGATTCCTCTGGACGGTTCCAGTAACCCTGCATGATCTGAGGGCCTTTAGCCAAGAGCTCTCCGGGCTCACCAATGGCGACCTCTGAGCCGTCATCAGCAACACACTTAACCATTGTCGATGGGACTGGAATGCCGATGGTGCCATCCTTACCCTTGCCATTGAGGGGGTTGAAAGTTAGAACAGGTGATGACTCGGTCAGACCGTAGCCCTCGACGATCGGGGTTCCCGTGACCTTTCTCCAACGCTCGGCAACAGACTCGTGAAGAGCCATGCCTCCAGCTGCCGAAGCACGCAGGTGCTTAGGTGGCGAGTCAGTGAACCAACGCTCATTGAGCAGGGCGTTGAACAGGGTGTTCACACCAGTCATCCAGGTGACCTTGTAGTTCTCAAAAACACGCCTCAGGTTGCTTGGCGGTCTAGGTGTTGGAACAAGGAGGTTCCTAGCACCGAGGTGCCAGAATCCGAGCAAATTAATAGTGAAGGCAAAGATGTGGTACAGCGGCAAGGCGGTGACAACGATCTCCTTGCCAGGCCTCATGTAGTCGCCACACATCGAGATCAACTGGAAGGTGTTAGTCACAAGGTTGTCATGCGAGAGCATTGCCCCCTTGGAAACGCCTGTAGTGCCTCCGGTGTACTGCAGCGCAGCTGTGGAGTCCTTACCGACTCCAGCTAGGTAACCGCGCAGCTTGTCCTCAGTGAGAGCTTTGGCACCGGTGGTTAGTGCCTCCATGAAGCGAGTGTGTGGCACGGTGACCTTTGGAAGCGTCTTGCTCCAGTACTTCTGAGTAACGCGAATAACCCCGCCAACTGCGCCTGGGAAGAATTGAGAAATCTTGACGGTCACTACATGCTCGATGTCAGTCTTTGGCAAGACCTCTGGAAGCCGGTCGGCAAACATGTCGATTACCACGAGGGCTTTCGCACCTGAATCCGAGAACTGGTGAATCATCTCGGTCTGGGTGTAGAGCGGGTTGGTGTTTACCAGCACCAGGCCGGCCTTAAAGATTCCAAAAGCAACGATGGTGTAGCTAAGGCAGTTCGGCATCTGGACCGCAACTCGGTCTCCAGCCTTCAGCCCCAAGCTCTCGCGTAAGTATGCCGCAAACTGATCTGAGTAGGTGTCAACCTGAGCGAATGAGAGTGAGCCATTCATGCCATTCGCCATCACCTGAGTAAAAGCTGTCTTCTTGCCATAGACCCCAGCCGCTCCGCGGATTAGATCCGGTAAGTGCTGGAAGGAATTGGCCTCCAGCTGATGAGGGACTTCGCTCGGGTAGTGTGCCAGCCATGAAGGTTGCGTCATTTTCACTCTTTCGCTGTGACCCAACGCTGATGGTCACCGGCGCTGGTTGAGCAAAAGCATAACCTCAGATTCGTTGAAAACCTGCATTGTTAGACACGCGTTTAGGGCGACATTTGTAGGTAACCTACAAAACAGCGAATCAATTTTGAGCGAAGACTCAGATTTTGGAGAGTGCTGGTTTCTGCGCTGTGTTTTTACTTGCGCTTGCGCTTAATCTTCTTTGCTGCTTCGTTGATCTGCTCTTTTATATCGTCTTTCAGTTCAGAAAGCTGCTCGCGCACTTCCTCGCTGACTTCGTTGAGCTTTTCGATTGCTTCCTGAGACATGTCCTCGGCACGTTTGCCAAGCTCAACGGCGCTGTGGCGCCAGCTCTGAAGTCGAGCGCTAATCACTTCGTTCAGCTTGCCAATTGGCTCCATGTAAGAAGGAGAGTTGTCATCTGTAGTTGAACTCTCGTCTCTGATACCGACGTAGAGGTCTTCGAAAATCTTGATTGTGCGTTCGATGTCATGTGACTGAATCAAGTGCAGGCTGTTCTCACTTAGGCGATTGAGTTCCTGCTGGTCAGCGTCCAAGATCCTTCGCAATCGATCCGCTAGGGCTTCGGCATCATCTGCGGGGAAAAGATACCCATTGTCACCATCGTGAACCAGGTGCGGCAGTGCCATGGCATCGGCTCCAATAACTGGTCGACCAGATGCCATCGCTTCCATGGTTGCGATTGACTGAAGCTCTGCTATCGAGGGCATCACAAACGCGGTGCAGCGTTCATAAGCCTTGGGCAGTTCCTGGTCGGAAATGTGACCGGTAAAGATCACCCGTTCCGAGATGCCTAGTTCGCTCGCTAGCCGGGCAAGGTTTTCACGCTCTCCCCCGTCACCAACCAGCTCTACGATGACATTCGGGTGCTCAGTCAGCATTGCTACCGCCTCTAGCAGAATGTGAATTCTCTTCTCATCGTCTAGACGACCTAAGAACAGGAAGCGAGGCTCTTTATTGTTTACCGGGGTCTCGTTGGCAAATCTGGCCGCATCGATACCACAGCTAATTGCCAAGACGCCGGAGACACCGGCAGCGTCCTCGAGCAACTGGGCAGCCCTTCGAGTTGGAGTGGTCAGGGCATCCATCTTGCGAAGAATTCGACCCGCGTCTGCCCAGGTGATTCTCATTGCCGTTTTGTGGAGGAACTTGGGTAGCAACGAATACTTGATTAGGTTCTCAGGCATGATGTGGTTGGTTGCGATCAGCTTTACACCGGTGCCTTTAGCGGCATGGATAGCGAACCTACCCATGAGCAGGTGCGACTGAATGTGAAGCGCGTCTGGCTTAACCTCTCGCAGAATCTTTCGGATCTGCGACGAAAGTCCGATCGGCTGGGTCCAGCGCAACGTCTTGTGCTGCGGAACTCGATGGCTGCGCATGCGGTGAACCATCATTCGGGAACCGTCATGCACCTCGAAGCGAGGGCCGTGAGTTGCGTCAGTGCTTGCTGCGATGATGTGAACCTCGTGGCCGTGACGCACTAACCCAGCTGCGAGTCTTTCGGCAAACCTAGCGGCACCGTTAATGTCCGGTGCGAAGGTGTCACAGGCCATGACTACCTTGAGTTTTTCCAAGCTAAACCTCTTGTTTATTGTTTAGTTGCGGGTGAACCTTGGAAAGCATTAACACGCCCAAAACGGCAACTAATCCCGATACACCGAACCCTACCACCTGCCCCGTGGCGGCGCTTGAGGCCTCCCCCAGGATTACGATTCCAATACCGACCGCAACCGCAGGGTCAATCACCGTAAGGCCCGCAATCACCAAATCGGGCGGACCGGCGGCGTAGGCATTCTGCACAAACCAACCCCCCAAAATTGCGGCTGCTAGAAGTGCGAGAGTTGCCAACAATGTCAACCAGTTGGTGTCGCCTTGGATGATTCGCTGGATAACCACCTTGGCCAAAGAAGCCACGAAGCCATACAGAACACCAGCTCCAAAAATGTACTGAAGCGGTCCAACCCGTCCCTTGGAGGTCGCGAACAGGATGCCAAACACAGCCAAAACAGCGATCAGCACTCCAACCACCTGCAGCAGCATGCCGTCGTCGAGCCTGACCTGAGTAGCGCTGGTGGAGGTAAAGAGCACGAAACCGGCAACTCCCAGCATTGTGATGGCGATTGCCAAGAATGTTCTGGGGTCTAGCCTGATTTTGTAGATTCGGGCATTGAGGATGCTCGTGATAATCAGCGCTATCGCTCCGATGGGCTGGACCACAATCAGAGGCGCTAGGGCAAGGGCAGCCAGTTGGGAGATGATGGCGAGGCCCATAAAGATTGATCCCGTAAGCCATCGCGGTCTTCGCAGTAGATCAAGCACTTGCCTAATGTGAAGCGACTTTAGCTTTAGCTGTTTAGGAGCGTGATGCTCGGTTACCGCATCATTTTGAAACTGTGCCCCAAGTGCCAAAAAGATAGCCCCGATGACTGCCAACGCGATGGCTATGGGGCGAGCAAGCTCGGGTTCGAACAACTGCTCTCCTAATCTCAAGTGCAGCCTTAGAAGCCTAAAGCAACAACTTGGGAATTCCTTGAGTAACCTAAATGCGTGTCAATACGCCCAATAGTCATTACTGGTGAGCCAGTACTCCACACTCGAGCTCAAGAGGTAACTGAGGTTACCGAAGAGATCAAGATCCTAATCGCCGACATGTATGAAACCATGGCGGCTGCCCCCGGTGTTGGTCTTGCCGCACCCCAAGTTGGTGTGGGCCTAAGGATCTTTGTTTTTGATTGGCACGACGGGGAAATCCATCACCGAGGTGAGGCGATAAATCCAACACTTGAACTCTCCCCCGTTAGCACTGAATGGCCGGACGAGGACACCGAGTCCGAGGGATGTCTCTCTATTCCAGGAGAGCGTTACCCACTAAAGCGAGCAGACCGAGCCATCCTTACCGCAACAAACCTCTCCGGTGAGACCTTCACAATCGAGGCTACGGGTTGGTTGGCAAGAATATTCCAGCACGAGTTTGATCACTTGGATGGCACCCTCTATGCGGACAGACTGCTCAAGCCGTATCAGCGAGAGCTGAAGAAGATAATGAAGTTTGAAGGTTGGGGTGAGCCAGGCAACAGCTGGACTCCAGGCGTGGACTACTTAGAACCCTAAGAACCTAAGACCTGCTGCTACACCGGCGGCGGCAATCACGACCACGATGTACGGCACCTTTAGGGCAAACAGAATCGCCGCAACTCCAAGAGCTGGAACTCGAGCATCAAACTCAACTTGATTCGCAGACACAAAGGTTTGAACGGCAACTAGGGCAGACATCAACACCACTGTGACTCGCTCACTGAACTGCCTGATTCCCTCGGTCATCCACTTTTGGGGAATCAAGTAACCAAGAATCTTCCAACTGAAAACCGCTAGCGAAGCCAGGATGACGGTGAGCGTCACTTTGACCTCCCAGGAATCAGCGCAACAAAAACAGTGAGCAGAACTGGCACTCCAGCCGGCAAGAACAGCGAGCCAACCACCGATACAACAGCGGCGGCCAGAGCCAGCACCTTGTTATCTTTCAGCTTTGGCCAAACCAGCCCCAGGAACGCTGCTGCAGCCGCGGCATCCAAGCCCCAAGTCTCCGCGGAACCCAAAAGATCTCCAGCCAGCGCACCAAGCAGAGTGGCTAGATTCCAGAACACGAAGACAGCAATGCCGGTAGCCCAGAAACCCAGGCGCTGGGACTTCAGATCAACCTGCGCCGCCGAGACGCCATTGGACTCATCGATGCTCAGCTGCGCGGAAACTATCTTTAGGAAACCACGCGGAGCCAAAACGCTGTTTAGTCGCATGGCGTAAAAACCATTGCGGACACCAAGCAACCATGCCGATGTAATCGCGGAGATTGGAGCTCCTCCAGCCGCGATTACACCAATGAAGGCAAACTGGCTGCCACCAGAAAACATCAAGATGCTCAGCAACATGATTGAAAGTAGATCTAGGCCAGCAACGGCGGCCAAGGCTCCGAATGAGATTCCGTAAAGTCCAGTGGCAAGACCGACGGAGATGGAGGTGGAAAGAACTCGTTTCATGACGATTCCTAAATTTGGCTCCCCGGCTTGGACTCGAACCAAGAACCTATCGGTTAACAGCCGATTGCTCTGCCAATTGAGCTACCGAGGAAAAACGTCCGAAGACGCCTGACAACATTAGCAGAAAAAAACTACGCCATGTAAGTTCTGCGCTCAGCTTCCAATTCGACTAGCTGGCGTTGAACCTGGGCGTAGGCATCCGGCTGCGTACTCATGTCAATGCGCTTGAGGGCAGCAAGTAAATCTTTCTTCTCACGAGCAAGGGCCTGCAGCATGGCCCCGTTTACTACTCCCTTGGAGTACTTCTCAAGATCTGCATCGGAAGATGCCGGTAGCTCTGCCAGAGCAAGCGCCCGAAGCAGGTCTAGTTGCTCTCCGGTCAGCTGATTAGCCAGCTGGTTGACCCAGTCCGGCGAATTCAATTCACTCGAAATTCGGCTAGCAGCCTCTGCGACCGAGGCCAAATCCGTCTGCGTGAAGCCGGCACCGACAATTCGGCTTAGTCGCTCAGGGCTAAATGCCTGAGGGCGCTGCACCAGAATCTCAAGCACCTGTCTTTCAAACTTCGTGGTGGGAGTCTGCTCGACCGGCTTTGGAGCGCTGGTGCGGATTGACTCGACCCGCGAGCCAACCTGCTGTCTACCAACCTGAGCAACCAGCTGTGAAACCTCAGAGATCTCGAGTGATACCCAGTCGGCTAGTTGACGGGTGTAACCCGCACGCAAAGCAGGGTCAACAATTTCAGCCACCACTGGCGCTGCTGCCCTGGCCGCTGCGGCCCGAGAGTCTAGATCGGTTAGCGAGAACTTGCCGATTCGGTGGCGAATCACGAATTCAAAGAGTGGCTTTCGAGCCAATAGCATTTGCTCGATGGCGCCATCACCACGCTGCTGCCGCAGATCTGATGGGTCAAGACCTTCTGGGCCAGACGCCACAAAGGTCAGGGCATTGAACTTAGAAGTATCGCCGTAAACCCTCAGCGCCGCTTTCTCACCTGCGGCATCCGGGTCAAAGGTGAACACTACGGAAGCAGGTTCGTCCGAGGTCCCGAAAAGGCGATTGATTAGCCTGATGTGGTCCTCGCCAAAAGCCGTTCCACAGGTAGCAACGGCATTGCTGAATCCAGCCAGGTGACAAGCCATGACATCGGTGTAACCCTCGACGACGATGATCTCTTTGCGCTTGATGATCTCTTTGCGAGCGAGGTCCAGACCGTAGAGCACGGAACCCTTATGGTAAATCGGAGTCTCCGGGGTGTTTAGATACTTTGGCCCCTGGTCGTCTTCGTATAGCTTTCGAGCACCAAAACCCAACACCTGGGAGTTGGAATCCCTAATCGGCCACAGCACTCGGCCGCGGAATCTGTCGTAGCCACCTTTGTCGCTTGCCATGGCAAGTCCGGCGGTGATCGCCTCATCCAAGGTAAAGCCCTTGGCTTTTAGGTGGTCTAAGAGTCCCTGCCAACCCTTAGGGGCATAACCGATTCCAAACTGCGCGATGGCAGCATTGTCAAAACCGCGAGAATTCAGAAACTTAACCGCGGTGTCTCCCTCGGCGGTTTCCAGCTGGGAAATAAAGAATGCGCTAGCCTCTTGGTTTGCCGCCAGCAGTCGTGCCCTACCGCTGGATTCCTGCGAGCCACCTTCTTCGTAGGTGAGCTGAAAACCGGACTTCTCGGCAAGTTTCTCGATTGCCTCAGTGAAGCCAACATGCTCGATTTCCTGGACAAATTTGTAAACATCGCCACCCGCACCACACCCGAAGCAGTGATAGAAAGCAGGGGCAGAGCGAACATTGAAGCTAGGACTCTTCTCGGAGTGGAATGGGCAAAGTCCCTTGAAGGATCCAGCACTGGCTGGCTTGAGAGATACGTAACCGGAAACCACTTCGACAATGTCGAGTTTTGCCTTTAGCTCCTCGATGTCACTCTGTCGCACTCTGCCGGCCATAAGGGAATCCTAGGCGGTTAGTTTCTGGTGCAAGGAGATAGCGGCTGGATCGGTGAGGGATGCTACCTGGTCAACAATTACTCGCTTGCGAGCTTGATCACTCGAAGCCCTGCTCCATGCTTCCGAACTTATGGAATCCAAGTGCTGGTCACCGGTTGCCAGCAGTGCATCAGCTAGTTCGATGAGCAGCTGTCGCTGCTGCTCGTAGTAGCCCTGTCGGGAGTTGTGAGTCATAACTTGAGACGCGACAATGCCCTTCAGCACAGCAATCTCGCTCTTCACCTTTGACGGAATAATCACTCCAGCCCGATAACGAGTGAGGCTGTTTTTGGATGCGTTTTCGAGAATTGAATCGGTGGTCCTGGAGACGAAAGAACCAATCAGGTCGCTGGTTAGGTTCTTTAGCTGAGCCAAGGCCCTCGGTGAGCCGTCAAAGCTGTAAAGCCAGTAGTGGCTCTCCTGCAACAGATCAAAAGCCTCCTCCAGCTGGACTTTTGCCAACTTGCCATCGGACCACTTCCCCACCTCTTCGATGAGCTGAGCCCTTGACTCCGGATCAGAAATCACAGCTGGATCAATAAAGCCTTCGACTACAGCATCTTCAAAGTCATGAACCGAATAGGCAACGTCATCCGAGAAGTCCATAATTTGAGCTTCCACGCACTTGGCGCCCTCAGGGGCACCGTGTCGCATCCAGTGGAACACCTCAAGGTCATCCTCATAGGCACCGAACTTGACAGAGTTTCCGAAGTCCTGCGCTTGCGATAAGCGCCACGGATACTTGGTGGCGGCATCCAATGACGCCCTGGTGAGGTTTAGGCCTCGTGAGCGGCCTTGGTCATCGTAAATCTTGGGTTCTAGCCTTGTCAGAATGCGGAAGGTTTGGGCATTGCCCTCGAACCCGCCAATGTCGGCTGCCCAGAAATTTAGAGCGGACTCACCGTTGTGGCCGAAGGGCGGATGCCCCAGGTCGTGAGCCAGGCAAGCCATATCCACAAGATCTGGATCAACGCCTAGTACTGAGGCAAGCTCACGCCCAACCTGTGCCACTTCCAATGAGTGTGTCAGGCGGGTTCTTGCGAAATCTCCCGAGGAAGGAGAGAGCACCTGAGTTTTAGCGCTCAGGCGGCGAAAGGCAGCAGCGTGAAGCACTCGAGCGCGGTCTCGGGCAAACTCTCCGCGTCGCAGCATTGACGACTTGGGTTGAGCAATAAAGCGTTCGCGATCAAAATCTTCATAGCCGGGTTCTATTGGAGTCATCTGTTTCATCTAGCCCCCCGACACCGATAGCTCAGCCTCTTGTAGCTGCAAGCGATGTGATGCGCTAAGTTCTCTGGATTGAAGCCAATTCTCAGGCAGTGCGCAGCTCTTCACGGAACCGAGCCTACCCCTAGGTCCTTCAGCGTCATCACCCGGATATGGGATGGATCTGTCAAGTTCTCCTAGTAGCTGAGCCATGTGCTCGAGGGACTCAACCTGGGCCAGTGCGGCTCGGAACTCTCCACCTACGGAGTAACCCTTGAAATACCAAGCGACATGCTTGCGGATGTCGCGACAGGCTCGACCCTCGTCTTCGAAAAACTCAACCAGCAGCTCGGCGTGACGGGTGAAAGCATCTGCCACCTCGCCAAGGTTCGGCATCACAATGTCGACGCTCGGGTTCTTATCTCCTGCAAGGTAGGCCGCGATGGCCTTCTCTAAGTCAGCAAATAGCCATGGGCGTCCAAGACAGCCTCTGCCAACCACAATGCCATCAACTCCGGTCTGCTCCATCATTCGAACGGCATCCTCGGCGGACCAAATATCACCATTGCCCAGCACCTGCACATCAGGCAGGGATTCACGAAGCTTGGCAATCGCATCCCAGTCCGCCATGCCCGAGTAGTACTCCTCAGCGGTTCGGCCGTGTAGCGCGACCGCAGCAACGCCAGCATCCCTAGCTGCCTTGCCGGCATCAAGGTATGTCAGGTGCTCGGAGTCGATTCCTTTTCTCATCTTCACAGTCACAGGAATATCCCCAGCAGCCCTTACCGCTGCCTTCACGATCGCGTCAAAAAGGTCTGATTTCCATGGAAGCGCTGCTCCCCCGCCTTTTCGCGTGACCTTGGGCACAGGACAGCCAAAATTCAGATCAATGTGATCTGCCCTGTCTTCGGCTACCAACATCGTCACAGCATCAGCAATGGTCTTTGGGTCAACGCCGTAGAGCTGAACGGAGCGAATGTCTTCAGACTCGTGGTGCCCGATTAGCCTCATCGATTCAGGGGTGCGCTCCACCAGGGCTCGAGATGTGACCATTTCAGAAACAAACAGCCCACCGCCGTACTCACGACAAAGCCTGCGATATGCGGTGTTGGTAATTCCTGCCATAGGGGCCAAAACCACCGGTATGGCAATCTCGTGCTTGCCGTACTTTAGAGTCAAACTAACCGTTGATTCTCTCGAAGATGTAGTTGCGAACCTGCGAAAGCGCAACCCTCTCCTGAGCCATGGAGTCGCGCTCACGGATGGTTACCGAGTGGTCATTCGGAGTGTCAAAGTCGACAGTGATACAGAACGGTGTACCAATCTCATCCTGACGACGGTAGCGACGGCCAATAGCTCCCGAGTCATCGAACTCCACGTTCCAAATCGCACGAAGCTCAGCGGCCAGCTCCTTGGCAATTGGGTTCAGTTCGTCATTGCGGCTAAGCGGCAAGATTGCTGCCTTTACCGGGGCCAGGCGATAGTCCAGACGCAGGACAGTTCTAACATCAACACCGCCCTTAGCATTTGGAGCCTCGTCTTCGGCATAAGCGTCTACTAGGAAGGCCATTAAGGATCTGGTCAGACCAGCAGCTGGCTCAATGACGTAAGGAGTCCAGCGGCGCTCTTCGGTTGGGTCAAAGTAGCTCAGGTCCACACCGGAGTGCTCGGAGTGAGTCTTTAGGTCAAAGTCGGTACGGTTTGCGACACCTTCCAACTCACCGAATTCGCTGCCCTGGAAGCCAAAGCGATACTCGATGTCCACGGTGCGCTTTGAGTAGTGTGAAAGCTTTTCCTTCGGGTGGTCAAACAGACGAAGGTTGTCTGGGTTGATACCAAGGTCGACATACCAGTTGTAGCGCTCGTTGATCCAGTAGTCGTGCCACTGCTCGTCCTCGCCAGGCTTTACGAAGAACTCCATCTCCATCTGCTCAAACTCGCGAGTGCGGAAGATGAAGTTACCTGGGGTGATCTCGTTGCGGAAGCTCTTTCCCATCTGACCAATGCCAAACGGTGGCTTCATGCGAGAGGCGTTAAGAACGTTGTTGAAGTTGACGAAAATTCCCTGCGCGGTCTCAGGCCTGAGGTAGTGCATTCCAGACTCGTCCTCAACTGGACCCAAGCTGGTCTTTAGTAGACCGTTGAAGCTCTTTGGCTCGGTCCAAATGTCCTTGTTGCCACAGTTAGGGCAAGCAATGTCGGACATTGACGAAGGAGCGCGTCCCTTCTTTTCCTCAAATGCTTCTTCTAGGTGATCCTGGCGAAAACGCTTGTTGCAGCTGGTGCACTCGATTAGTGGGTCAACAAAAGCCTCAACGTGCCCCGATGCCTCCCAAACCTTCTTAGGAAGAATGATCGAAGAATCCAAGCCAACAACGTCCTCACGACCGGAAACCATAGAGCGCCACCACTGGCGCTTGATGTTTTCCTTAAGCTCGACACCGAGTGGACCGTAGTCCCATGCCGAACGAGAACCGCCGTATATCTCTCCGGCCTGGAAGACAAAACCACGTCTTTTAGCTAATGAGATGACCTGATCTAGTTTTGTGGTTGCCATGGTTCTCCAATAAATCTTTGCCTTTTGGCGTAAAAACCTAGTTTAGCGGGAGGTCTTGTGCGGAGCCGAAGCGCCGGTCTCGATTCTGGTAGGCACTGATTGCCTCCCAAAGGGTTTCGCGGGTGAAATCGGGCCAGAGCTGCGGCATAAACATCATCTCTGCGTAGCTGGCTTGCCAGAGCATGAAGTTTGAAGTTCTAAGTTCCCCGCTGGATCGAACAAAGAGATCGACATCGGGCAGCTCAGGGACGTAGAGCCTTGATGAAAGGCTCCTCTCGGTGATTGAACCAGCTTTGATTTTGCCACTGGCCACTTGCTTGGAAATCTCATTTACAGCGTCGATGATTTCCTGTCGACCACCGTAGTTCACCGCCATTGTCAAAGTGAGCCCGGTGTTCTTGGCTGTTAGCTCTTCTGCGCTCTTTAGCTCGGAGATAACACTCGGCCAAAGCTTTGGAGTCCGTCCAGCCCAGCGAATTCTGACGTTCCATTGATTGAGCAGATCTCTGCGGCGGCGCAGGACCTCCTTGTTGTAGCCCATCAGAAAACGGACTTCCTCTGGCGACCGCTTCCAGTTCTCAGTGCTGAAGGCATAGGCAGTGACGTGAGTTACCCCGGCCTCGATTGCTCCAGCTAGGACATCCAGCAGGGCGTTCTCGCCTGCCTTGTGACCTTCGGTTCTGGTGAGTCCTCGAGCGTTTGCCCAACGGCCATTACCGTCCATAACGATGGCGATGTGATTGGGGACCTTGCTAAATACTGGCGCTTTGCGTGCCGGGTCAAATAACTCCACTATGACCGCTCCACCATGCTCATTGACCTCAACCCACGCTCTAACTGCCACTGCAAGTATGCCGAAATAACAGAGCTGACATTAGATTTTGTCGCTGCAGGAGTCTGAGCGACTTCAGTCCAATTGCCTGCCAGCAGATTGCGCATATGTAAAAGACCGGCGCTGCCAAGTTTCACGGCCCCAGCCAGCGCGCAATTACCGCAGCTTACGTGACCGGTGTGAACCGAGAAAGACTGCGGGTTATCGCTTTGGCAGCTGTGGCAATTTCCAAGCTCAGGAACCCAGCCCGAGAGCGAAAGCGCTCTGAGCAGGTATGAGTCCAAAACCTGAGAACCTTCGTGCTCGGTCCCGGAAAGTGCCCTGAGTCCGCCCAGTAACAACATGTACTGCTGTGAGTTTGAGAACTCCCTGGTTAGTCGCTCAGCAGCCTCCACCATGGCATTGGCAGCTGTGTACTTGGGATAGTCGGCAACAATCTGAGCGCCGTAGCTCGCCAACTGTTCGACCTGTGAGACCGTGTCCAGGTTTTTGCCTTCGTAGAGCTGCAGATCGGCAACCATGAAAGGTTCCAGCCTGGCTCCGAATCGACTGGAAGTCTTGCGAACGCCCTTTGCTACCGCCCTGATCTGACCGTGCTCTTTGGTCAGAATCGTGAGGATGCGATCCACCTCACCCAGCTTGTGGGTGCGGAGGATAATTCCCTCATCGCGGTAGTGCGGCATTGAGAAAGTATCGCCGAAGCACAGCCCAAATCGACTGAGGCTAGCTGCGAACCGCTCTATTGACCGCTGAGATCAATGCCTTTATGGAGGCAATTGCGATGTCGCCATCGATTCCAACACCCCAAAGCACCTTGCCGTCAACCACCAGCTCGGTGTATGCCGCTGCCAGCGCATCGCCTGATGCGCTCAGGGTGTGCTCTAGGTAATCGTTCACCTTGACGCCAACACCCTGCTTGCCCAGCACATCAATAAATGCCGAAATCGGGCCGTTGCCAGTGCCGGTTGTCGAAACCTCGGTCGAACCATCGCGCAGCACAACCGTTAGGTTGACAACGCCATCCATGTCACTCTCAGTCTTCATACGCTTGAGTTCAAAGCGACCCCACTTGGCATCGACATCCTGGCTAGGAAGGTACTCGTCCTGGAAAATCTCCCAAAGCTGCTCGCTGGTGACTTCTCCACCCTGGCTGTCGGTGTGCTCCTGGACCACTCGAGAAAACTCAATCTGAAGCTTCCTTGGAAGGTCAAGATTATGGTCGGTCTTCAGTAGGTATGCCACGCCGCCCTTACCGGACTGCGAGTTCACGCGAATAACTGCTTCGTAGCTTCTACCAACATCTTTAGGGTCAATTGGCAGGTATGGCACACCCCAGGTGAAGGCGTCTACCGCAACGCCAGCGGCGGCGGCATCTTTAGCCAAGTGCTCAAAGCCCTTCTTGATGGCGTCCTGGTGGCTACCGGAGAAAGCGGTGTAGACCAAATCGCCACCGTATGGTGAGCGCTCTGGCACTGGCAGCTGGTTGCAGTACTCGACAGTGCGCTTGATTTGATCGATGTCCGAGAAGTCAATCTCTGGGTCGATTCCCTGGCTGAAAAGATTCAGACCTAGCGTCACAAGGTCAACGTTGCCGGTTCGTTCACCATTTCCAAATAGGCAACCCTCAATGCGATCGGCGCCGGCTAGATATCCAAGCTCGGCAGCCGCAACCGCGGTACCACGGTCGTTGTGAGGGTGTAGCGAGACGATGATGCTGTCGCGCGGGGAAAGGTTGCGAGACATCCACTCGATTGAGTCGGCGTAAACGTTTGGAGTTGCCATCTCAACGGTGGCAGGAAGATTGATAATCAGCTTCCTCTCTGGAGTCGGCTTTATGACCTCAGCAACTGCGTTACAGACCTCAACCGCATACTCAAGCTCTGTGCCGGTGTATGACTCTGGTGAATACTCATAGAAAACCTGCGTGCCAGGGATGGTTGCTTCCAGCTCCAAGCACTTTCTGGCAGCCGAAAGTGCAATTTGCTTGATGCCCTCTTTGTCCTGTCCGAAAACCACCCTGCGCTGCAGGATTGAGGTCGAGTTGTAGAAGTGCACGATCGCGCGCTTGGATCCGGCGATGGACTCATAGGTGCGTTCAATTAGGTGATCACGAGCCTGAGTCAAAACCTGGATGGTCACATCATCTGGAATGTGGTTGTCCTCGATGAGGATTCTTACAAAGTCAAAGTCAGTCTGCGAAGCCGACGGAAAACCTACTTCAATCTCCTTGTAACCCATGCTTACCAAGAGCTTGAACATCTCTAATTTGCGCTCTGGGCTCATTGGGTCGATCAGGGCCTGGTTGCCATCTCGTAGGTCTACCGCACACCAGCGTGGCGCCTTTTCGATGCGCTTGGTAGGCCAAGTTCTGTCGCTCAGATCAATCTTGATTTGCTCGTGGAACGGTTTGTAACGCCCAAAAGGCATCTTTGAAGGTTTTTGATTGTTTTGCATTTGTGCTCCCGCCTAAAAATTTGTTTGGCCGCAACTAGGCTCCGCGACGAGAGAGGGCCGAACTAGGCCTCGTCGCGGCCGCTAAGCAGGAGAGCGGTGCGCATAGCCAAAATCTAGCACTAGAAGCCGAGTTTGCCTAGTTGCTTAGGATTACGCTGCCAGTCCGGTGCCACCCTGACCTGAATCGAGAGGTGAACTGGATAACCGAGAAGCTGCTGAATTTGCGTTCTAGCCTCAGAACCAATGCGCTTTAGCATCGCTCCAGACTTGCCAATCACAATGCCCTTTTGGCTATCGCGTTCAACCCATAGGCTCACGTGAATATTTGGTTTGTCCTCGCCCTGGACAATTTCATCTAGGGTGACGGCCAATGAGTGTGGCAACTCGTCTTCGACCAACTCAAGAGCCGCCTCACGAACTAACTCGCAAATCAGGTCGTCTTCGCTTTCGTCGGTTTCGATGTCCTCTGGGTAAAGTTGTGGCCCAACCGGCAGCTGCTTCACTAAAAGCTCGGTAAGCAAATCGACCTGTATTCCCTTGAGTCCCGACACTGGAATGATTTCCGCCCAGTCCCCCATGGCTTGAACCGCCATAAGGTGTTCAGCCAGTCGCTCCTTCGAAACTGTATCGACCTTGGTGACAATCGCGATCTTTCTCGAGCGTGGGAAGCGCTCTAGATCCGCAACGATGTGCTTGTCACCCGGCCCGATGCGCTCATTGGCTGGGGAGCAGAATGCGATTACATCGACATCGGTCAAAGTTGAGGTGACTAGGTCATTCAGGCGCTGGCCAAGCAGGGTTCTTGGTCGGTGCACACCGGGCAGGTCAACAATGATTAGCTGGCCGTCTTCGCGATTCAGAATGGCGCGAATCGCTTTTCTGGTGGTCTGTGGCTTGGAGCTTGTAATTGCGAACTTCTGGCCGACAATCGCATTCATCAAGGTTGACTTGCCAACGTTTGGACGTCCAACAAATGAGACGAACCCTGCTCTAAATTCAGTCATCCTGCGGCTCTAGCTTTCGCACCAAAACACTCAAAATTCTCCCCCGCTTGGCGTCAACACGCTCTGCGGTGATTTCGATACCCGCAATGCTTACCACTTCGCCGCCCTTTGGTAGCTCCCCGAGACCTTTGATCATTAGTCCTCCAACGGTGTCGACATCTTCGTCTTCAATCTCGATCTCGCACTGCTCGGAGATTTCATCCAAGGTAACCCTTGGGTTTACTCGGTAGAGGTCTTGCCCAACCAGAACAATGTCTTCGGTTTCACGGTCGTGCTCATCGCTAATCTCACCAACAATCTCCTCGAGCAAGTCCTCGATGGTGGCGATACCAGCTACTCCGCCGTACTCGTCTGAAACGATTGCGATCTGAGTTCCAGAGGCCTGCATCTGCCGTAGCAACTGCGCGACCGAAATAGTCTCAGGAGTGAATAAGGCCGCGCGACTGGCCTGTTTGGATGATGTGGTAGCCAACAGCCCAGGGTCTTGGTGAGTTATTCGAGCCAAGTCCTTTAGGTAGAGAACACCAACCACATCGTCCACGTCCTCGCCGATAACCGGCAGGCGTGAATAACCAGTCGAGATAAAAACTGCCAAGGCACTTTCAAGTGAATCCTCGGCATTCACGATCTCCATGTCGACCCTTGGGACCATGACCTCGCGCACAACGGTCTCGGAGAAGTCTTCGACAGACTCGATTAGCTCCTGCTCGTACTCCTCCACAACCTCAGGAATGGAGAGTCGAAGTGGAGTTGAGACCTTGGTCCAAAACTTCACGAAAGGCTCGAACCTTGCGGTGATTCTTGCTCCAAAAGCCTTGTCGCCAAGCCGGCGACCAATCAGCTGCTGTAGTAGCCATATCGCCAGAAGCACCAAGGCCAACACCATTGCGAATGGGGCCTGGCTTGAAAGAAGCGCCAACCAGCTTGCTGCCAGCAACACCAAAAGGGCAGTCCTAGCGATGGAGATGGCGCTGGAACGCTCATCCTCGAGGGATTGTAGATGGGCCTGAACCACCGACAACAGAGAGATTAGAACTAGAAAAACTACGCTCAGAGCTAGCTCAAGCATTACTTGACTCACCCTCGTAGAACTTCTCTAACAGCTCTCGTTGCAGTCCGAACATCTCTTTTTCTTCTTCTGGCTCGGCGTGGTCAAATCCAACCAGGTGAAGCATGCCGTGGGTAACCAGCATCAAAATTTCATTGATCATCGGGTGGCCAGCAGTCTCCGCCTGCTTGATTGCCACCTGAGGGCAAACCACGATGTCGCCTAGTACTCCCTCTGGCGCAGGTCCAAAATCCGAACCCGGCCTTAGTTCATCCATCGGGAAGCTCAACACATCTGTTGGGCCAGGCTCGTCCATCCACTTGATGTGTAGGTCTGTCATCGGACCTTCATCAACAAAAATAATTCCGACGTCCACCATTGGGTGAAGCTTCAGGGCGTCTCGCACACTTGTTGCCAGAGCATGGACTCGATCAACATCTACGCTGATTTCCGACTCGTTGGAAATCTCAATGCTCAATGTTGCTCCTGTCATATGCCTCGACGATGCGGGTCACAAGTTCGTGACGAACCACATCTTTACTGCTCAGGGTAGCGATGTGAAGACCCTCTACCCCAGAAAGTATGTCGGTTGCCACCTTCAAGCCTGACTTTCCAAAAGGAAGGTCGACCTGAGTGGTGTCACCGGTGATTACCATCTTCGAGTTAAACCCGAGCCTGGTCAGGAACATCTTCATCTGCTCCGCAGTCGTGTTCTGCGCTTCATCCAAAATAATGAATGAGTCATTGAGAGTCCTACCGCGCATGTAGGCAAGCGGAGCAACTTCAATTACCCCCGCCTCAATAAGCCGATGGGTCGCCTCTGGCTCCAACATCTCCTGGAGCGCATCGAACAGCGGTCGAAGGTATGGATCGATCTTGTCACTCAAGGTGCCAGGCAAAAAGCCAAGCCGCTCTCCTGCTTCAACTGCGGGCCTAGTAAGAATGATGCGAGAAACCTGCCGGCCATATAGCGCCGCTACTGCTTTCGCCACTGCGAGGTAGGTCTTTCCAGTTCCGGCAGGACCGATGCCAAAAGTGATCGTGTGCTGATCAATTGCCTCGAGATACTGCTTCTGACCTATGGTCTTCGCACGCACAGTCTTTCCTGGAGTGTTGATCGCACCGGTTCCCAGCACCTTCGATGGCACCTGACCTGGATTTTGCTCGAGAATGCGAATGCTCTCCACTACCGAGCGCTCATCCGGGACAATGCCCTGCGCTATTAGGTCTGCCAGCTCACGAAGAATCTTCTCGGCGCTGGCGATTTGATCCTCACTGCCCTCAAGCATGTAGGAGTTGCCGCGGTTCTGGACTTTCAGCCCTGGAAACTCCTGCTCCAATTTCTTGGCGAGCTTGTCCTCAGGACCTAGCAAATCAAAAGGTGAGACCTGGGTTATCTCGAAGGAATGTTGGGCCACTAGTTACTCTGCGCGCTTAGAACGTGAGCGTGGGTGTGAAATACCGATTGACCCTCGCGACTGCCGGTGTTGAATTGAAGCCTGAACTGCCCATCGGTGTGCAGTCTTGAAACCTCACGAATCAACTCAAACAGCCCCACCAAAGAAGCTGAAGAGTCAAGCTCTGAGATGTTTGAGGTGTGCTCTCTTGGGACCACGAGAATGTGAACCTTGGCTTGCGGGTTGATGTCCTTGAACGCGACGGCGTGCTCATTCTGAGCGACAAACTCTGTTCCGAATTCACCGTTGATGATCTTGCAGAAAATACAGTCCAAATCTTCCTCCATCGCCAATCCTAGGACTCAGCTCCAGTGCCCGGAAGCAAACTGCAGCGCGGCAATCGCTGCTGGGCCGGCACTCGAGGTCCTGAGCACGCTCGAACCGAGCCTTACTCGCTGAAAGCCCTTGGATTCCAAAAGCTCAAATTCAGAATCCGAAATCCCACCCTCTGGACCAACGACCAGCGTCACGTCATCGCCAAGGGGCAGAAACTGCCCAAGCGATCTCTCAGCCTTTGGGTCCAGCACCAGGGCAATGCCAGTTGCGACCAGTTGCTTTGTGGTTGCCAGCGGCCGCACTTCACAGCGAAATGTCTGCTGAGATTGCTTCATAGCCTCGATAGCGATCTGCTGCCACCTGGTTTGGTTCTTTACTTCCTTGCCGTCCCAGCGAACAATCGAGCGATCAGCGCTCCATGGCGTGACGCTACTCAGGCCCAGTTCAACGCAGGTCTGAACTGCGAGCTCATCCCTATCCCCCTTGGCCAATGCCTGCACGAGGTGGAATCGAGGAGTCCTGGCTTCTTGAGATAAAACTTCTCTAATTGCGTAGCTGTTGTCGGATGTCATTTCGGCCGATGCGAGCATGCCCTGCCCGTTGGTGATTGACACCAACTCTCCAACGCGAAGCCTGAGAGACTTGGCATGGACTGCTTCACTGGCTGGGAGCTTGGATGATTCGGCAGTTAGCTCAGGGTCGTAAAGCCAGTGCACTAGAAGCGACCTCGAACCCGACGTGATCCAAGCCGCGGGGTGTCTTCCTTGTGAAGTTCGCGAAGCTTTTTGAAAATGTCCTTGGCCTTACCATCGAGCCTGGTTGGGGTCAGCACCTTGAGCTCCAGGCGCAAATCTCCTCGACCCTTGCCGCGGATGCGAGCCGCTCCTAGACCCTTGAGCGTAATGACATCGCCGTGCTGTGCTCCAGGCTTTGAGTCAACCTTGACAGTGCCGTCTAACGACTCGATTTCAACCTCGAACCCCAGAGCGGCATCCGCAACCGGCACCTCAAGCTGAGCCACTAGGTCATCTCCGTCGCGTCCAAAAATCGCATGTGGTCGCACTGACACCTCAAGGTAAATGTCACCGGCTGGACCACCCGCGAAACCAACCTCACCCTGTCCAGCCAGGTGTAAACGCATTCCGTCGGCCACGCCCGCGGGGATGTCGAGAGTCAGATCACGTTTTGAGCGAACCCGGCCTTGACCTCGACAGGTAATACAGGGGTCTGGAATGACTTCTCCGGTTCCTCGGCAAGAACCACATGGTGACGTTGTGACCATTACCCCCATGAAGGACTGTACCTGTCGCTGAATCTGCCCAGATCCTCGGCAAATATCGCAAATGCGAATGCTCGTGCCTGGCTTGCAGCAGCTGCCCTGGCAGGTGTCACAAAGTATTGCCGTGTCGATTGTGAGCGTCTTCTCGGCTCCAAAAACCGCTTCGGAGAGGTCTAGGTCGACTCGAAGCAGAGCATCCTGGCCCCTTTGCGCTCTGGACTGCGGGCCCCGAGGCGCACCGCCACCGAAGAAGGATTCAAAGATGTCTCCCAGGCCAAACCCAGCATCGCCACCACGGTCATACCCAGCACGCTGCTGCGGGTCTGAAAGCACCTCATAGGCATGGGTAACGAGCTTGAATCGCTCGGCGGCCTGCGGGTCTGGATTTACATCTGGGTGCAGCTCACGAGCGAGTTTGCGATAAGCCTTCTTGATTTCGTCGTCACTCGCACTTCGTGAGACGCCAAGGACTTCGTAGTGATCGCTCAAGCGTTAGCCTCCAGAATTTTTGACAGATATCTTGCAACAGCGCGAACCGATGCGATGTTTCCCGAGTAATCCATTCGAGTTGGCCCGAGCACGCCCAACTTTGCAACCTCCGTGCCGTTGTTCTCGTAGCCGGTAACCATGATCGAAGCGCTCTTTAGCCCCTCGACACCAATCTCCGAACCAATCCGAAGGCCCACTCCGTGCTGATCGCTGTGAAGCTCATCCAGCAACTTCAAAAGCACAACTTGCTCTTCGATGGCTTCCAGCACGGAGGATAGCTCCCCCGAGAAATCCTGCTCTTGCTTGGCAAGGTTTGCCGCACCGGATACCGTTAGTTTTTCCTGCCGGTTGGCGTCAACCAGGGATTGCAGCGACTGAATCACCTGAACCACAATCGCTCTGCGGTCTGGCGCGAACTCAACCTCTAGCTGGCTTAGCTTGTTCTTCACATCCGCAAGGCCCGATCCGGCAAGCATGCCATTTAGCCGTCCGCGTAGCTCCTGAACTAAATCCTCTTGCACATTGGTGGCCTCGAGCTGGAGCTGCTGTACTCGACCTGAATCGGTGATGAGCATCAGCAGTAGTCGAGCGCTACCAATTGGGATCAGCTCAATGTGACGAACCGTGGATTTACCAAGCGATGGGTACTGAACCAGCGCCAAAGAGTTGGTGAGCATCGCCAGCTGGCGGGCACTGCGCTCCACGATCTCGTCTAGATCATGCGCCCCATTGAGAAAGCCTTCGATCGCGGACTTCTCGCCAATCGACAGCGGTTTTAGGTCCGCTAGCTTGTCGACAAACAAGCGATAGCCCTTTTCGGTGGGGATTCTGCCCGCACTGGTGTGCGGAGCAACAATCAGCTCTTCTTCCTCCAACAGCGCCATGTCATTGCGAATCGTTGCCGCTGATACGCCAAGCGGGTGGCGATCCAACAGCGACTTAGAGCCAACGGGCTGGGATGAGTAAATGAAGTCCTGCACGATGGCGCGTAGCACCTCGAGAGAGCGTTCGGGAATCATTGGCACTCACCTTCCTAGAGTGCCAATTCTAGGTCAAGCCTTGGATTTTGATAGAAAATCAAGCACCAAGCCATCCACCAGCAATCTTCCATTCAGGGTCGCTCGAAGTTGACCACCCGGTCCAAGTTGTAACAAGCCGTTGGCGATGGCATTTGCCACCAGTTCGTTTGGCACACCCAATTCCCTCAGCAAGGCACTGGAAACGCCACGATCGGTGCGGAGCATCAGTAAGAGCTGTTCCTCCAGCCGGGTTCTGGGATCGAGATATTCAAAACCCGCTGCGGGACTCCCCTTAGCTAAAGCAGCCGTGTAGGTCGCTGGGTGCTTTTGGTTCCAGAATCTTGCTCCAGAGATGTGGCTGTGCGCCCCAGGACCATAACCCCACCAGTCCTGCGAATGCCAGTAGGCCTGATTGTGTAGCGATGGGTTACCCCAGTTTGAAACCTCGTAGTTTGAAAGTCCCGCTTGGCCAAGAAGCTCTTCGGTTAGCAGATACTTATCGGCGTTTAGGTCCTCATCGACATCCGCGAGCTCTCCGCGCGCTATCTTTCGAGCAATGGCAGTACCATCCTCGACGATTAGCGAGTAGGCGGAGACGTGCTCAACTCCAAGCTGAATTGCCTGCTCCAGAGTGCTGCGCCAGCTCTCCAAGCTCTCACCTGGTGCCCCGTAAATCAGATCCACGCTGACTCGCAACCCGAGCTCTCGCGCCTTGGAAACAGCCGCGATGACCTTGTCTCGACTGTGTACTCGATCTAGAACATCTAGCACCTGCTGATCGAAAGACTGCACCCCAAGGCTGATTCGGTTTACACCCGCAGTCCTTAGTTCTTCGAGCTTGAGGTAGTCCAACCCTTCCGGATTGGCCTCCAAGGTGATCTCAATGTCATCGATCAGGCCAAAGTTGGTTCTAAGCGACTCGATGATTTGAGAGATTTGTTTTGCCTCAAACATCGATGGCGTCCCGCCACCAAAAAAGATGGTCGTCAGCTTCCGATCTGGGATAGCCCACTTTGATAGCAGCTGCTTACTCAGGGCAACTTCTTGAATCAGCGGGATGTGAAACTCATCCTGAGAAACCCCGCGCAACTCTTTCGACGTGTAGGTGTTGAAGTCGCAATAACCGCATCGAACCGCACAAAACGGGATGTGGACATAAGCATGAAAGGTCGCACCCGCGTTTGGAGTCAGCTTTAGCTGATTGTCACTCGGCCAGCTAAGGCCCAAGGGCAAGGAAGCGGCCAACTACTTCTTCTTATCAGTCTTTGGCTCGTCAGTCGAAAGCGCAGCGATAAAGGCCTCCTGAGGCACTTCTACTCTTCCAACCATCTTCATGCGCTTTTTACCCTCTTTTTGCTTCTCGAGGAGCTTGCGCTTTCTAGAGATGTCACCGCCGTAACACTTGGCAAGAACGTCTTTACGAATGGCCCTGATGGTCTCTCTTGCGATGATTCGTGCGCCTACCGCAGCCTGGATGGGGACTTCGAATTGCTGCCTAGGAATCAACTCCCGCAACTTGGCGGCAATTCTGGTTCCGTGGGCATAGGCCTTGTCCTTGTGGACAATTGAGCTAAAGGCGTCCACCTTCTCACCCTGGAGCAAGAGATCCACCTTCACGAGGTCTCCCTCGGCATAGCCATCTTCTTCGTAGTCCAAAGATGCGTAACCCTGAGTCTTGCTCTTGAGTTGGTCAAAGAAGTCAAAAACAATCTCCGCGAGTGGGAGCTTGTAGCGAAGCTGAACCCGGTCTTCACCCAGGTACTGCATGTCTATCATGCTGCCTCGCTTGGTCTGGCAAAGCTCCATGATGGTGCCAACGTAGTCCTTAGGGCTCAAGATGGTGGCCTTGACCATCGGCTCCTGAACCTCACGAATCTTGCCCTCCGGGTATTCGGATGGGTTCGTGACAATGTGCTGACTTCCGTCATCGACAGTCACCTTGTAAACCACCGAGGGTGATGTTGCAATCAGCGACAGGTTAAATTCGCGCTCAAGGCGCTCTGTGATGATCTCCAAGTGAAGGAGACCCAAGAAGCCACAGCGGAAACCGAAGCCCAGAGCCGCCGATGTCTCCGGCTCGTAAACCAAGGAGGCATCTGAGAGTCGCAACTTATCAAGCGCTTCACGCAAGTTTGGATAGTCGCTGCCGTCAATTGGGTAAATACCCGAGAACACCATTGGCTTGGGCTCGGCGTAGCCCTTTAGTGCCTGAGTCGCTGGCTTTAGCTTGGTGGTAACAGTGTCACCAACCTTGGACTGGCGAACGTCCTTTACGCCAGTGATCAGGTAACCAACCTCACCAACGGACAATCCCTTGGACGGCTCTGGTTCTGGCGAAATGACACCGATCTCCAAAAGCTCATGAACTGCCTTGGTGGACATCATCTGAATCTGTTCGCGCGGGTGCAGGGTTCCATCAATCATTCGCACGTAGGTAACAACGCCGCGGTAGGAGTCGTAAACCGAGTCAAAAATCATGGCCCTCGGCGCAGCATCAGCATCTCCCACCGGCGCAGGGACGGTTTTCACGATTTTGTCCAAAAGTTCTGCAACCCCAACACCGGTCTTGCCGGAAACACGAAGACAGTCCTCTGGGTTGCCGCCAATCAAGCTGGCTAGCTCCTCGGCATACTTCTCGGGCTGCGCAGCAGGCAGGTCAATCTTGTTCAGAACCGGAATGATCTCTAGATCGTTTTCCATCGCGAGGTAAAGATTTGCCAGTGTCTGGGCCTCAATACCCTGGGCAGCATCAACCAATAGCACCGCGCCTTCGCAGGCTGCCAAAGAGCGAGACACCTCGTAGGTAAAGTCAACGTGACCAGGTGTGTCGATCATGTTCATGGCGTAGGTAACGCCTTCAAGCTCCCAAGGCAGACGAACCGCCTGGCTCTTTATGGTGATGCCACGTTCGCGCTCAATGTCCATACGGTCTAGGTACTGAGCTCGCATATCGCGATCGCTAACGATTCCCGTGAGCTGGAGCATGCGGTCGGCCAGGGTGGACTTGCCGTGATCGATGTGCGCAATGATGCAGAAATTGCGGATTTGGCTTGGGGCCGTTTGAGACGGAACAAGAGCCTTTAGGGCGCGTGGCGACAAACTAACCTCTGCTTTGGGAATCTGATTGAAGGTATTCTCGCATGGTGCTTGCCCTTATTGCATCAAACTGCTAGAGTTTCCCCTTGTTCTGAGGTGATTAACCTCAAAAAAGTTTTCGCCTAAGAAAGTGAAACATGGCAAACATCAAGTCGAACATCAAGCGCATCGGAACCAACCGCAAGGCCGAGGAGCGCAACAAGTCCGTACGCTCGGAGCTAAAGACTGCCATCCGCGCAGTTCGTGTAGCTACCGAAGGCGGCGACAAGGCTGCCGCAGCTGCTGCTCTAGCTAACGCTAACCGCAAGCTGGACAAGGCTGTGTCTAAGGGCGTAGTTCACAAGAACCAGGCAGCTAACCGCAAGAGCGCAATCAGCAAGAAGGTTGCGGCTCTCTAAAGAGATTCGAGAAAGACCGGGCTTCGGCCCGGTTTTTTTATTTCCGGGCCATTGCGAACAAGAGCGTTTCGATGGAGAAACCAGGGTCTCTGCTCGCGCCCTTAACGTCAGCATCGGTTTGAGCCGCCAGCTGAACCAGCTTGATTAACTGCGATTCCTCCCAGCCCGAAAGCTCTCTGCGCGCTTTCTCCAATTGCCAGGGCTGCATCCCCAAAGCTCCGGGAGAAGCGTTTCGGTCATTGAATAGTCTCGCTAGCTGGCGGATTTTCATTGTCAGGGCCGCACTGAGGGCAACTGGATCAATACCGGTTGTGAAACCATGCCTGAATAGCCGAATAGCCTCAGCCGCATTGCCAGCCAGTGCGGCGTCCGCAATCTTGAAGGCGTTGGTTTCCACCCGACCCTGAAAGGTTTGCTCTACGATTTCGAGGGTTATCGTCGCGCTGGTGCTGGTAGCGAGTTGCGAGCAGGCTCCGCCAAGCTCGGCTAAGTCTTGATTGAAGGCAGAGAGTAGGGCCTTGAGCCCGGCAGCATCGATCTTCTTCCCGAGTGCCTGAAGTTCAGACTTTACGAAGTCGGCCTTGTCGGCATCCTTCTTCAGCTCTTCGCAGGAGACATTAAGGGCATTAGGTCCCAATGCGGTCTTCACCTTGCCGTTATGCCCGACAGCATTTGATAGCCGAACTACGACGGTGCAGTTCTCGACCGGTTCCGCGATTAGCTGATTCAGATCCTCAAGTAATCCTTCGGACGCGTTTTGAATGATTACAAGCCTGGGTTCCGCAAACAATGAAGGGGCGGCAACAGTAAAGAGCAGCCCTGGGGAATAGTCCCCCTCCGCAACCTCAGTCACCTCAAGATCCGGGTGGAGCGAGCGAAGCTTGGCTTTGATTCCGGAAATTGCCCTGGAGGCAAGATAACTCTCGTTGCCGGTAACCAAAACCAGCGGAGCGATGTCCGCCTGATTCCAATAAACCGTTTTCCCGCTCACATCGAAAGTTTACCTCCGGCGGCCGCCACCAAGCGTTTATCCTCAATGCGCAGTGAAATTGCCCCCTGGATGTCCGTCCTCAGGACGTGGCTGCCGAGACCCTGAAGCATCAAAAGCACGCTTTTGGCAGGATGCCCGTAGTCATTTTCAGCACCAACGGAAATCAGGGACACGTCCGGCTGAACCAGGGAGTGCAGAACTGTCGACTGGTCCTTGGAGCCGTGATGAGCAACTTTCAACACGAGCGCTTCCTCACTCAACTCGGAAAGCCATGGGTATGACCCTCGAATTAGCCTGAGCTGGCCGACCTCCCCGAGGTCTCCAAGCGCAAGCAGGTTGAATCCATCAAACCCAAAAGCCATTGCCAAAGAGGCGTCATTGCTGTCTTGAGCCTCTTTCGCTTCGAATGTCGGGCTCAAAACTCGCCATTTGACTGACCCCAAAGAACCAGTCATCCCCGAGTATCCGACAAGTTTTTCCTGGGTGGAGCGCTCTAGAGCCTCCGCCACCACCGCTACCAATGGACGGTTATCGGCAAAACCGGAAACTAGAGCGAGACCCACGCTTCGGTTCCGAATGGCTCCATTTATTCCACCAACGTGATCGGCGTCATAGTGCGTGAGCACCAGAAGGTCAATATGGTTCACCCCGACAGCGGTGAGGCATGAATCTATCAATGCGTCATCACGACCGACATCGATCAGCGCTATCTTTCCCTGATCCCGGATCAGCAGAGCATCACCTTGACCAACATCGCAGTTGAGCACCTGCCAGCCGTCGTGAAAGCTTCGCTGGCGTTCTAGATCCGTGGCAACCCAGCCAACGGGAATCAAAAATAGCGATGCGCTGATTGCTCCCACGGTTTTCAGACTTGATCGCTTGGAAACCAAAATCAATGTGATGCCAACCACCAGGCAGACCGTGAAGCCAATTCCGATTGCCCCTGGAATCATTGGTAAACGAGTCAGTGGCAGTTCACTTAGCTGGTTCGCCACACTCTCAATCCACCAGGTCCCAAGCGAAGCCAACCAGGAGAGTAGTTGCGCCAGTGGAGGGTAGAACGCCGAAGCGATAACGGCCAGAATCCCGAGCACTGTCACCGGCGCAACCACAGCCTCAACGGCGAGATTGGCCAGAACCGAATAGACCGGAATCGAGGGCTGAAGGATCAGCAACACCGGCAACGTGTAAAGCTGCGCTGCCACCGAGGCAGCGACGCCCAACGAAAGCCAAGTGCCTAGTTTGGGTTCAAGTCTTTCGTGCAGATTGCTAGCTAGTACCAAGAGTCCGAGAGTTGCGAACACAGACAGTGCGAATCCAATATCGACGGCAAGGCCTGGATCAATGGCAAGTAGAACCACTACCGCCCATGACAGCGGGATTAGCGGATTAACCTTGCGACCAAGCCACCAGCCAGCCATCACAAAAGCCGCCATGGTGCCGGCGCGAAGAACGCTTGACTCTGGGCCGACCAAGAGAATGTAAGCAGCAATCGAAAGATAAGCCAGCACAAATCGGTATGACCTTGGAAGTCCGAATAGCGAAGCCGTGAGGAATACTGCGGCCGCGATGATGGCTAGATTCGCTCCACTCACAGCCACCAGGTGCGTGAGCGATAACGTCTTCATATTCTCAGTGAGGGCTTCGCTGATTAGCCCTCTTTCACCGATAGCGAGTCCGGCTACTAGGCCGGAGCTGTCTTCGCTTACACCACTGAGGTTGAACAGAAACTTTGCGCGCAATTCCTCAATCGAATCCAGCTTCGGGAAACTGATCTTCAAAGTTGATTCCAGGTTTGGCGCAGCGGTGATCCAAAGAAATAACCAATAGCCGGCCGCTAGAAGAGTAATCACAACGTTAGATGCGGTGAGATTTTTGCGAAGAGCTTCTCCCCTATCCCTGACACATCCCTGAGCTGCAAGATATCCGAGAACGAACCAATTGCCTTTCTATGGTCGATGATTCTGTTCGCTAGCGAAGGACCCACGCCAGGCAGGGACTCGAGTTGCTCGAGAGTTGCGTTGTTTAGAGAGATGAATTCCGAGGAGGACCCGGCACTTGAAACCTGAGATCGATCAAGAATGACAATTTGCTCTCCATCAGAGATCATGCGCGCAAGATTTACGCTTTGCTCGAAAGCCGATTTGGTCATCCCGCCGGCTAGCTCTATGGCATCTTCCACTCTGGAGCCAACGGGCAACGAGTAAAGCCCAGGATTCTTTACCTGACCAGCAACATGAACATAAATCTCACCGCGAACCTGCGGGGATTCAGATGCGATACTCCCCACATAGCTCAGGTCTAGCCTGTTTGCCTGGTTGTTGGAACTAAATGAGGTTCCAAGTAGATACAACACGACCAGTGCCAGCCCAACAACTACGACTCTTTGACTCGTAGTAAGAGCTGACAACCATTGACTTATCTTCTGCATGCTCAAAGCATGCTGAGCCGTTTAGTCTGGCGCGTGACTTTCCAGCTATCGGTGGATAATTTGCTACTTGGTCGCGATGTTTACAAGCTTTGGCGCTCGGACAATTACCTGAGCAAGCTCCCTATCGCCAATCGCTCGCTTGACTGCTTCGGAGTTCAACGCAAGTTCGCGAAGATCTTCTTCAGAGATGCCGGCAGGAACCTCAAAGCGATCGCGGAGCTTGCCATCCACCTGCGCGATAGCAACCACTGAGTCCTCAACCAAAAGCGACAGGTCTGCGGTGCGGAATTGAGCAAGTGCGACACAGGGCTGGTGTCCAAGAAGAGACCACATGTCTTCAGATGCGTAAGGGGCAAACAGCGATAGCGCTTTTGCTAGCTCCTCAGCACCCTCGCGGACTGCTGGGTCTGATGGGCCACAACCGCTGTCAATTGCCTTACGAAGTGCGTTGGTAAGCTCCATTGCCTTCGCTACGCCAACGTTGAACTTGAAGGATTCAATTGCTTCGCTGAAGCCAGCTAGGAAGGTGTGGGTGGCCTTACGAACCGCAGGGTCACCCTTGGTTACATCTATTCCAACTTCGGAATTTACATCCTGCGCAATTCTCCAAGCGCGTGCCAAGAACTTAGAGCTCGCACCTGGCGAAACATCTGCCCAGTCAATGTCATCTTCAGGCGGGCCAGCAAAGGCCATGGTCAATCGGATGGCGTCCACACCGTGCTCATCAAGCTGCTCCGATAGACGCACCAGGTTGCCACGAGACTTGCTCATGGCGGAGCCATTCATAAGCACCATGCCCTGGTTTAGAAGCCTCGTGAATGGTTCTTCGAAGTCAATCAACCCGATGTCGTGAAGCACCTTGGTAAAGAAGCGCGCGTATAGCAGGTGAAGGATTGCGTGAGTCACGCCGCCCACATATTGGTCAACCGGAGCCCATTGCTTGGCGGCCTCTGGATCGAAGGCAAACTCTTCGCTGTTTGGGTTTAGGTAGCGAAGGAAGTACCAGGAGCTGTCCACAAAGGTGTCCATGGTGTCGGAGTCTCGCTTGGCAGCCTTACCGCAGTTAGGACAGTTGACGTTCACCCAAGCGCTTGCTGCGCCCAGTGGCGAGGTACCCTTTGGCGATAGGTCAAGTCCTGCGCTGTCTGGCAGTTCGACCGGTAGCTGGTCCGAAGGCACCGGCACCTCACCGCAAGACTCGCAGTGGATAATCGGAATTGGAGTTCCCCAGTAGCGCTGGCGTGAAATCAGCCAGTCTCGCAGGCGGAAGTTTTTAGCACCTTCGCCCAGCTTGCGCTCGGAAATAATCTCGATTGCCTTGGCAATCGCGTCTTTCTTGCTCAAGCCATTCAACGGCCCAGAGTTGATTACAACACCATCACCGGCGGTCGCAACTCGAGAGACGGAAGGAAGTTCTTCGCCGGTGTCAACCACATCGACAACCGGAAGATCGAGGGCATTCGCAAACGCCATATCACGTTCATCGTGCGCCGGCACCGCCATGATCGCACCGGTTCCGTAGTCGGCCAAAACGTAGTCGGATGCCCAGATTGGAATGCGCTCACCGCTTAGTGGATTGATGGCGAATCGATCGAGGAAGACACCGGTCTTCTCCCGGTCAGAAGCGAGGCGCTCGATGTCGTTGGATTGCTTGACCTTCTCTAGGTAATCCTGGAACTTCATTCTGGTTGCAGGTTCCGCCATCGACGCAAGCTCAAGCGCTAGGTCACTATCGGCGGCTACCACCATGAATGTCGCGCCATACAGAGTGTCTGGCCGTGTCGTAAAGACGGTTAGCTTCTCAGAGCGACCTTCGATTTCGAAGTCAACGTTTGCGCCCTGTGATCTGCCGATCCAGTTGCGCTGCATGGTTAGCACTTTGGCTGGCCAGTTGCCTTCGAGGGTATCCAAATCATCCAGCAGGCGGTCGGCATAGTCGGTCACCTTGAAGTACCACTGAGTTAGCGCCTTCTTGGTTACCTGGGAGTCACAGCGCTCGCAGAGACCTTGCACAACCTGCTCATTCGCCAAAACAGTCTGGCAGCTAGGGCACCAGTTCACATTGGAGTTCTTACGGTAGGCCAAGCCGCGCTTGTAAAACTCTAGAAACAGCCACTGGTTCCAGCGGTAGTAAATCGGGTCGCAGGTCTGAAGCACTCGGTCCCAGTCAAAGCTGGAGGCATAACGTCGCATTGACGACTTCTGCTGATCGATGTTCTCGTAGGTCCACTTGCGAGGATCTAATCCGCGCTTGATAGCCGCGTTCTCGGCGGGAAGTCCAAAGGCATCCCAACCGATCGGGTGCATTACGTTGAAACCCTTTTGAGCCCAGTAGCGAGCAATAACATCGCCAAGCGCATAGGCCTCAGCGTGCCCCATGTGCAGATCGCCGGATGGATAAGGGAACATGTCGAGCACGTACTTCTTTGGACGAGTATCCCCAGGCACGGAAGAGTTGAAAGGCTTACGCTCATCCCAGACCGGAAGCCACTTATCTTGAATGGCGTGGAAGTTGTACTCAGTGCTCAATGAAAACCTCTAAACATTTAGGGTAAAAGGTTACCAACGCACGGTGGCGGATAGCGCACTTACGTGGGCTTGGGCCTTTATTTGTATCTCTTGATGTTCAGCGGCTGCCTCAGAACCTGAAGTGATGCCACCCCCGATTCCGATTGTCACCTTGCCAGAGTCAAAGACCGCGGTTCGAATCACCATGCCCAGATCTAGGTTGCCGTTTCCGGAGATGAAGCCGATTCCGCCCGAGTAGCCGTCACGCTCAGCCGCTTCCAGTTCACGAATAATCTCCATGGCTCGAAGTTTTGGTGCGCCAGTCATTGAGCCGCCAGGGAACAGCGCTGCTATTGCCTGCGAGGTCTTCACGCCCGATCGAAGCTTGCCTGTTACATCGGAAACCAGCTGGTGGACCGTGGAATAGCTTCTAACCTTCAAAAGATCACTCACCAGAATCGACTCTGGTTCACAAACCACCGAAAGATCGTTACGAACCAGGTCGACAATCATTAGATTCTCGGCCTGTTCCTTATCGCTTTCGCTAAGTTCAGCAGCCAGCTGGGCATCAACTACTGGATCATCAGATCTTGGCCTGGTGCCCTTTATCGGGCTGGAGGTCACAATGCCTGCGTCGATGGACATGAACCGCTCCGGAGAGATTGAAACGTATGACTTGCCGCCAACCCGAATAAATGATGCGTACGGGGCAGGGTTGGCCCTGCGAAGCCTGAGGAAGTAGCTCAGTTCATCGCCTTGGTATTCACCAACCAGCCGAGTGGTCAGGCAAAGCTGATAGACATCGCCCTTGGCAATATGATTCTTGGCCACTTCAATCTTGTTTTGATAGTCGTGCTTACTGTCCAGGCAAACTAGCTCTGTGCTGGTAGCAGCTGGATTATGCAGCGCGTAGCTGGCGGAATCACCACCAATTAGCGCAAGCCTCAAAAGCGCTGCGTGGTGCCACTGGTCGAAATCGGCCCTGGATGGGAACCTTCCAACAAAATACAGCCGCTTGTCAGTGTGGTCATAGACAAAGGCACGATCAACCCTGAGCCAGTCCCCAAGGCCACTAGGTTCAGCGCTGTCGGAATAGTGCATCACGCCCACCAGATACGGGCGGAAGCTAAATGGCAGATCTAGATCCTCGTGCTCTTCATCTAGATCCACCGCTTCGGCTGGAACTCCGACCCCCATGATCGAAAATGGCGAATTCGGGTGGTGCTGCCTATCCAGCCAAAAAGCATTTGGTTGGTTGGCGAAAATTGAGCAGAAAATGTCTTGCGCTGAGGTCCAGGATTGCAAAGATTCGCAGTAGAGCGGCATTGGACCTCCTTCAAGCACCCTAATCTAGTTCAGGTGAGCATAGCTGGCGATTTCTACCAATTCCGCGACGGGGAACTCCGTCGCGTTGATGCCACTCTCAGTGAATCTCTAACAGTGGCAGACAGCTTTCTAGTCCGAAGTGGCAGGGTCAGAGCACTCGATCGTCACTTCGCTCGTTTTCAGTCTTCAATCCAAGATCCAAAGATTCAAGCTGAGCTTCCCGCTTTCTTTGAGGCGGCAAAAGCCCTCATTCCGCTCGAGGGTGACTGGTTTCCCAGACTGGAGTATCGGGACATGCTTCCCGAGGGAGAGCGACTGGTTTTTAGAGTTCGAGAGGCACCAGAGCGAACTGAATCTCTGACGCTTTGGACCAGCGATGAGCCAGACCCTAGAAAGCAATACCGCGTCAAGGGTCCAGATCTTTCTATCGGTCAGCAAATTAGGCGCAGGGCAAACCTGAGTGGTGCCGACGAAGCTGTGCTGCTCAGCGAGAGCGGTCATATTGCCGATGGAGCATTGAGCTCAATTGTCTGGTGGCGAGGGGATGTTCTCCACGGACCAGATGATTCAACCAACTGGCTGCCATCTATCACGCGAGATTTGGTCTTTGAACTGGCCAACCAGGCTGGATACCAAACTGCTACCGAGCGTGCCAAGCCTGAAAGCCTGGCCGGTTGTGAGGTCTGGAGCCTAAGTTCACTCCAGGGCATTCGCTTCGTGACCGCTTGGGGAGATATAGAAGTTGCCCAGCCAAGATTTGCCAGCTCATTTGTGAAGCGACTAGAGCTGTTGGCTCAGCCCGTCAACTAATCCAAGCTGTGTGGCAGGATTCTCAGTGTCGCTTCCGAGATAAGGCTGGTGTGAGATGTGCGGTCGATTCGTAATTGCCAAAACCACAGACTTCATCACGGAGTTATTTGAGATCGATGAGCTAGAGACTGACTTAGATTTTCGAAGCTACAACGTTCCGCCGACCACTCAGATCCCAATGATTGTGGAACGAGAGATTGATGGCATGCCATCTAGGCAGCTCCATTCGGCTCGCTGGGGCTTGATCCCAAGCTGGGCTAAGGAAGTTTCCACCACTCCCCTGATCAACGCCAGAATCGAATCGGTGCTTGATAAGCCCAGCTTTCAAGAAGCCGCACTATCGAAGCGCTGTGCGATTCCCGCAGATGGCTACTTTGAGTGGCAGAGCACTATTGCCGATAGCAAGGTTCCTTATTTCATTCACCCGAGCGAAGGCATGCTTGCGTTTGCCGGAATCTACTCCTGGTGGCGAAACCCTGCGAAGGCAGCCAATGATCCAACCAGATGGGTTCTGACCTGCTCGCTGCTGACCAAGGAGTCCGCACCTGAGCTGGCTCGGATTCACAATCGCAACCCGGTGATGCTGTCTGAAGAGAATCTCAGTGCCTGGCTGGCCCCTGACTACCAGACCACAGCAGAGGTGCTAGCAGCGCTGAGCGATGAGTCTGATGAGGTTGCTGCCGCACTCGAATACCACCCGGTATCTAGCGCAGTTGGCTCAGTTCAGAACAACTCAGCCGAACTTATCGCCAAGGTTGACTAACTCATTTTGAAAATGTCGGTGCCACCAATACACTTCTAAGTATTCGAACATTTGTTCGATTTGCGAGAGGTTTGGGGAATGCGGCTAGAAGAAATTACCGGCGTGATGCTGGATTTTGACGGCGCTCCGGTTGGCTTTAACTACCAGGGTAAATCGTTCCTGGTGGCCTCTAGACCGGTTCGCTGGTACTCGAGAAGACTCTGGTGGGAAAATGCTGCTGCGGCACCCAAGGGGGCTGGAGCGGCCCTGCTAGAGGTTGAAATGTGGCGCTTGTGGGCAGCAAGCGGAGAACTGCGCTTTTTCTTTGAGCTTAGGCACGAGCGACCCGAAGATCGCTGGGAAGTAAGCCAGCTCAATAGCCAATGAGTTTTACTCACCTAAACGTATCTTCTGCATTTTCTGCCCACTACGGAGTCACTAGACCGGAACGTTTGGCAATAGCGGCGAAGTCGATGGGCTTTGACGCACTGGCGATAACCGATCGAGACGGGCTCTATGGAGCCGTAAAGCACATCGGTGCCTGCGTCCAGCTCGGCATCTCCCCGATCATCGGCGTGAACCTAATGGTTGCGGACTTTGGCAGAGTGACAATTCTTGCTCACGGCGGTGATAAGGGCAGGGGCTGGGCTGGGCTTTGCCGAATCGTTTCGGCCGCACAAACCGGACGTGGCAAGCAAAAGAACATCGCGATTGATCTAAATAGATTGTCGGAGCTAGCGGCTAGCTGCACCATCTTGGTTGGCGCAGGGAACATAGTCTCGGAATCGGTGACCGCCAACCCGCAACTCGCGCTAGCCAGACTCAGTGAGATGCATTCCCAGCTCACAATCCCAGGGCAACTTGCGATTGAGGTGGTCACTCACCTAACCGAACCGGGCACCCCGCTTTCAATTGAGCACGCTAGAGCAATGCTGGAGTTGGCTCGAGCGAATAAATTACCGAGCATCCTCAGCAATGCGGTTAGGTATCTCGAGCCAGATGATGCCGTAACCGCAGACGTTCTGGATTCCGCAAGGCATCTCGAACCACTCGGGCTATTCGCACCCCAGCCGAATGCTCAGGCCTGGCTCAAGCCGCAACCGCAGATGGTTCAACTGGCACTGGAGATCACCGAAAACCCAAAGCAATCAATTGAGCTACTTAGAAGTACCGCAAACCTGGCAGATCGTTGTCGCCTAAACCCGCAGTCCGATTGCGGCTGGGGCAAGCCAAAGACTCCGGAGCAATCGGCACTCGGCATAACCGGCAATCCCTTTGAGGTGCTGTGGCAAAAGACCCACAGCGCCATTGAATGGCGCTACCCGCAAGCGCCAGCGGCCAAGCTGGCAGATATTCAACACCGATTGAGTAAAGAGCTCATCGCCGTAAACAAACTCGGATTTGCCACCTACTTCTTGACCGTCGCCGATGTGGCACAAATGATTCGCGACATGAAGATTCGAATTGCCGCCAGAGGCTCGGGGGCAGGTTCGTTAATCAACTACCTACTCGGCATCTCCGGGGTTGATCCGATCAGCGAGGGCCTGCTATTTGAAAGATTTCTCTCCACCGAGCGCTCCACTCTGCCCGATATAGATATCGATGTTGAGTCTGCCCGCCGGCATGACATCTACAAGGCAATCTTCCGCCGCTACGGAGGTGATCGAGTCACCTTGCTCTCAATGCAGTCCACCTATCGCGGGCGCGGAGCGGTAAGAGATTCTGGGCTCGCCCTTGGAATCGAAGAAGATCAGATTGATGAGATCGCCAAGAACATCTGGCGCTTTTCCGCCCGAAGCTTTCGCGAGGCAATGGCAAATAAACCAGAACTCGAGGAGTTTGCCAAGCAGTCAGCCGAAGACCGAAAACTCAACCTCTTAGTAGATATCACCCAGCGATTAGACAGGCTGCCAAGACACATCTCGATGCATCCCTGCGGAGTGATTCTGGGAAACAGTGAGCTTTTGAACCTCACCCCGACTGAACCCAGCGGCGTTGGATTACCAATGAGTCAGTTCGATAAAGACGACATGGACCCGATGGGGTTTCTAAAGCTAGATGTGCTCGGGGTCAGAATGCAATCTGCCATGGCATACACGATTCAAGAGATAGCAAGGGTGAGCGAGAAAGCAGTAGACCTTGATGCCGTTGACCGATCGGATCCCGAGGTCTATCGGACCATCCGCACGACCAACACCCTGGGCATGTTCCAGATTGAATCCCCCGGGCAAAGAGAGCTCACTGGTAAGCACCAGCCAACCAAGTTCAATGACCTCACTCTTCAGATATCACTGTTTAGACCAGGACCAATGAAGGGCAACATGATTTCGCCATATCTAGATGGCAGGCATGGCTTTCGCGAACCGGATTACATTCACCCTGACCTAAAGCCAATTCTTGAGGAGAGCTATGGCGTCGTGGTCTTTCACGAACAGCTAATGCGAATTATGCAGGTGATGACCGGCTGCACGCTTGCTCGAGCAGATGAGCATCGCAGGCAGTTGGCCAAGCCAGATAAGGCTGTAAAGATTGGGGAATACTTCAAGAAATCCGCCTCCGCCAGGGGCTACTCCAAAGAAGTAATTGAGCGAGTCTGGTCGATTATTGAAGGCTTTGGCTCTTTTGGATTCTGCAAGGCTCACGGAGCGGCATTCGCACTGCCTACCTATCAATCAGCCTGGCTCAAGACCCACTTCCCCACCGAATTTATTGCTGGTTTACTCACCCACGATCCAGGCATGTATCCGAGAAGGTTATTGCTAGCCGAAGCAAGAAGGCTAGGAGTGAAGTTGCTACCGATAGATGTGAACTATTCAACCGATGAGTATCGAGTTGAACGAAGTGGAGAGAGTATCGGGGTCAGGATGGCCCTGTCTGACATAGCTGGCATCTCAAAGCCAGAACTTGAGCGCATCAAAGCTAACCAGCCGTTTGTAAATCTCAGTGACTTTTACCTCAGGGCGAGACCCTCAAGAAGAACGCTCAGCCGCTTGGCGCTGATTGGAGCGCTAGACACGCTCGCCAAAATCACGCCACAAACCGACAGCAACCGTGGTGATCTAATGATTCGCATCCGGCAGCTAAGTGCGAAGGCAGCTCCCAAGCTGGATCTGAATCAGATGGCATTTGATTTTGATGCGGAGGCTCCGCTTAGCAAGGGCGGCCACAAGCCGACTCGCCAGGAGCAAATTGAACAAGAACTGTCGATCACCGGAATGGAGATATCTGGTCACCAGATAGAGCAGTTCCAGCAGATGCTCGACGAGATGGGTGTGGTCAGAGCCGGTGAGCTAATTTCACTTCGAAGTAACACCGAGGTTTTGATTGCTGGGGTTAGAGTTGCCACCCAGTCCCCTCCGATGCGAAGCGGTAAACGCGTGGTCTTTATCAGCCTGGATGATGGTTCAGGCTGCGCGGATGCCACCTTCTTTGATGAGGCCCAGCGCAGAGCAAGTCAGGTGTTATTCCAAAACCGATTGCTCCTGATATCAGGAAAGACCCGCCGCACCGGAGTGCGAGGGGTCTCTGTCCTGGCTGAGAATGCCTGGGATCTGCGACAACTATGGTCGCAGTGGCAATCTAAAGCTAGTTAGTTGTTGTTGCTGTTGAAGATCGCAAGCAAACGAAGAATCTCGACATAGAGCCAGATCAGCGATGCGGTCAAACCAAAGGCCGCGCGCCATTCCATGTCCTGAGGAAGTCGCTGAGCAACACCCTCGCGAATCGCTTCGAAATCAAGGTTTAGCGTGAAGGCAGCAAGGCCGACACCAACCAGAGCAATTAGCCAACCAAACGGTGAGGAGTAAACGCTCATGCCGGCGAACATCGCAAAACCGAAGTTCACCAAGGCAAAGACACCGTAACCGATAAGCGAGAACATCATGACTCGGGTGAATCGAGCGTCAACCTTTACCCAGCCGAAACGGTAGGCGGCGAACATCGCACCTGCGGTAGCCAATGTGCCAAGCACGGCGGTCTGAGCGATGCCGGGGTACATGGCCTCAAAAATCATCGAAAGTCCACCGATGAAAACACCCTGAGCTGCTGCGTAGGCGATCATGACGCCTGGACGCACCTTCTTACCAAAGGTTGCCCAAAGCCCTAGTCCAAGACCAACGAACATGGCAGGAAATACCAAGCCGGTGAGGTTGAACATCCAGGTTGCTCCTGCTGCGATAGCAACCACAACAAATAGCCCAAGCACCTTTGAGGCCGTTCCTTCCAAGGTCATTGGGGTACCGGTGAGGCGAGAAAACTCCTGATCAACCTGCTGCTGGTCCAACTCCGCGTTCTTTACGCCGGTAACCATGGCCTGATTGAAAATTGGGTTGTGAGAGATAGCCAACCTGGGTCCTTTCGAAACACTGTGTGTTCTCAGAGCCTAAGCGATAAATCTGCAAATTAGCTGGAAGTTTGAGAGGCATATGCGTTCATGTTGACCAGCTTCTAGAACCATGAATCGAAAGATCCCAAGAAGCAGAAAAGCCCGCCGGAGCGGGCTTGTTCCTTGGTGGACCTGAGGGGACTTGAACCCCTGACCCCCTGCATGCCATGCAGGTGCG